>NZ_DASSCY010000304.1:0-24808 GCF_035697385.1 Mycobacterium sp. | reverse complement strand
TCTCCTCGCGCACCACCGTCTGCTCCCATACCGATGCCGCCCCGCCGCCGAACTCCTCGGGCCAGGACAAGCACAGCAGGTTGCGCTCGGCCAACAGCCGGCAGAACGCCTGGGCGGTCTCCAGGTCGGCAGGATCGTCGGTGAATGCGCCCAGAAAGTGTTCGGGCACATTGCTGTTCACCAACTCACGCAGCTCGGTGCGCAGCGCGGCGGCCTTCTGTCCCATCTCGAAGTCCACGGCCTATCCCGATCCCGTCGTTTCCAGATCGGTGAGTCCGAGCTCACGGAGTACATCAGCGGTGTCTTCGCCCAACAGCGGAGCGGGTCCGGCGACTCGGCCGGGTGTGCGCGAAAACCAGGTCGGGACACCGGGAAAACGCACCGGACCGTGAATGGTGTCCACTGTCTCGAACAGGCCGACGGCGTTGAGGTGTGGGTTGTCGAACAACTCATCGGGCGTGTTGAGCGGTGCCGCGGGGATTTCGAGCTGACTGAACAGCGCGAGCCACTCCTCGGTGGTGCGCTCCTTCAAGGTCTCGGCCAACAGCCCGTACACGGCGTCGATGTCGTTGGCGCGCAGTTCGAGGGTGGCGTATTTGTCGTTGTGCCATGCCGGCTGCACCGCGTTGACGAAGGCGTCCCAGTGTTTGTCGTTGTAGATCAGCGCCGCGATGTATCCGTCGCTGGTGCGATACGGCCGCCGATTCGGCGCCACCGTGCGCGGATATACCGCCGGGCCCAACGGGGGGTCGAAAATGGCGCCGTTGGCATGTTCGACCAGCATGAATGATGCCATGGTCTCGAACATCGCGACCTCGACCTCCTGCCCCTCCCCCGTGCGCTCACGGTGGAACAGTGCCATCGTCGTCGCGTACAGCGCGGTGAGCCCGGCGACCTTGTCGGCCATGATGGTGCCGACATAGTCCGCCTGACCTGTCAGTTGTTGCTGCACCGCGGGTATTCCGCATTCGGCCTGAATGGTGTCGTCGTAGGCGGGGCGGTCGCGGTCGGGTCCGCGGCGGCCGTATCCGTAGCAGTTCGTATAGACGATGGCCGGATTGATCGCAGCGACGTCGTCGTATCCGAACCCCAGCTTGGTGATCGCCTTCGAGCGCATCGAGTGGATGAAGACGTCGGCGCGTCCGATGAGGGCGCGCAGCGCCGCCTTGCCCGCGTCGGTCCGCAGGTCGAGGACGATGCCGCGCTTTCCGCGGTTGACGTTGACGAACACCCCGCTCATTCCCGATTCCGGACCGACCGAGATGAAACGTGTGTTATCGCCTTGCGGGGGTTCGACTTTGATGACCTCGGCACCCATGTCCGCCATGATCTGTGTGCAGTACGGCCCCATCACCATCGCGGTGAGGTCGACGACCCGCACACCCGTCAACGGGCCTTGGCTAGCCACTGGCCGCTCCTTGGGCTGCCATGCCGAAGCTGTATCGGATGTGGTCGCCGTGGCCGTCGGGCACTACGGGAAAGACCAGTGGCTGTGTGTCGTCCCTGATCGCAGTCATGTGCTCACCGACGTCGGCGATCGTCCACGACGGCCGGTACACGCCCGGGGTCTCCGCCACGACGGCGGTGGCCACCCGGCCCGCAAGGGCGATCAGTATTTCACCTGTAATGGAACAGGTTTCGTGTGCCAGCCAGCCGACCACAGGCGCAACCAGATCAGAGCCCATCGGCGGATACGCCGACGTGTCGATGCCTTCTGCCATTCGCGTGACGGCGGCGGGCACGATCACGTTGCTCTTCACGTCGTGGTCGATACCTTCCATCGCCGCGACGTTGGACAGCCCGATCACGCCCGCCTTGGCGGCCGCATAGTTCGCCACTCCGTGGTTGCCGTACAGTCCACCGATCGACGATGTCAGCACGATGCGCCCGTAGCCCGCGTCACACATCACCGGGAACGCAGGCCGCACAACATGGAATGCTCCGCGCAGGTGTACGTCGATGACGGCCTCGAAGTCGTCATAAGTCATCTCTCGCAGGGGGGCGCGTCGGACATTTCCGGCGTTGTGGATGAGGATATCGACACGGCCGAACCGTTCCAGCGCGCTGTCGATGATCGCCTTGCCGCCGGCAGGGGTGGACACCGAGTCGGTGCATACGACCGCTTCTCCACCCGCAGCGGCGATCTCGCGCACCACATCGTCGGCGGGTGTCTCGTCCGCTCCACCGCCGCTGAGGGTTCCGCCGGGATCGTTGACGACGACCTTCGCACCCTGCGACGCCAGCAGCAGAGCGTATGAGCGGCCCAGTCCCCTGCCGCCGCCGGTGACGACCGCGACCCGGCCGTCGAATCTCAGGTCAGGCACGGATTTCAAGCCCGTCCAGGTCGCCTTTGGAACGCCACTCGGCGATCAACTCGTCGAAGGCGTAGAAACCGGGCGAATAGAAGTCACCGAGGAAGGAGCCGTTGCCCACTGCGCCTCCGCGGCCTTCATTGTTGTAATAGCCTGGTGTGCAGGACAGTTCGAATGCTGAGTTGTCGATTGCGAGCTCGCGGACCGTCTGCACCCAGGCGTCCTGGCCCTCCTGGCTGGGCTCGACCGTTGTGGCACACCGGTTCTGCGCCTCGGCGATGATGTAGGCGATGTGCTTGGCCTGCTGCTCGAACATCGCCGTGGTGTTGGCCGATACGCCACCCTGAATGAAGCCCATGAAGAATTGGTTCGGGAAGCCGCGGCTCGTCATCCCGTGCAGGGTCTTGTAATTGTCCTGCCAATAGTCGAAGAGCGAGAGCCCGTCGCGACCGACGATCTGGTCGATCGCGTACCGGCGGCTGATCTCCGTCGAGATCTCGAAGCCACTGGCGAAGATGACGCAATCGACCTCATATTCGACACCGTCGGCGACGATTCCCTTCTCGGTCAACCGTTCCACCCCCTTGGACGCGGACACGTCGACGAGCGTGACGTTCGGACGGTTGAAGGTGGCGAGGTAGTGCTCACTGGAACACGGACGCTTGCACATGAACCGGTAGTAGGGCTTGAGCGCCTCGGCGGTGTCCGGGTGGTCGACGATCTCGGCGACGCGGCGACGCAGCCGCTCCATGATCTTGTAGTCTTCCTCTTCCCTGAACGCCATGATCTGCTCGATGGTCACCGACGCGGGGTCGTCGCTGCCCGCGATACGGGCGGTCAGATTGCGGCCGAGCTCAGTCCAGAAGTCGCACACCAGATCCGGCTCGCCGAACACGACGCCGACAAACGGTGACCAATTGTGGAAGTTACGCTTGCGCTCCTCCTGCCAGCCCGGCTGCAGTGAGGCGGCCCAGTCCGGATCGGTGGGAGGGTTGGTGCGCGCATCCACCGACGACGGCGTCCGCTGGAATACGAAGAGTTGTTGGGCATCGCGGCCGAGGTGCGGTACCAACTGAATTCCGGTGGCGCCGGTGCCGACGAGGGCGACGCGCTTGTCCGCCAGCTTGTGCAGGCCACCGTCCGCATCACCGCCGGTGTAGTCGTAGTCCCAACGCGCGGAGTGGAATACATGCCCACCGGCAGCCCGGTAGTCCTTGATACCGGGGATTCCCGGCAGTTTGGGGCGGTTGTATGAGCCTTGTGCCATGACGACGAATCGGGCCCGGATGTCGTCGCCGCGGTCGGTGCTGATCCGCCAGCGCTCAGTCGCGTCGTCCCAACGCAGTTCGCGCACCTGGGTGGAGAACAGCGCACCGTCGTACAGGCCGAAGTGCTTGCCGATGTTGCGGCAGTGCTGGAAGATCTCGGCGCCGTCGGCGAACTTCTTCGACGGCATGAAGTCCAGCTCTTCGAGCAGCGGGATGTAGCAATAAGCGTCGTTGTCGCACTGGATTCCGGGGAATCGGTTCCAGTACCACACCCCACCGAAGTCGCCGGCCATCTCTATGACACGGATACCTTCGACGCCGGCCTTCTTGAGATACGCGCCGGCCAGCAGTCCGGCGAAGCCGCCGCCGAGAATAACGACGTCGGCGTCTTCGACGATCGGGCCGCGCTCGGTCACCGTCGTGTAAGGATCGACCTCGTAGAATTCGGCGAAATCCCCTTCGAGCTCCAAATACTGCGAACCGCCGTCGGGCCGCAGACGCTTCGCGCGTTCGGCGGCGTACTTCTCCCGAATTGCGGGGATGTCGATGTCGGTCGGCGTATCAGTCGGCCCGCAGGTCGTCATGTGTCTCCTTTACTGGTGATTTCGGCGTGTTCCGTCACGGTGAGCGTGACCAAGCACGCCGAAATCACAGCTCTTGGGGCTCGCCCGTGCCCATGTATTTGGACAGTTGGTAGTGAAGGTTGACGGTGCTGCGCTCGCGGTACGGGTTAGGCTTGGTGCCTGAAAAGCCGGCCGACTTCATGCCCTGCTGCACAGCTGCCATGTTCGAGAAGTCCTGAGGCAGCACCGACAGCCAGTTCGGAGAGTCCTTCGGTGTGTACTGCCATTCCGTCTGCGGCTCTTCACCTTTGGGGTACAGCTCGAAGACCGCGACCTCGAAGATGCATTTGTCGGGGTTATAACTCGGATCAGGCCGGGCGGCGTAGCACAGCGCGCTCGTCAGCCCCTGGCCGACCTGGAAGTTCGGGAAGATCTGCCAAGCGGTGCCGCTCTGGCCGAGGATGTCGGGTGGGATCGTCGGCCAGACCACGCCGCGCTCCTCGTCATCCCGGCGGGCCGAGGCCAGCCAGTGTTGGAGGACCTCGTCGGCAGGCGTCCCCTCCGGCAGCTCGTCGACGAGTCGCTTCGCCGCGTTCACCAGCGTGTTGGTGGTGGTCGCGTTGGTCTCTTCCATCGTGTAGATCTGCATCTCCGCCGTCGAGATACGCGGATCACCGGTGCCGAGGCGAATCTTGGACTTGGTCTCGTCCATACCCTTTGGCGCGTCGTAGCCGATGTTGCTGTGCCTGCCCTGCGCCTTGGCCCAACCCTTGAACTCACCGAACTTGTTGAACTCCGGGTGCGTGGTGAACACGTGGTAGGTCTCGTTGAAGGCCTCCATCGCGACCTTCCAGTTGCAGTCGAAGTACAGCCATTTGCGCCACTTGTAGCGCATGTTCTCCAGACCGAACGGGTCGAGGATCTTCGCCGCGGGGAAGAGGTAGTCGGCCAGCGGTTCGCAGTCGGGATCCATGTTGACGAACAGCCAGCCACCCCAGGTGTCGACCTGCACGGGGGCGAGATGGGTGTTCTGCGGAGTCAGCGTGCCCTTCCAGTCGTCCTGTTCGCGGATGTGGGTGCAGGCACCGTCGAGACCGTATGTCCAGCCGTGGAATCCGCATACGAAGGATTTGCGCGCCCGGCCGACCGCGTTCTTGGCGCCCTCGGGGTTGTCGACCAGTTTGCGGCCGCGGTGCATACATACGTTGTGGTGTGCGGCAAATTTGTTCGGGCCCGTGCGCACGACAATGATCGAGTCGTCGAGGATGTCGTAGGTGAGATAGCCGCCGACTTCGGGGATCTCCTCGACCCGGCCGACCTGTTGCCATACCTTGCGCCACAGCTTGTCTCGTTCGGCGCGGGCGTAGTCCTCCGATATGTACGCGTCGACACCGATGGTCATCGGCTCTGAAAGCTCTTCAGCAGCTTGGACTTCCAAATCGGTCATGCTTCCTCCTCGTGCCGACTGATGGCGCTGCGGAACGATTCGTCCTTGAGAAACAGCGAGGTGTTGTCCGCGCCGAGGTGGCTCCACTTGAGGTTCAGGCCGCCGTCGACAAGCAGGGTCTGGCCGGTGATGTAGCTCGATAAGTCCGATAACAGGAACAGGATCGCGCCGGCTTGTTCTTCGGGTCTGCCGCGCCGGCCCATCGCGATCGCCTACCGGTCCCGCTCGGGGTCGTCGTCGACGTACGTGCGTGACGCCGCCGTCTCCGTCACTCCCGGCGCCACGGCGTTCACCCGAATGTTGTCGATGGCCAGTTCAACCGCCATCGTGCGGGTCATCGCGGCGACGGCGGCCTTGGCGGTGCCGTACGCGATGTGGAACGGCGCGGTGTTCATGCCGCTGATCGAAGACAACGACACGATCGATCCCGGATTGCCCTGCCCTCGGATCTCCGACGCCACCGCCTGGCTCATGAAGAACGCGGTCTCCAAGTTGGCGGTGAACAGGGCGCGCCAGTCGTCGCGGGTCACCCGCGTCGAGGGCATCCAGGTCGACGGCGCGGCACCGCCTGCGATGTTGACAAGGCCGTAGAGATCGCCGTCGGTGCGCCGCACCTGGTCGAGCACCGTGGCCACCCCGTCGTCGGTCGACGCGTCGGCGGAGACGGGCACCACATGGAGGCCTTGTTTGGCCAGCGGTGCGATGTGTTCGTCGAGGTTTTCCTTGGATCGGCTCACCGCGATCACCGTGGCGCCGACCTGCGCGGCCATCCGAGTGACCGTGGTGCCAATGCCGCCGCCGCCCGCGCCCGACACCACGACGATGCGGCCGTCCAGCCTCAGAAGATCGTCCATGTGCCTATTTGTCCGGACAAAATACGGTGCTCTGCATATTGCAGAACACTATTCCGCAGCGGTGATCAGCTCGTCAAGGCCAGAGGACTCTCTTCTTATCGCTATTGTCTGGACTAAAGGAGCTTGATAACGTCCGAGATCATGACTCTCCCCGCGACGGAGTCGCTCCCGCCCTCCAGGTACACCGCACCCAGCCCCACCGCTGCCGAAGGCTGGCGGCTGGCGCGCCTGACCGCACCCAGCAGATTGTTCGGCGCGAACGGCCTGCGCACAGGTCCCGACGGGCGCGTCTACGTCGCGCAGGTGACCGGCAGCCAGATCAGCGCGCTGGACCTCGGCACCGGACGGGTGGACACGGTGAGCGCCAAGGGCAGCGACATCATCGCGCCCGACGACGTCGCCTTCGACAGCAGCGGCAACCTGTACGCCACCGAGGTGATGGACGGCCGAGTGAGCGTGCGCGATGCCGCCGGCCGAACTCGCGTGCTGCGCGACGACCTGCCGTGTGCAAACGGCATCACGGTGCATCAGGATCGGTTGTTCATCGGCGAGTGCCGCGACGGCGGGCGGCTGATGGAGCTGGATCGCAGCACCGGCGCGCAGCGGATCCTGCTGGAGAACCTGCCATCGCCCAACGCCATGGAGGTCGGCCCCGACGGCCTGCTCTATTACCCGCTGATGACGGCGAACGAGATCTGGCGAATAGACCCTGAAAACGGTGAGCCGCAACGGGTTACGGGTGATCTCGGCGTCCCGGATGCCGTGAAGTTCGATTCGGAGGGCTTCATCGTCTCCACGCAGGTGGCCAGCGGGCAGGTATTGCGGATCGATCCGCGCAGCGGCGAACAGCGCCTGCTGGCTCAGCTCACTCCGGGCCTGGACAATCTGACCTTTGTCGACGACCGGTTATTCGTCTCGAACTTCACCGGAGAGATCACCGAGATTCTCGGCGGCGGCGAGACTCGCACGGTGTTGCCGGGCGGATTGAACTGGCCGCTGGATCTCGCGATCGGTCATGACGGCAACCTCTATGTCGCTGACGGCACCTACTTCTATGTGGTCAGCCCTGACGGATCGCTGCAAACGGTCGGCATGCTGTTCTCGCCCGGCTATCCCGGCTTCCTTCGCGGCTTGGCCCCTGCGGGGCCCGGTACTTTCGTGGTCGCGACGTCGGGGGGCCAGATTGCCCGCTACCGTCCCGGCGACGGCGAAACCGACTATCTCGCAGACGGATTCGACCAGCTCTATGGAGTCGCGGTCGGCCCGGGTGACAGCATCGTCTTCGCCGAACTCGGAACCGGTCGAGTGCACTCGCTGCGGTCGGGCAACGTGGAGGTGCTGGCTTCGGGACTGCAGGATCCGGTCGGCGTCGCATTCGACCCGAACGGCACCCCATTGGTGTCCGAGTCCGGCGCCGGCCGGGTGGTGCGACTGGCCGGGTCGACGGAGACGGTGGTCGACGGCCTGCAACGCCCCCAAGGGATTCTCATGGCCAATGGAACGCTCTACATCGTCGATGCAGGCGCCAAGGAGGTCATCGCGGTGGACTTGTCCAGCGGACAGCGCCGCACACTCGCGTCCGGCCTGCCGGTGGGTCCACCGCCGGGTGTGGAACCCAAGCCGCTCAAGGGAATGCCCCCCTTCTCCGGACCGCAGGGGCCGTTCGCGGGCATCACCATCGGGCCCGACGGCACCCTGTACGTTTCGGCCGACGGCGACGGCAGCGTGCTGGCACTGCGACCGACATGACCGTCAGCCCGACAGACCATCGCTACCTCCAGGTGGCGCGCACCCTGCGCAAGGAGATCGTCGACGGGGTGTATCCGGTGGGCTCGCAGTTGCCGACCGAACACGAACTCTGTGAGCGATTCGAAGTGAGCCGCTACACCATTCGGGAGGCGCTGCGCAGGCTGCGTGACGACAACCTCGTCGCCTCGCGGCCACGCGCGGGAACCCTCGTCGTTCCACGGCCGGCGGCGAATTCGTATGCCCAGGACGTGATGTCGATCAACGACCTGCTGGCCTTCGCGGCAGGCGCACAGTTGACGATCGAATCGAACGCGATGGTCACGATCGACGAAACCACCGCGGCGCGGACCGGCCTCGCGGTCGGTTCGCAGTGGTTGGCCGTGCGCGGATACCGACAAGCCGACGGGACCACAGCGCCGGTCTGCCGCACGGAGTACTACATCAACCGGGCGTTCGCAGCGGTGGGCAGGCTGCTGCAGCGCCACTCCGGTCCCATTTTCCCGCTGATCGAGGACCTGTTCGGCGTGAGCATCGTCGAGGTGCATCAAGAGATCTCGGCCGTACCGGTCACTCGCGAACTCGCAGACGCGCTCAAGGTGGACAACGGCACCGCAGCGCTGGAGATGCAGCGCACCTACAAGACCTCGGACGGCGAGGTCGCCCAGGTCACGATCAACACCCATCCCTCGGCGCGGTACCGGCATTCGATGACCATGCGCCGGGTCAAGGGTTAGGCCGACCGGTGCGGGTCGACGAGCAACGCACAGCCGACGCTTACCGGCGGGGGCTGTGGGTGCGGGAGACACTGGCCGACTCACTGCGGGATGCCGCCGTCGCCACGCCGCACCGAACAATATTGGTGGACGGCGACATTCGGCTCGACTGCAAGACGCTGCACGAGCAGGCGACGCAGATGGCGAAGGGACTGATGACACGCATGCCTGCTGGCAGCGTGGTGTCGTTCATGCTGCCGAATTGGCATGAGGCGGCGGTGATCTACCTGGGCGCGACGATGGCGGGCATGGTGGTGAACCCGATCCTGCCGTCCCTGCGGGATCGGGAGCTGGCGTTCATCCTGTCCGACGCCGATAGCCGCGCGATCTTCGTGCCGTCTGTCTTCGGAAAGCACGACTACGTCGCGATGCTGGACCGGGTCACCGCAGACATGACCTCACCGCCCGAGGTCGTGGTGCTGCGCCGCGGCGAACGTTCCTTACCGCTCGAGAAATCGCCGAAAAATCGAGCGGTAACGAACGTTCGTGACCACACAGCCTACGAATCGCTGTTCACCGAACCGGCGACGGCTGGCCTGCCTGTGCTGGATCCCGACGCCGTGCGCATGATCCTCTACACCTCCGGAACCACCGGTCGTCCCAAAGGGGTATTGCACACCCACAATTCGATCCACGCGCTGATCCGTCAGCTCGGCGAGCATTGGCTGGTCGACAACGGCGATACGTTCCTCGTCCCGTCGCCGATCGCTCACATCGGTGGTTCGATCTATGCGTTCGAATGCCCGCTACTGCTCGGCACCACGGCGGTCCTGATGGAGCGCTGGGACGCAGACGCCGCGGCGTCGCTGATGACTGCCGAACGCTGCACGCACATGGCCGGGGCCACGCCGTTTCTCGAGGGCCTGCTGGCCGCTACTGAGCGCGCGGACACGCACCTGCCCGACCTCAAGGTGTTCATCTGCGGGGGCGCGTCAGTGCCGCCGTCGTTGATCCGCAGGGCCTCAACCTATTTCGAGCAGGCGGCGGTCAGCCGGGTGTATGGCTCGACGGAAGTGCCCGTGACGACCGTGGGCTCAGTGGACGACTCCGAACACGCAGCGGACACCGATGGTCGGGCAGGGATCGCCGACATCAAACTGGTCGACGGCGAGATCCGCGCGCGGGGACCGCAGATGCTTGTCGGCTATCTGCATCCCGAGGATGAAACGGCGTCGTTCGACGACGAGGGCTACTTTCGGACGGGTGATCTCGGCCGCTGGCTTGACGACGGCTACTTGGTTGTCACCGGCCGGGCCAAAGACATCATCATCCGCAACGGCGAGAACATCTCGCCAAAGGAAGTGGAAGACATCCTCGTCGGGCATCCGGGCATCGCGGAGATCGCGGTCGTCGGCCTGCCTGATGAGCGTACCGGGGAGCGAGCGTGCGCCGTCGTCGTCGCATCCGATCAGCGCGCGCCCGACCTGACGGACCTGCGCGACCTTATTCTGAGCGAGGGCCTGGCCAAGTTCAAAGTCCCTGAACAGATGGTCATTTGGGGCACATTGCCGAAGAACGACGCAGGCAAGATCTTGAAGCATCAGATCCGGGCGGAGCTGACGGCCGAGGCGAGCGGTGGGGGCACCTCCAACCCGGAGGGTAGGGGGACGACGGGAAGAACAAAGGTGGACTGACATGCAGGTGGCGATCGTGACGGGCGCGAGCAGCGGCATCGGCTTCGGATGCGCGACGAAGCTCGCGGAGGCAGGCATGGCCGTCGTCGGGGCCGGACGCGACGAGGATAGGCTCAGCGAGCTGGAGAAGGCGATCGGCGATCCAGAGCGGGTGGCCACCATCGCCGTGGACCTGACGGCGGACGATGCGCCGCAACGGATCGTGGCCGCCGCCGTCGACCGGTGGGGGCGCATCGACTTCCTGATCAACAACGCCGGCGTCGGCAGCCCCAAACCGCTGCATGAGACCGACGACGAAAGCCTGGACTATTTCCTGGGATTGATGCTGCGGGCGCCGTTCCGGCTCGCGCGCGACGTCATCCCGCACATGCAGTCGGGCTCGGCGATCATCAACATCACGTCGACCTTCGCGGTCGTTGGCGGCCTGCGCGGCGGCGCGTACTCGGCGGCCAAGGGCGGCCTGACGGCGCTGACGATGCACATCGCATGTCAGTACGGCCCACAGGGAATCCGTTGCAACGCCGTGGCTCCCGGCGTCACACTCACCCCGATGGTGGCGACACGCCTTGAGGACGAGCGGTTCCGCAAGATCAACACCGAGATGACTCCATACCCGCGGCTGGGCAGCGTCGACGACCTGGCGAGCACGGTGGCGTTCCTGTGTTCTGAGGGAGGGAGCTTCATCAACGGGCAGACCATCGTCGTCGACGGCGGCTGGAGTTCGACGAAGTACCTGTCAGACTTCGCGTTGAATTCGGAATGGGTCGCGCGTTGAATCTGTTCGCGCTGCTTGACCAGGCCGCCGCACGACACGGCGACCGCGGAGCGGTGTATCACGGTGAGCGTCAACTGCATACGTGGGGTGAGCTGCACGAGCGGGTGCTACGACTGGCTTCATCGATGCGCGAGCCGGGCGCAGGCGCTCGCGTTGCGATTGCCAGTGAGAACCGCCCGGAGATCGTCGAGCTGATGTTCGCCACCTGGGCCGCCGAGTGCGTGGTGGTCCCGATCAACTACAAACTGCATCCGCTGGAGATGGTGCAGATCCTCGACGATGCGGGCGTCTCGCAGGTCTTCGCGTCGCCCAAGATCGGCGCGGAACTCGCGTCAGTCACCGAGGTACCCATCGAAACCGTTGACTCCGAGGCGTATTCGAGCCGTCTGGCGAACGTCCCGTCGGATCCGCCGCGCACCACCGATCCGTCGACATTGGCATGGCTGTTCTACACCAGCGGCACCACCGGCCGTTCCAAGGGCGCGATGCTCTCGCACCGCAACCTGATGGCGATGACGGTCGCCCACCTCGCGGATTTCGATGCGCCGGACCACGACTGCAGCCTGATGCACGGCGCGCCGATGTCGCACGGGTCGGGTCTCTACATTCCGCCGTACGTGCTGCGTGGTGCACGCCAGGTGATTCCCGAGTCGGGAGCATTCGAGCCGGCGGAGTTCATGGATCTGTGCGAGCACCACCCAGGCTGTAGCGCGTTCCTCGCACCCACCATGGTCCAGCGTCTGGTGCAGACCGGTCGGGCGTGCCCGCGCAATCTGCGGACGGTGGTGTACGGCGGTGGCCCGATGTACGTGGACAGCCTGAAGAAGGCGATGGCCGCGTTCGGCCCGATCTTCGTCCAGCTTTACGGTCAGGGCGAGGCACCGATGACGATCACCGGCCTGCGCAGGGCCGACCATATCGACGCCGACGACGCGATCCTGGGGTCCGTCGGTTATGCCCGCTCCGGTGTCGACGTCGCGGTACTGCGCGACGACGACACACCGGCGCCGTCAGGCGAGATCGGCGAGATCGTCTGCCGCGGAGACGTTGTCATGACCGGCTACTGGAACAATCCCGACGCCACCGGCAAGACTCTCCAGGACGGCTGGTTGCGCACCGGCGACATGGGATCGTTCGACGAGCGCGGATTCCTCACGCTGCGGGACCGCTCCAAGGACGTGGTGATCAGCGGTGGAAGCAACATCTACCCACGCGAGGTCGAGGAGGTCCTGCTCGAGCACCCCGGCGTTGTAGAGGCCGGCGTGGTCGGGGCACCGGACGAGGAGTGGGGCGAGGTCGTGGTGGCGTTCATCGTCGGCTCGGCGTCGGCCGCCGAACTCGACGCGCACCTGCTCGAGCGCATCGCCCGCTTCAAACGACCCAAGCGGTACGAGTTCATCGACGAGTTGCCGAAGAACAGGTACGGCAAGGTGCTCAAGCGCGACCTGCGCGCGCGGCTGGCACAATAGCGCGTGACCACATCAAGCCGCGGATGACCTCTGCCTGCGGGATGTCCTCCACGGCGATCAATCCCTTAGGAGCGCGGCCGATCCAGTCGATCGCGTTGACCACCCGGGCCGCGGTGGAGATGCATCCCGCGTCGGTGGAATCGAGCACCGGGTGGGAAACGTGCGTGTCAGCTCAACGCGTGGATCTCCTTCGACCACAACGCGATGGACGCCGACCTGGTTGTCGGGCGGGTAGGGCCAGTCCGGTGATGCGTGGGTGAACTGAGCGACTTGAGTCGTCTAGATCAGTTGCCGCACAACCTCATTGCGGATTACTCGCAGTTGAAAATCGGATGCCTTCCGGGGAATCGACTAGGGCTCGACTATATCGGCGATTCGCTGAACCTCCTGCAGCAGTTGCCGTGCGGCGACTTGGATTCGTCGATTCGTCATTGGTCGTACAGGGTGAATCGCCAGGACTAGCTGAGTACGGTCGAGGCTGTCGAGTACGGGTGCCGAAATCGTGGCGACGGACCGTGCGGGAGCGGTGACATCGTCGGCCAGCATGCCTGCAGAGGTGAATTCGACACGAAGCCGATCGATGATGGAGCGCATGCTGCGTGGCAAACCGTCGTTGGAGAGCGTCCCCAGCACCTGCGCTGCCTGTGCGAGGGCGGGTGTCATCCAGTCGACGTCGAAGCCACGCGCTCGGGTCTCAGTCAGAACGCCGTGCAGTCGCTTGCCGAGAGCCGGGTCGTCCGCTGCCGCGCGCTGTACCCAGGCCTGTTGTCCCGCAGGCGTATCCCATGCTGCAAACGCGACCCCGAACGGGGGCGTATAGGGGATTCGTTCGTTTGGCGCGGCGATAAAGCTGTCCTTGGGTTGTTCGAAAGCTGTGATGACGAGGTCGTCACCGGCACGTTCGATGACCGAGGCGGGCATGTCGATTGTCGCGGCGAGCCGCCCTGCAGAAGCGCGCGCGATATGCGCCAGGGGCCGGGCGGCATCCAACCCCCCGGCGATCAGCGACAGGGACGGGCCGAGCGCAAACGTCTTGGCGACGGGGTCCCTGCTGACCCAGCCGCGGTCGGTCAGCGTCTTGAGGATGGCGTGCGCGGTGGCCTGGGTCAGGTCAAGTTCGCGCACCACATCGGAGAACCGCATCTGGCGACTGCTGGAACGACTCAGCAGCTCGAGGACATCGAGCACGCGTCCCGTCGGGGCCGAAGTTGCTCCTCGCACTCTTGACTCCTCATCTAGTAGCGACCTAAGTTCATTCAGTAATCCGAGAAGTAGATCTCGAATAGTCGAGACAGTCAAGCATACGCCGGAAAGAGATGTGAGCCGTGCGCGCAGTGGTATTACGAGGTGGCCGGCTGGATGTCCGGGAAACGGCTGACCCCATTCCGGGGCAGGGTGACCTACTTCTCAAGACGCTGAGCACGGCGATCTGCGCATCGGATGTCCACTTCATGGATCATCCGGACCTCGCGATCGATGACCCGACCGGGCGATCGCTGTACGACGCCGATCGCGACATCGTTATGGGCCACGAGTTCGTCGGCGAGGTCATCGGCCACGGCCCGGGCTGCACTGACGCGTTCCCGATAGGAAGCCGCGTTACCTCGATGCCGATCCGGTTGGTGGACGGCGGTGCCGGCGGTGTGCGGATCATCGGACAACACCCGGAGGCTCAGGGAAGCTTCGGCGAACTGCTCGTCGTACCCGAAGTCGCGGCCAAAATCGTCGACGGCACCGTATCCAGCGATGCCATCGCCGTCGTCGACTGCTTCGCTGTTGGCGAGTTCTACGTGCGCGCCGCCAATATCGCGCCGGGTGAGACACCGATTGTCATCGGTGCAGGGGCCGTCGGCCTTTCCGCAGTCGCGGCGCTATCGAGTCGTGGCATAGCGCCGATCATCGTCTCCGACTACAAAGCAGACCGCCGCGAACTAGCGCGAACGGCGTTTGGCGCCCATGTGCTCGTCGATCCCGCGAAGAAATCTGTATTCGACGTGTTCCGCGAGGTCCGCGCCGAACACAAGCTCGGTGGGTCGGCGGTGGTGTTCGAGTGCGTCGGCGCCCCAGGGCTCATCGACAAGATTGTCAAGGAGGCGGAGTTCTCGTCACGCATCTACTGCGCGGGCGGCTGGTACACCGGGGACACTTTGAGCATCACCGAGGCCACCCGCCAAGGTTTGACTCTCCAGTTTGGCGGTGGACCCTTGCCGCAGGATTGGTACGGGGTGCTCGACGCCGTTGTCGAAGGTCGGCTCGACCCACTGCCGAGCGTCGGACGCATCATCGGCCTCGACGAGGTGCCCGACGCACTCGAGGATGCCCGCCGATCCGAAGGACCGCCCAGAATTGTCGTTCACCCGAATGGAGATGTGGCATGACCGACCGCGATGAAATCTTCGATCTGACGGTTCGCTATGCAACGGCGATCGACAGTCACCAATACTCGCTTTTGACAGGGGTTTTCACCGACGACGCCCGGTTGGACTACGGCGTGGTCGGGCAGTGGACCGGAGGCGCGGAGGTGGCGCAGTTCATGGAGGCCGTGCATTCCGGCGCCGCGCACACTATGCACCGGTTGACCAACCAGGTCATCGACATCGACGGCGACACTGCGCAAGTCCGCACGTACGTCGATGCGTTGATCCTCGCGGAGAACGGAGCCGGCGCGAATCCCGCCGGGTTCTACGATGACCACGTCGTGCGCACCGATGACGGCTGGCGCATCTCACGCCGGAAGTTCACCTCGGTTCGACTTGTTCTG
This sequence comes from Mycobacterium sp., assembly GCF_035697385.1. Lineage (GTDB taxonomy): Bacteria > Actinomycetota > Actinomycetes > Mycobacteriales > Mycobacteriaceae > Mycobacterium. The sequence continues at coordinate 9,203 of NZ_DASSCY010000304.1, read as the reverse complement.
GTGGCCGGTCAGTGACGAAGGACTTCGCCGGCAAGTATGGTCCGTGGGCCATCGTTCTGGGCGCATCCGACGGGGTTGGGGCCCTGTTCGCCGAACGGATCGCGAGCAACGGTGTGAATGTGGTGCTCGTCGCACGTCGCGAGCAGGTCCTGGCAGAGGTTGCCGCCGGTATCCGGGAGCGCACTGGTGCCAAGACGCTGACGTTGGCTGTCGACCTGACCGACCCCGATGCCTCGAACACGATCATTGGCGCCACGAAAGATCTTGAGATCGGCATGCTGGTGTACTGTGCCGGCAGCGACCCGAATTACCAACCGTTCCTTGCCAATCCGGTATCAACGGCAGAGGCACTGTTGCAGCGCAACTGCGTGGTCATGATGCGGCTGTGTCACCACTACGCCGCGCTCATGGTCGAGCGTGGGCGTGGCGGCATCGTGAACTTCAGCTCCGGGGCTGCGCTGGCCGGAGGCCCCAACATGGTCGCCTACGGCGCCACCAAGGCATTCGACATGGTGTTCACCGAGGCGCTTTGGACCGAACTTCAAGGCACGGGCGTGGACGTGCTCGGCCTGCTTTTGGGCAAGACCGACACCCCGGCCCTGCGAACCCTCGAATACAGCCGCGGCCAGATCGCCTCGCTGGACGACGTACCAGAAGGCGCCGTCTCCCCACAGTCGGTGGTCGATGAGGCCTTCGACAACCTCACCAATGGCCCCACTCTCATGGTGGGCGACATGATGAGAATGGCCGCGGAGATTTTCAAAACCCTCACTCGAAACGAGGCCGTCACGATGGTCATGCAGGCCACCGCCGCCGTCATGGGGACCCAACCATCGGAGGGTCATTAAACGCAATGTTCACTCTCCGTTTTGATATGCGGGCGCCGTCGATCGGCGGTCCCCCTTCCGACCTGTACGCGGCGGCTAGCGAGATGTCGGCGTGGGCGGAGACCCGGGGTTGTGTCGCCGCGGTGCTGTGTGAGCATCACTGCGCCGAGGACGGCTATCTTCCGTCGCCGCTGCTGCTGGGCGCGGCGATCGCCGCGCGCACCAAGCAGTTGTTGCTGAACCTGGTGATTCTTCTGCCGCTCTACGACGTGGCCCGGTTGGCGGAGGACATTGCCGTGCTGGATCACATCAGTGCCGGCCGGGCCACGTATATATTCGGGATCGGTTATCGCGCTGAGGAATACGCCCACTTTGGACTGAAGCTCTCCGATCGCGGTCGCCTGGCCGATGAGAAGCTCGGCCTGCTGCGAAGGCTGTTGGCGGGAGAAGAGGTTGAACACGGTGACCGACGGATGAAGGTGACACCGCGCCCGCGCACACCGGAAGGTCCCATGTTGAGTTGGGGCGGTGCCAGCCTTGCCGCAGCCCGGCGTGCGGGGCGAAACGGCATCGGCCTGCTCGCCAACGGTGCCGTGCCAGGGATGGAAGAGGCCTATCAGAAGGCCAGCCGCGAAAACGGCCACGAACCCGGATTCATTATGCTGCCCGAACGTGACACCACAGCCAACTGTTTCGTCGCCGATGACGTCGACGCGGCATGGGACGAGATCGGAAAGTACCTCCTTCACGATGCAATGACGTATTCGGAGTGGAACCCCGACAATGGGGTGTCGGCGAACATCACCACCGCCAAGACCGTCGACGAGCTCCGCCATACGTCGTCCTCGCACGTGATCCTGTCCGTGGATGAAGCAAGACAACGCACCGCTGCCGGTGAGCTGTTCAATCTCTCGCCGCTCTGCGGCGGCATACCGCCGGATGTGGCATGGCCGTACCTGAAACGCTTTGCCGCACTGGGCTAGAGAGGTTGCTGCCGTCACGCGTCTCGCCGGTAAAGGCTCCGGCTTCATCACCGGCCAACTCGTCGCCGTCGACGGGTCCGCCGTCCGGATCGTCTACAAGACCTAGAAACAGGAAGGTGACCATGACCGTCGAGAAAGTGGTCCGCGCCAGTGGCGGCAAGCTCACTTGGCCGATCGCCGATTCCGTCGTCGACATCGCCAACGGTCAGACCCGTCGGGTCCTCGTGCGCGGAGTGCTCGCCTCTTTCCGGGAGACTGTGAAGTGACGAGCGTGATCGTCGACAAGGCGAAGTACGGACCCTGGGCACTGATCGCGGGTGCGTCCGACGGCGTGGGCGCCGCCTTCGCGGAGGCAGTCGCTCGCAACGGCATCAACGTCGTGCTCCTCGCCCGCCGCGCTGAGCTACTGAACCAACTCGCGCAAGACATCCAGAGCCGTACCGGCGTCGAGACCCGAGTTCTCGTCACCGATCTCGGCGCGGCCGACGCCACCGAGTCGATCGTCACCGCCACCGCCGGTCTCGACATCGGACTGCTGGTCTACTGCGCCGGCGCCGATGCAGACTTCACGCACTTTCTCGAGAACTCGATCGCTGCCTCCGAACGGATGCTCCAGCGCAACTGCCTGATCCCGATGCAACTCAGTCACCAGTTCGGCCAAGCGATGGTCGAGCGAGGGCGGGGCGGCATCGTCATCCTTAGTGCCGGCTCGGCATTCGTCGGAGCCCCGAACATGGCCGTCTATGGAGCCACCAAGGCATTCGACATGATCTTCGCCGAGTCCCTGTGGGCTGAGTTGCGGGGTCAGAGCGTGGACGCGCTCGCCGTCGTACTCGGCGAGACCGACACCCCTTCACTGCGCCGCCTCCGCGAAGAGCGTGGGCTCGCCGGGCCGAACGAGCCGATCCCCGGCGCTACCACTGCCGAAGAAGTGGTCGACGCAGCGTTCAAGACCCTTGGAAAAAACCCAACGTGCATGGCCGGCAAGCAGATTCGATGGGCCGCCAGACTCATCTGCCCGATTCCACGCGGCGTGCTGGTCCGGTTGACGGAGCGGGTGATTCGTCGCGCAATGGGATCCGACGACAAGTCCTCCGCGTGACCCGAATCAAAACGCCTCGCACATTGAGCGCAATCAGGAGTGGTCAGATGACCAACCGCGAAGACATACCGACGTGCTGGTGCACTTCCCTTCATCAACCTTCACCTCTACAGCTCTAGCGCTATAGCTCTAGGCGAAGAGCGGCGGATACATGGCAGGAATCCATCGAGAACGGCCAGGTGCGGCCGATCTCCAAGCGGCCACCGGTGAACCTGCAGTAGCGCTGGGCGACGACGTATGGATGTCGCCGGGCGTATCGAACGCCTACGCGGTGGCGACTGACGACGGGAGAGTCGTCATCAATGGTGGGATCTTCTTCGAAGGACCCCTGCACCACAAGGCATTCCAAGATGTTCCTGGTCCGACGCGCGCGATCGTCGTGACTCAGGGACACGGCGATCATTGGGGCGGAGTGTACGCGCTCCGCGAGGCCGACACCGATGTGATCATGCACGCGAATTACCGCTACTGGCGCGATGACAACATCAGGCTCGGCGGCTACCGAGCGCCCAAGACGACGTTTGCCTTCGCGAAGTTCACCGACGCTGTCTTCGAGTCGCTCAAGGACCTGGACGTCTCCACGATCGACTTCTCGTTCCCCGAGCCCACGACGACGTTCGATCACCGGCACGAACTCACCGTCGGCGGACGCCGACTGGAGCTGGTTTGGACACCGGGTGGGGAGACCACTGACTCGCTGGTGGTCTGGTTGCCGGAGGACCGAATACTGTTCACGGGCAACCTCTTCGGACCGCTGTTCGGACACGTGCCCAACCTCATGACCATTCGGGGCGACCGCTACCGCGATCCCGTCCTCTACATCGAATCGCTCGACAAGGTTGTCGAATTCGGTCCGCAGCGGTTGATCACCGGCCACTTCGACCCCATCGAGGGAGCGGATCGCATTGCCGAAGAGGTCACCGCGATGCGCGACGCCATGCAGTCCGTACACGACCAGACGATCGAGCGCATGACGGCAGGCGCCGACCTCTACACCGCCATGCGCGAGGTTCGAGTGCCCGATGAGCTCGACGTCGGCGAGGGCTACGGAAAGACGTCGTGGAATGTCCGCGCGATCTGGGAGATGTACGCGGGTTGGTTCCAACACCGTTCGACCACGGAACTTTACGGAGTTGGATCGCTCTCGATCGCAACGGACGTCGTCGCCGCTGCGGGTGCTGACACGTTGGTCGATGCGGCGCGCGGCCACGTGGCCGGTGGGCAACCTGTCAAAGCATTGCACCTTATCGACCTCATCCTGGCGGCTGAGCCATCCCACCTGGCTGCACGCGTAGTCGCGGTCGAGGCCCACGACGCACTGCTGGCCGAATCCGAAAACTTCTGGGAGAAGGCATGGCTCACGAAGTCCATCAACGAACTGAGAGGCACGGAGTGAACAACGTAGCTTATGACTTCAACGGCGTTCATGCCCTCGTCACCGGTGGAACGAGCGGGATCGGCTACGCGATCGCCACTGACTTCGCCAAATCCGGTGCTGAGGTCACGGTCACCGGAACCCGAGGATCGGCGGCGGACTATCCCGAAACGGATCTGAGCGCCTTTACATTCCGGCATTGTCAATCGGCAGACATCGGGTCGATCGATGCGCTTGCGGAGTCCTTGGGCGACCTCGACATCCTCGTCAACAACGCAGGCGCACCCTACGCAGCACAAAAGGACGAGTGGGATCCAGACGGCTACACCGGGTCGGTCGCAGTCAACCTGTTCGCCCACATGCGGCTGACGATGGCCTGTCACGAGCGACTCAAGGCCAGCAGCCTCGCCGGCGGAAGCAGTGTGGTCAACATCATCTCGATGTCGGCATTTGTCTCGGCTGTCCTAGTACCCGCGTACAGCTCCTCCAAGGCAGGCATGCTGGCCTTCACCAGGAACCTGTCGCGCCGCTGGGTCGACGACGGTATTCGCGTCAACGCCGTAGCCCCGGGCTTGATCGACACCCGGATGACTCACCCGATACTCGACATCCCCGAGATGTTCGACCCTGAGATGCGACACACGCCGATGGGCCGCATGGGCGTACCCGATGAGGTCTCTCCCGCCGTGCTGTTCCTGTGTACCGACGCTGCCCGCTACATGACTGGTACGACCGTCGCCGTCGACGGCGGATACCTGACGGTTTAGGAGCTGCCATGACTGAATTCGACGATGTTGTTGCCACTCCGGACGACGTCTTGGAGATCGCCGCTCAGCGCACTGGCCTGACCGAGACAGAGTCCGACTCCTGGCGCGACGGGCTGGAAATCATCCTCGATGAGGTCAACTCATCCCCGGCCTTCACACCGTACGGCCGGGACCGCATTCTCACCGACAGCGCAGACGTGCTCGGCCGGCGCTTGCAGATCCACGACTATGTTCGCAGACATCCCGAGGTGGTCGACGTCCCAGTCGAACGCCCGCTGATCGTGCTCGGCATGCCACGCACAGGAACCACTGTCATCAGCTATCTGCTCGACCAGGACCCGAACCGACGGTCTCTATTGCACTGGGAATGCCTGTATCCCGTGCCGCCCGCAACCACCGACAAACTTCGCACCGACCCACGCTGCCTGGCGTTACTAGAGGAACAGAAAAAGATCCTGGACATGGTCGCGGCTGCCAAGGTGTCGATTCCGCACTGGGAGGACGCGGACGGGCCGACCGAAGACATGTTCATTCACAACCAGGACTTCAAGGCGCTGTCGTGGGACTCCTTCTTGTCAACGGACTCACGCTATGCCGACTGGCTTTTTCACGAAACCGACATGACGACCACGTACGAGTACCAGAAGCGATACCTGCAGGTGTTGCAGTCGACGGCTCCGGGCAGCTGGAGCCTGAAGATGCCGTCGCATTCCGTACACATCGAGGCACTGCTCAAAGTGTTCCCCGACGCCCGCTTGATCTGGGCGCACCGCGACCCCTACAGGGCAACCGGGTCACTCGCCAACTTGTGGAAGCTGCCGAAGGGCATGACACAACATCCCGAAGCCGTCGAATTGGAGGCCATGGGCCGAGCCGCGCAGGCGCAAATGAAGGAACACGTCGAACGGCCGCTGCAGGCCCGGGATCGCATCGGCGACGACCGGTTCTTCCACGTGTACTACTCGGACATGATGCGCGATGCCATCGACGTCATGCGCCGGATATACGACTGGGCCGGTGATCCGCTGACCTCGGATACGGAAGAGCGCATGCAACGCTGGCTCGCCGAGCACCCGCAGGATCGGTACGGCCTCAACGCCTACAGCCTTGACCAGTTCGGGCTGACCGTGGAGCAGCTGAAGCCGACATTCGCGGCATACCTCGAAGCCTTCGACATCGAACTGGAGGTCAATGCATGACGAACGCCCCTTCTACTCCGGATCTGCCAGGACCCGTCCGCCAGGTCGGCTTCGTGGTCGACGACCTCGACTCGACCCTGAAATCGCTTGTCGCATTAGGGATTGGACCCTTCTATGTGGTGCGGGGACAGAAACTGCAGGCCAATTACCGTGGCGAGCCCTCCGAGGTGACGCTCACGATCGCCCTCGCCAACTCGGGTGACATGCAGATCGAGGTCATCGTGCAGGAGGCTGGAGATCCCAGCATCTACACGGAATTCCTCGCCGAGGGGCATGGTGGATTCAACCAATTCGCGTACTGGGCTGATGACTTCGATGGCGCTGTGAAGTCGGCGATCGATGCGGGATGGCCGGTGGTCTGGTCCGGCGGTGAGACCGAGGGAGTTCGATTCGCCTACTTTGAACCGCCGGACGGGCCGGTGCCGATCATCGAGATCACTGAACTCAACGAAGCCACTGCAGGGCTCGGAGAATGGCTTCGCTCTGAAGCGGACGGGTGGGACGGCACTAATCCGATCCGATCCATCACCGGACAATGACGGCGCCGAAGCGACAGCACTCGAGGGCAAGAAGATCCTGGTGACTGATGGCGCAAGCGGCATCGGCGCGGCTGCTGGTGGACGTATTGACCGCAGCGGGCGCTGACGTTGTCGCGACCTATCATTCGACGCCTCCGCCGAAAGACGGCCGATCGGTTGCGCACGTTCCTCGGCGCCCGATGTGGCGCCGTTTCTCGAAAGTCAACTACAAGCCAGCATTCCCCTCGGTGCGACCCAGCACCGCTACGTGAGCACTTCGGCTGCCAAGGCCAGCGCGATGCCGCGTCCGACACCCTGGCCGCCACCGGTGACGATGGCGCAGCGACCATCGAGAGCGCTCATGCGGCGTCCCATTCGATGTGCAGTTCTTTCGGTCCGCGGAGCACGACACCACCAATTGCGGGTTCCTCGACGAGCCTGAGGTTGGGCAGTCGCTGTAGAAGGACGTCGAGGGCGACCTCCATTTCCACCCGGGCCAGATGAGCACCGAGGCAGAAATGACGGCCGAGCCCGAAGGCGATGTGCTTGCTCGGGCGTCGGTCGAGATCCCACCGTGTCGGGTCGGAGAAGACGGCGGGGTCCCGGTTGCCCGCGGGAATGACGAGAAAGACCATCTGGCCGGCCGGGACCGCAACTCCGCAAGGCGCCACGTCGGTGAGCGTGAGGCGGGGTTCGATTGCGACGGGGGATTCCCAGCGAAGGGTTTCCTCGACGGCCCAATCACGTTCGGTCTTTTCGGCGCGCAGTCGTGCGTGCAGTTCGGGATGCTGGAGCACGGCGTAGATGAGGCTGCCCAGTGACAGCCAGGTGGTGTCGACCCCGGCGGGGAACAACAACCGCAGAAACCCGAGTACCTCCTCGTCGCTAAGACGCTGCCCGTCGATCTCCTCAGTCGCGATCGCCGACAGCAGGTCCTCACCTGGGTGCGCCCGGCGATGGTCGATCAGCGGTGTCACGTAGTGGGTGAACTCGGCGTTGGCTTGCTGCACTCCCTCGGGGTCGTGGAGTAAGTCGAGCATCTTTGAAGCCCAAGCCGTCAGCATCGGTTCGTCGTCAGGTGGGATGCCCAGCAGGCGGGTGGTGATCAGCATGGGGTACCACTTCGCGAACTCGGCCATGAACTCGGCGCTGCCGTTCGACGCGATGCGCGTGACGAGTTCCTCGGCGATCGGACGCAGGATCGGTTCGATGTAGCTGGGCACGGTCCCCCGCCGAAAGGCCGGGGAGACCAGTGCCCGCTTGACAACGTGTTCGTGCCCGTCGTAGCCCTGAATGTTGGGGCCCATGAACGGAAACGTCGCCGGTCGAAAGACTCCGGATTTGGAGTACCGAGTGTCGTCGCGAACGGCGTCGGCGATATCGGCGTGACGGAGCAATGAGGTGACAACGCCACCACCCATCGGCAGGCGGGCTACCCCCTTCTCCTCCCGCAGCGCGGCCAATCGCGTGTGGAAGTCGGGGATGTCTTGGCTCATCAAGTCCAGCTCGGGGTCATCGACAGCCGCCTCGGTCAAGCCCTCGGAATCCACCATTGGTTCATGCCCTTTCACGCGGGGTCGCAGCCGAACCCCGGCCGTCGCCTACGGGCTTACCCCGCACACTACAAATTTGTGCAGTTGTATCACTCATCATCCAGAGCCGGGCCGTTCGAAACCGCCGGCGCTAGTGGGCGCAACGCACTCATCGTCGTTCCGATCCCTCTCGACTAGCCACTCACAAATCAGCGTGAACTGATCACAGAGTCGACGGTGAACGGCTGTCAGACGCAGTTCACCAACAACTGCAACGAACTGAATGCGCACGAGACTTGGTGCATCATTTCTAAACCAACCGTTGACTGAAATCAATAGTATTAGGTAACCAAGCATCACGGCCGGACAACCCCGTGACGCCGCTAAACCCATAGCTGCGAGGGAAAGAGACCCTTGGAGACTGCGCGCATACACAGGGTTCCTCGCCACCGATTCAGTGAGTATCATCAGTGACACAAGTCAGGCGTTTAGATTGGATACAGGACCGGTGCGCCGAGCACATGTCGGTGTCGCCGAACAGATTTGACCGTGATCGAGACGATCGAACCGCCTCGTCGAAGGCCCAATGGTGGCGCTGGCCCCACCCGGCTAGCCGCCTGGTCAAAGGCGCCGGCAGGCCGGCGTCGTCGATCCGCCGCACGAGTCTCGCGAAGTTGGTCCCCCGGCTGAAATGCACACTCCCCGAGTCAACTGAAGTCGGGGCAATCCGAAACGTCCGCGATTGTGCGCAGCCCACCCGTCATCGCACGACGCCGCGTAGCGGCATGAGTCCGAGGTCGAAATGGGTCAAGAAACCCGGAGGGGCCTCGCATACGGTGGGAATGGCGTTGGCGGGGCCCATCGCGGTCCAGGTATATCCGGGCTTCGGGTAGTTGCCGC
>NZ_DASSCY010000303.1:0-12241 GCF_035697385.1 Mycobacterium sp. | reverse complement strand
GCGCGGTATACGTGTCGCTGGAAGACGAGCTCAGCGACCACACCGTCACCGGGCGCGGACGCCATCCGCTGCCGTCGGGCCGCGGGCTCGAGGCGGCCGCCCGCCGGTGGGGCATCCGTCGAGGGGTGCCCGTCGTCGTGTATGACGATTGGAACCGGGCAGGTTCGGCTCGAGCGTGGTGGGTGCTTGGTGCCGCAGGCATTCCAGATGTGCGTATCCTCGACGGTGGCCTTGCGGCGTGGACCGGTGGCCTCGAAACAGGAAGCGTCACACCGGAACCCGGCGATGTGACGGTGATGCACCAGGATCTCTATCGCGGGGCGCGAACGACGCTGACGGCCGAACAGGTCGCCTCCGTCTCAACACTGCTCGACGCACGGGCGCCAGAACGCTACCGCGGTGACGTCGAGCCCATCGATCCTGTCGCCGGCCATATCCCTGGCGCCAGAAATATGCCGAGCACCGACGTGCTGAGCGCGGACGGAACGTTCCTTCCCGCGGACGACGTTGTGCGGTTGCTCGAGGAGCGCGGCGTCGACTCGACCGCCGATATCGGCGTCTACTGCGGGTCCGGTGTCACCGCGGCCGTCACCCTAGCCGCGCTGGTCGCCTCGGGCGTGGAGTCTGCGTTGTATCCGGGCTCGTGGTCGGAGTGGTGCTCTGACCCAATGCGGCCCGTCGCCCGCGGCTCTTGACTTCAAGCCCACCCGTTCGACCGCGCGGACTTCGACATCATCCTTTCGCGTTTCGGCGTGATGTTCTTCACCGACCCTGTGATGGCCTTCGCGAACCTGCGCAACGCTGCACGGGACGACGCCGAGCTGCGCTTCATCGCGTGGCGCAGCGCCGCAGAGAATCCGTTCATGACCACCGCCGAGCGCGCAGCAGCACCGCTGGTGCCGAATATCCCTGTCCGCCAGCCCGATTCGCCGGGACAGTTCGGTTTCGCGGACCGCAATCGGGTCGCTGCCATCTTGGACAAGAGCGGGTGGGCCGACATCGACATCCGGGGCCTCGACGTCAACTGCACCCTGCCGGAGAAGGATTTGGTCCGCTACTTCACCCGGCTGGGTCCGCTCGGTCTGGTGTTCGGAGGCGTGGACGACCGGACGCGCTCGCAGGTCATCGAAACTGTCCGTCCCGCCTTCGATCCCTATGTACACGGACACGAGGTCCGCTACACCGCCGCCTGTTGGATGGTCAGCGCTCGCGCGAGGACACAGCCGAAGCCAGGTTTGGCTCGGTAAGAACGTCGACTGGCAGGCCCGCGGCGACAACGCGGCCGCCGCCGAGCAGCACGCAATGGTCGAACCGGCCGGCGAAGCCGAAATCATGGGTCGCGGCCACGATCGTCGTGCCTGACGCCGCCAGCCGGCGCAGCTGCCGCGCCACGCGGTCCGCCGCGTCGGCGTCGAGCGCGGTCGTTGGTTCATCCAGCAGCACGACGGGCGCCTGCTGGGCGAAGACCTGCGCCAACAAGATGCGCTGGCGCTGCCCGCCCGAGAGGTCTCCGAGCCTGCGGTGCCGGAGCTCCTCGAGGCCGAGCTCTGTGATCCAGTAGTCGACGATGTCGCGGTCGGAACGGGAGGCGCGGCGCAGCAACCCGAGCCTGCGCCACCGGCCCATTGCCACCGCCTCAGCGACGGTGATCGGAAACGCATCGCCCACCTGACTGCGCTGCACCGCCAGCGCCACCTCACGTCCACCAAGCTCGACGATGCCGTCCTCGGGTGCTGCCACCCCGGCGATCAATTCGAGCAGCGTCGACTTTCCGCAGCCGTTGGGGCCGACCACGGCCGTCGTAGCCGCCGCCGGAAGTGCAAGCGTCAGGTCGGTGAAGACGCGGAACCCGTTGTAGCCGAACGTGACTTGTTCCAAGTTGATGCTGCTGCGCACTACCACCGCCCGAACCCAATTGAAAATGATTGTCATTAACGTTTAGAGTCTAGGCGTGCTTGCCTTGCTTTGCGAACCGTTCGGGTCCGAGATCGTGCGAAGGGCGCTGCTCGCGGGGCTGGTCGTCGCGTGCCTCTGCGCGATCGTCGGCACCTGGGTGGTGCTGCGCGGCGCGGCGTTCCTCGGCGACGCGATGTCGCACGGCGTGCTCCCCGGTGTCGCGGCAGCCTCGGTTCTGGGCGGCAATATCTTCATCGGCGCGATGGTGGCGGCGCTGGCCATGGCCTACGGAGTGTCGGCGATCAGTGGCTCATCCCGGTTGTCTGCCGATAGCAGTATCGGGCTGCTTCTGGTGGGGATGCTGGCGGCAGGTGTGATCATCGTGTCGCACTCGCAGAGCTACGCCGTCGACCTCACCGGGTTCCTCTTCGGCGATGTGCTTGCAGTGCGGGCCAGCGACATCGCGCTTCTTGCAACCGCATTGGTGTTGACGGCAGCGGCGGCGGCCGTTGGAAGGCGTGCTTTCGTGGCGGCCAGCTTCGATATCCGCAAGGCGGCGACGCTTGGGTTGCGCCCAGAAATTGCCGCCGCGGCACTGACTGTGCTCATAGCAGTGGCCATCGTGGCGTCCTTCCGGGTGGTGGGAACGCTGCTGGTGTTCGGGCTGTTGATAGCGCCGCCGGCGGCAGCGGTCCTGTGGGCCAACACGATTCCTCAGATCATGACGGCGGCCGCGGTGATCGGCTGCGTGGCGGTGGGCCTTGGGTTGGTGGTGTCGTGGCACGCCGGGACTGCAGGCGGTGCGACGATCGCCGCGGTCGCTGTTGCGATCTTCTTCTGTTCTCTGGCCGCCTCCGCGCTGCGCCGCCACGCCGTCAAGGCTGCGGCGCTGCTGACGGCCGCGGCGGCCCTTGCCGGATGCGGTGGCGGAAGCGAGCAGGCGGTCACGTCGACCCCGCCTGCGGTCGACGAAGAGGCCCCACCCGCCGGCGCGGAGGAATCGGCGGAGGCAGTGACGCGTTTGGTGTTGGTCGACCCGGACACCGGCGACACATCGGTCTTCGACGTGATCGACGAAAAGGAGACCAATGTAGGCCGGTTTGGCGCCGTCGAAAAGCTCAGCGGCGATGGAAGATTCGGCTATCTGCACACCAGCGGCGGACTGACGGTCGTCGACGCCGGCTCGTGGACGTTCGATCACGGCGACCACGACCACTACTACGTCGCTGAGCCCGCCGTCGCGGGCACGGTGGAAGGCAATTCGGATTTCGTCGCTGCGGATCAAGCCATCGCCGCCACACTGACCAGCGACGGCCGGGTCGAACTGCTCGATCGTGAGCGACTTGGAGAGCATGCAATCGCATCGCCGTCCATGGACGTTGGTGATCTGCGCGATGTAGCGCAGGCGGTTCCGCAGCGAGACGGGTTGCTCGTCGTCACCGAGTCGGGCCAACTGCAGACCGTCGACGAACACGGTTCGGTGCGGCACCTAACCGGTGTCTGCCCGGCGGCGACGGGTGCCGCCTTGACGCGTCGGGCTGTGATTTTCGGCTGCGGGAACGGTGCGATTCGGGTGAATGTGAGCGGGCCGGAGCCTGCCGTAACCCCGATCCCGTTTCCCGCCAACAGACCCGCGGCGGCGCTCGGCCAGCTGCAGCACCGCGACCGACACGATCTGCTAGCTGCAATCGCCGGCAATGAAGTGTGGGTGCTGGACAGTGGTCGGCGAACCTGGTCCCCGGTGCCGGCGGCCGGCGCCGTCGCGGTCAGCACAGGCGATGCCAATGAGGTTCTGGTGTTGACCCGCGACGGTGTGCTGCGCGCCGTCGACGCGGTCACGGGCGCTGAAACCGCTTCGGTGAACCTCTTTTCCGGCGGTGTGCCCGACGACGGCCCCGTCCCGGTAATCGAAGTTGACAGCGAACGTGCGTACGTCAATAACGCCGCTACGCGCGAGATCTATGAGATCGATTACGGCGACTCACTGCGGATCGCTCGCACCCTGACCACCGGTGTGCAGCCGGGCCTGATGGTGAAGGCGGGCCGGTGAAGTACCTACTGCGCATAGTTGTTCTTGCGCTGATCACACTGGTTGCGGGATGCACCGGCAACGGCGGCAACCAGCCAGCCGAGCACCGGATTGTCGTTAGCACCAACATCCTTGGCGACGTGGTGCGCAACATCGTCGGCGACACCGCAGATGTGCGCGTGCTGATGAAGCCCAACGCCGATCCACACTCCTTCGCGGTTTCGGCGCAGGAGGCAGCCGCCATCACCACCGCAGACCTGCTCGTCTACAACGGTCTGGGGTTGGAGGAGTCGCTGCAGCGCCACATCGATTCCGCTGCTGCTAACGGCGTGCCGACGTTGCCGGTTGGCGAACGTGTGGATCCGATCAGGTACGCCTCTGGCGAGGGCGAGGGGCGCCCCGACCCGCATTTCTGGACGGATCCGCAGCGAATGCTCACGGGAGTGGACGTCATTGTCGACGCAGTTACCGAGCACATCCCGGACATCGACGGCAAGCGGATCAGCGAGAACGCCGAGAACTACCGAACCGAACTGCGAAAGCTGTCGGACCTGATGACCGAACGCTTCGCCGCCATCCCCATTGAGCGCCGCAAGCTGGTGACCAACCACCATGTCCTCGGTTACTTGGCGGCGCGGTACGACTTCACTGTGATCGGCGCCGTCGTGCCAAGCGGTTCAACGCTTGCGTCGCCGAGTTCATCTGATCTGGATTCGCTTGCAGGCGCGATCCGCGAATCGGGTGTTCCCGCCATCTTCGTCGACTCATCTCATCCGGACCGGCTGGCACGCGTGCTCGCCGATGAAGCTGGGGTCGACGTCGACGTGGTGGCGCTCTACAGCGAATCTCTCGGCGAGCCGGGTACTTCAGGCGCCACCTACCTCGACATGATGCGAACCAACACGGAGGCAGTCGTCACCGGTCTGACCTCGCGCTGAACCCATTGGAAGACAATCGATTAGGAGATACATGCATACGAAGAGGTACTTCGCAGCGTCTGGAGCGCTGGCTGCGGCGCTGACGTTGGCGGCGTGCGGAGGCGGGGGCGAGCCGGCAGCCGAGAGTTCATCTCGAGAGGTCAAGGTCGGCGAGCCGGTGGTCGCGACGTACGACGGTGGCCTCCTGGTTATCGACGGGGAGAGCCTGGAGGTCAAGGCCGACATCCCGATGGAGGGCTTCCTTCGCGTCAATCCTGCCGGCGACAGCGAGCATGTTCTCGTCTCCACAAACGAGGGATTCCAGGTTCTCGACGCCGCCAGCGCTCAGCTGACTGACACCACATTCGCTGCCGATGAGCCCGGTCATGTCGTCGCGCACGGCGAGCGCACGGTGCTCTTCGCCGACGGTAGCGGTGAGATCACCGTGTTCGATCCGCATGAATTGGCCAATGGCGCACCGCAAGTCGAGACCGCAAAAGCACCGGAGCCCCATCACGGTGTCGCCGTCGTGCTCAGTGACGGGACGCAACTGCGCAGCGAGGGGAATGAGGACACCCGCAGCGGGGCGGTGGCACTGAGTGCGGACGGGCGCGAGATCGCGCGCAGCGCCGAATGCCCCGGACTTCACGGTGAAGCAGTGGTAGCCGGCGAGACCGCCGTGTTCGGTTGTGAGAACGGCGTACTGGCGTTCGCCGACGGCCGGTTCACCAAGATCACCGGTCCCGGCGAGTACGGCCGAGTCGGCACCATCAAGGCACACGCCGAGTCCACGGTCGGACTCGGTGACTTCAAGGTGGATCCCGACGCCGAGTTGGAGCGCCCCGAGCAGTTCACCCTGATCGACACGGACGCCAATCAACTCAAGGTCGTGCGGTTGCCCGCTTCGGTGAGCTACTCGTGGCGGTCGTTGGCTCGCGGGCCGCACGCCGAGGCGTTGATCCTCGGCACCGACGGAAACCTTTACGTCATCGACCCGAACACCGGCGTCACAGTGGAAACCATTGCAGTGACTGAGAAGTGGACGGAGCCGGAAGACTGGCAGCAGCCCCGCCCAGCGGTGTTTACACGCGGACACGACGTCTATGTGTCCGAGCCTGCGAGCAAGGAGCTGCACTTGGTCGATATTGAAGCAGGACAAGTGAGCAAGTCCGTCACGCTTGAGCAGACACCCAACGAGATCAGCGGCGCGGTCGGGCACGAGCACTGAGCATCGGCGTGGCGGCGTCACCCTCCGTGACTATGGGTGACGCCCCACGCCGGCAGTGGGTCGGGATACGCAAGCCAGCCGCGCTCGCCATGGGCCATCTCATCGTCCGTCAACAGCGCCCATTCCAGTAGCCGGGTCACCTTGTCGCGGTCCAGGCGCACCCCGATGAACACGATCTCCTGGCTCGGTTTCAGCTCGGTGGCCGACCAGTACTGGGCCGGCTCGATGACTAGATTCGGTCCGGCCTGCGACCAGATCGCCGCGATCGTGGGCCGGGTAGCGATCCAGCAAAATCCCTTGCTGCGCAACAATCCTCGCATCTGATCCAGTGCTTCTGAGAGCCGTTGCGGGTGAAACGGTCGGTCCGCTCGGAAGGTCATCGACCCGATGCCGTACTCCTCGGTCTCCGGCGTGTGGCCGGAAGCGATCTCCTCGTCCCAGCCGGGAGCCTCATTGGCCGCGATCGGATCGAAAAGACCGGTGTCGAGCACGTGTGAAAGATCCACGATGCCGTGGTCGATCTGGATCAGCTTGGCGGAGGGATTCAGTCGGCGCACCACCGCCTCAACCGCACCGAGTTGAGTAGGGCTTACCAGATCGGTCTTGTTCAAGAGAAGCACGTCCGCGAACTCGACCTGATCCACCAACAGGTCGGCGATGCTGCGTGCGTCACCTTCACCGGCGGTCATCTTCCGGTCGGCCAGCGCCTCGCCCTTGGCCAGCTCAGTCAGAAACGTCGACGCGTCGACGACCGTGACCATGGTGTCCAGTCGGGCCACCTGACCGAGGCTGAAGCCGTTCTCGAACTCCCAGCTGAATGTTGCCGCCACCGGCATCGGTTCCGAGATACCGGTCGACTCGATCACCAACTGGTCAAACCTATTCTGCTTCGCCAAGGCTGCGACCGCCTCGATCAGGTCCTCGCGCAGCGTGCAACAGATGCAGCCGTTGGTCAGTTCGACGAGCTTCTCCTCGGTGCGGTCGAGATGGCCCTGCCCCGCAACCAGTGCGGCGTCGATATTCACCTCGCTCATGTCGTTGACGATGACCGCGACCCGTCTGCCATCGCGGTTGGCCAGGATGTGGTTGAGCAGCGTGGTCTTGCCGGCGCCGAGAAAGCCGGAGAGCACGGTGACGGGCAGAAGTTCGGGAGAAGTAGACGCCATGCGCTAAATGATAATCATTTTCAATAAGGCTGCTTGCGCGTGGGGTAATGCAAACGGTTATCGTTATCGTCATGACGACGATCTCGAGGCTCTCTGTGCTGGCCGCCGGCGCGCTCCTGGCTGCTCCGTTCGGCCTAGCCGCCTGCGCAGGAGGCGACGAGCAGGCCGCGCCGACCGCCGGCGCCGGTGAATGCCCGACCACTCCGGTCAACGTCGTCGTTAGCGTCGACCAGTGGGGCGACATCGTCTCCGAGCTCGGCGGTCAGTGCGCGACGGTCAAAACCGTGCTGGCCAGCTCCGCGGTCGACCCGCATGACTATGAACCGTCGCCGTCGGACGCTGCGGCGTTCCAGGACGCACAGCTGGTGGTGATCAACGGCGGTCACTACGACGAATGGGCCGCCAAGCTTGCGGCCAGCTCGGCCCCGAATGCCCCCGTGATCGACGCGCTCGAGCTGGGCGGCGAGGCAGGCCACGAGGGCGAAGGGCAGGGCCACGAGGGTCACGAGGGCGAAGAGCACGGCGATGAAGCGGGCACCAATCCACACGCGTGGTACAAGCCCGCGGCGGTAACAGCCGTCGCCGACGCGGTGACCGCCGAATTCGGCAAGCTGGCGCCGGACGCCGCCGGTTACTTCGACCAGCGTCGGGCCGCGTTCACCGAATCCCTCAAGCCGTACAACGAGGCCATCGACTCCATCAAGGCACACGCCTCCGGTAAGAGCTACGCTGCCACCGAAAGCGTCTTCGACGACATGGCCGCCGCCGTCGGCCTGACGAACCGTACACCCGAGGGTTATGCACTGGCCTCAGCGAACGAAACCGACCCATCCCCAGCGGATTTGGATGCGTTTCTGCGATTGCTCGGCGACCGCGGTGTCGACGTGCTGATCTACAACACCCAAACGGAGGGCTCGGTGCCCGAACAGATTCGCGCCGCCGCGGATCAGGCCGGCGTTCCGGTGGTCGATGTGACCGAAACGGTGCCGCCGGGTACGGAAACGTTCGAGGGTTGGCAGGTGGACCAACTCAACGCCCTGGCCAAGGCACTTGGTGTCCCTGCCTGACCCGGCACCCGACGCGGCGGCGTTGACGTTCGACGACGTCAGCGTCGTCCGCGGTGGACGGTTGATCTGGTCGGAGGGAACGTTCGAGATTCCCGCAGGCTGCATCGTCGCCGTCATCGGATCCAACGGATCAGGCAAGACCACATTGCTTCAGGCCGTGCTGGGAGTGCTTCCCGTCGCGTCGGGCAGAATCCGCGTCTTCGGCAGGCCACCTGGTGAAGCCAACGACTCCATCGGCTATGTCCCCCAGGACTATGTCGCCAGCGGCGGAGAAGCGATCCGCGCCCGCGACGCGGTTCTGCTGGGGCTCAACGGGCGCCGATGGGGATTCGGCCGCGCCACCGCCGCCGACCGCCGTCGCGTCGACGAGGCACTGGTGTGGGTGGAGGCCACCGAGTTCGCCGATATGCGGGTCGCACAGTTATCCGGCGGGCAGCGCCAGCGCATCGCGATCGCGAGCGCACTGGTGGCGCAGCCCCGCATGCTCATCCTCGACGAGCCGCTGGCGTCCTTGGATCTGCGCAACCAGCAAGAGATCGTCAAGCTGCTCGCGAGGCTCAACACCGAGCTGGACGTGACGATCCTCGTCGTTGCGCACGACCTCAACCCGATGCTTGCCGTTTTGAACAGCGCGATTTATCTGCTCGACGGACACGCGCACCACGCGGCCATCGACAGAGTGGTCGACGCGGATCTGTTGACCCACCTCTATGGCACGCAGGTCCAGGTGGCGCACACGCTGCAGGGTGAGCTGTACATGAGGAGCATGTGATGCCGGCGAGCATCATGGCGCTGGGCTACCAACAGAATTGGATGCAGATCCTCACCTCGGCGTTCATGCGCAACGCGCTGATCGGCGGCACCATCGTCGCGCTGGCCGCAGGGCTGATCGGCTACTTCATCGTCGTTCGCAACACCGCTTTCGCTGCGCACGCTCTGGCACATATCGGGCTGCCTGGCGCCACCGGCGCCGTCCTGCTCGGCGTGCCTGCGGTGCTGGGCCTCGGCGTGTTCTGTGTGGGCGGAGCGCTGGTCATCGGCGCCCTTGGCAAGCGCGCCGCAGACCGCGAAGTGGCCACCGGGACCGTGCTGGCGATGGCCACCGGACTCGGGCTGTTCTTCAATTCGTTGGCGACCAGGAACTCGTCGACCATGACCAACGTGTTGTTCGGCAATCTGCTGGCGATCACCCACCAGCAGCTGCTTACGTTCGCGGCCCTGTTGGCACTGCTGGCGGTCAGCATCGCATTCATCTACCGACCACTGCTGTTCACGTCGGTCAACGCCGAGGTCGCAGAGGCCAAAGGCGTGCCGGTGCGGGCGCTGTCGATCGTGTTCATGGTGCTGCTCGGGGTGGCGGTGACCATGGCCGTGCAGGCGGTCGGCACGCTGTTGCTCTTCGCGCTCGTCGTCACCCCGGCCGCCACCGCGATCATGCTGACCGCGCAACCCGTGGCCGCGATGGCCATCTCGACCGTGATCGGGCTGGCGTCGGTGTGGGCCGGCCTGGGCCTCTCGGCGATGTTCAACCTGCCGCCGAGCTTCGTCATCGTCACCATCGCGTGCGGTTTCTGGCTGATGGTGTGGACGACGACGCGTGCGGCACGTTCCGCGAGTGCCCGACCCGCGGCGGTCTGACCAAGTGGGGCGGGCGGCGCCGGGCATCGGCTAACGTCACAGAGCATGTCCAGGAGTGCAGCGCCCCGGCGGCGGGCGACCCTGGCTTCGTTGGCGGCCGAGCTGAAGGTCTCGCGAACCACGATTTCCAATGCCTACAACCGCCCCGACCAGCTGTCGAAGGATCTGCGCGAACGCGTGCTCGATACCGCCAAGCGGTTGGGCTACCCAGGGCCGGACCCAGTTGCAAGGTCGCTGCGCACCCGCAAGGCCGGCGCCGTCGGGCTGATGATCACCGAACCGCTCAACTACTCGTTCTCCGACCCGGCCGCGCTGGATTTCGTTGCCGGGCTGGCGGAGTCGTGCGAGGAGGCCGGCCAGGGCCTGCTGCTGGTGGCGATCGGGCCCAACCGCAGTGTCAGCGATGGTTCGGCGGCGGTGCTGGCCGCGGGTGTCGACGGGTTTGTGGTGTACTCCGCCTCCGATGACGACCCGTATCTGAGCGTCGTGCAGCAGCGCCAACTGCCGGTGGTGGTCGTCGACCAACCCAAGGACGTGCCAGGCACCTCCCGGATCTGCATCGACGACCGCGACGGCATGCGACAGCTCGCCGAACACGTTGTGGGACTTGGCCATCGCGAGATCGGACTGCTGACCATGCGGCTGGGGCGCGAATGGCCGCATGGGGGACCGCGGCCATCGGTGGCTGATCCTGAGCGCGTGCAGACCCCTCACTTTCATGTCCAGCGTGAGCGCATCCACGGCGTCTACGATGCGATGACGGCGGCTGGGCTGGACCCGGAGTCGCTGACGGTGGTGGAAAGCTACGAGCACCTGCCGACCTCGGGCGGGGCGGCCGCCGAGGTGGCGCTGGATGCCAATCCGCGCATCACCGCGCTGATGTGCACAGCCGACGTGCTCGCCCTTTCGGCGATGGATTACCTACGGGCGCGCGGCATTTACGTGCCCGGCCAGATGACCGTCACCGGATTCGACGGTGTGCCAGAGGCATTGCGACGCGGCCTGACCACCGTGGTGCAACCGAGCATGGAAAAAGGACGGCGGGCCGGCAGGCTACTGCACAACCCGCCACGAGACGGACTGCCGGTGATCGACGTTCTCGACACCGAGGTGGTGCGGGGACGAACGTCGGGCCCGCCCGCCTAGAGTTCGGTCACCGGCGGGGTGTCTCGCCACAGGTCGACCATCGGATTGATGGCCTCGACGAGCATCGGCAGCGCGGGCGCCATCGCCAGAGCAGCGATCATGGCGAGCCTGCCGGCCGCCTCCGTGACTCGTAGCACGCGCTCGTCGAGCGGGCGCAGCCCCAGTGCAAGGGCGGCCGCGTCGTAGATCGCGATGCCTTCTGGGCCGACCATCGCCAGATCGGATTCGACCGCACCCAGCGTGACGAGTTCGAAGTCGGACCACAGTTCGCCCTCGGGTGTGGCGATCATGTTGTGGTACGGCGCGTCTCCGTGGATAGGTTGGACGTCCGCACCCGGAAAGGTTGATTCAAATGCCTTGCGAGACATCAATACTGGCGAAATAACGGCCCATTCCCGTTGCGCCCGTTCGAGATCGGCGGCCGCGACCAGATCGGGCATCCGCTTCAACTCGGCCAGCCCCTCGGGGATGTACGTACCGAATGGCGCCCAGAAACCGAGCCCGCCGCCGTCGTAGTCCCGCAGCGCGGCGTGCAGCTGAGCGGTCTGTTCGATGCGCGTCCGCATGTCCGGCTCGGAGTCTGGGACCTGTTCGACGAACTGCCAGAACGTCATCGAAAACCCGTCCCGCCGAACGGGTTCGCGGGCGACGAGTGGGCTGGGCGGCACCACGGGATGGCCTCGGTCGGCCAGCCATCCGGCGACGGCGAGCTCCGCCCGCTGCTGTGCCGTCTGCGTTTCGGGCGAGCTCGCGTAGGAAGGCGGCAGGACGGTCGGCACCCGCGCCACGACCGGCGACGGCGCCAGATGCACGATCACGGAGAAGACGTCGTACAGCACCCGCGCATCGCTGACGTCGAGTCCGAGGTCGCGACCCGCGGCGGTCGCCGACGCCACTGCACGTGCGGTTCGTGCCGCCAGCTCGTCAGCGCTGACCACGGGTCTCGAGCAGGAATTCCAGTGCCGCGGCGACGTCCTCGGGGGAGTCGATCCGGTAGCGGGCCAGCGTATCGCCGGGCCCAACCTTGACGCCGACGTCGGATTCGCGCAGTCGTCGGAACGCCTTCTCGTCGGTGACGTCGTCGCCGAGGAACACCACCGCCGACGCGGCGTGCTGGTCACGCAGGATGTCGACGGCCTGCCCCTTGTCGGTCT
>NZ_DASSCY010000302.1:0-2607 GCF_035697385.1 Mycobacterium sp. | reverse complement strand
CGCCCGCCGCTTCAATATGATTCAGCTGTGACGATCCCCGGCGATTTGGAACGCGCCCGTCACCTTGCCTTCGCCGCTGACGAGGTTGCGGCGAAGGATCTGCTGTTGTCGCTGATGCCTCGCATCGAGGAAGCCGACCGCGACGATCTGATGCTCGAGGTGCTGGCGCAGCTGGGGGAGATCTACCTCGTCCGCACCGCATACGACGGTGTGCACGAGGCCATCAGCCGCATCAGAGACTGCCTGGCGATCTATTCGTCGATCCGCGCGGGCACCAACCCAGAGGCCGCCGCGCAGGTCACGATGTCCGACGCCGAGATCGACCACATGATCTGCCGGTACTCACGTCGCGCGCAGTTTCTCGAAGCGGGTTTGGCTGCCGCGGCGCACGGCGATCACGAGGCCGCAGCAGCCGCGTTGGCTGTCCTGACCGAAGACACCTCCGCCTTCGCTGATCTCGACGACGAACTGCGGTATCTCGTTGTGCACGCGCAGATCATCTGTGCGGCCGCGCTCTGCGATGATGATCTGCATGTGCGATCAGTTCCGTTGTGGGAGAAGGTGATTGACGCCATCGACGGTCCAGGCACCGGCAGCGAGTTCGATGATCAGCTTCTGGTGCTGGGCGGCACCGCCTACGGGCGATTCTGCGTCGAGACCGGTCGGCTTCACGAAGCCGAACCCTGGCTTCAGCGTGCCGGCGCGCGCGCACAGAAGCGCGGCTGGGAGCTGGCAACAGCCAGAACAAAACTCGAGCGATCGACCGCGAGATGGACGGCCGGCGACCGTGCAGAGTGCCAACGCCTGGTCCATGAGGCCTACCCCTCAATCGCCGAGCATGCACGAGCGCACGACGTGTCACGGTGCTGGCTCTACTTCGGCCTCATCAGCCTGTCGATCAACGAGCTGGGCGACGCCGATGAACGCTTCGGGCATGCCGAGCGGCACTGGCGTGAGGTGGAAAAGCCGCTGCACATTCACCGTATTCTCTTGCAGCGCAGCTGGGTCGACGTCTTCCGCGGTGATTTCGATGCCGCGCGGGAGCGGGCGAACCAGGCGCGAGAGCTGCTCGACGCGTGGCCCCGGCACAGCTGGCTGCAATACGCCCGCCTCGACGATCACCTTGGTAGCATCTGGCGCGCGGACGCGTTGGCCGACCCGCAGAATGCCGAGTCCAAACTTGAACAGGCCGCAGAACTCAAGGTTCCCGCCGCGCTTGCGGTCGATTCGGTGAGGCACTCGATCGCCGACGCCGACGCGAGGATGCGTTGGGCGACCCACGTTTCGGCAAGGATCCTGGCTGGTGCCTTTGCTGTCGCATGGGAATGGGAGAACACCGATCTGGTCAGCGAGCTTATCGAATATCACAGCGCACGAGGCACTTTCAGTGCGGAGCCCGCCGGGGAGATCGAGGAGTGGACCGACACCGCCACCGCCGCCGTTCCGCTGGAAACCGCTGACGAATACGCCCTTGTCGCCGCCGGATCATCACCTGTGGGCGGTGGTTCAACACTCACGCGGCTTGGCCCGCTTCCGCCCTTGCAGATGCACCCGAATGCCGCGCCGATCATGACTCGTTACCGCGAGCTGGCATACGAGCGGTACGGCTGCGACGTGACGGCCGACGGTGCCGCGTGGCCCACGTGGCCGTGACGGAGCCGGCGACCCTGGTCCTGCGGTTCGCCGACGTCGGAATCGCCACCTATGCCAGCCTGCGCGTCGTCGGGCAGCCGTCTCGAACGGTGACCTGGGTGGTGGAGGAACCCGTCCTGGTCGAGGCGCTGGATCGGCTGGCCGACGCACTGCCAGACCCTCGCGACTCCGAAACCCGGCGTGACGCCGTCGATCGCGCTATCACCCGCGGACCGTTCGCGACGCCCGAATCCGAACTAGCGATCGCTCGCGCGCTGGGTGCGCAGCTTGTCGCGGAACCGGCCTGGCAGCTGCTGGTCGATTGCGTGTCGTCACCGCGTGGCGCGCTGTTCGTATCGCCGAGTGCACGCCTGGCACGCGTCCCGTGGGGCCTGCTTGCCATGCCCAACGACGACGGCTTCCGCCTCATGGAGCTCGTCGAGGTGCTGATGGCCGCGCCGCCGAACATCGTGCACGCACCTCGGACACCGGCACGATGGCAGGACCGGCGCGACAGCCCGCCGCTGCTGGTGCTCGATCCGCGAGTGCCGGGCCAACGCCCGGATTCGGCGCTGGGTTCAGTGCTCGGCAGACCGTCTGAAGAGACCGCCCTGGCAAGGCATTTCGCGGACTTGATGGCGCGCAGGAAGGCACTGCCCGACGTCGACGAAGCCGTCGAGTTGTTCAGGCGCACCGACGCGGATCGCACATGGCTGGCCGACTTGCTCGCGCACGAGCCCAGCAGGCTGTTGTATGTCGGCCACGCGACGGCCGCCGACGGTGACGTCGGCCACGCTGCTCGTGCGGCGCTTCACCTGGCCGATCAACGGCCGCTGACCGCATCGGACCTGATGTCGCTGAAGCTGCCGATGCCGCCGCGCGTCGCGATGCTGGCCTGCGCCTCGGGCGGCGATTACCAATTCGACGAGGCGACCGGCCTGGTGGCCGCGATGATCCTCGGCGGCGCACAGCTGG
>NZ_DASSCY010000301.1:0-3666 GCF_035697385.1 Mycobacterium sp. | reverse complement strand
CGCCAGCCGGGTCCACGTCTGAGAATCCAAGCCGAGGTTCGGCTCTCCGATATCGCCGGCGAGCACCTCCAGGTGGTCGACGGCCAACTCACGGAAACGGCTCAGCAGCACGGGATCCCCGCTGTCGAAGGCTTGCTCGAGACGGGCGCGGGCCTCGGCGGCGTCGCGACCGCGGACCACGGTGACCAGCGTGCCACCCGTCTCCGACAGCCGTTCAAGCCATTCGAGCGCGAGGAACCGCCCGAGCCAGCCATTGGCTCCGGTGAGCAGAACCGTGTTGGGCTCGCCGGTCGTCCGTGGCAGCGACGGAGCTTCGGCCAGGGTCGCCGCGTCGATGAACTTATCGAGTGTCAGGTCTGCGGCGCGTGCCGCCGTGGCGCCCGCTCCATGCACAGACGTGAAGGTCGGTCGGTTGGAAGCCGAGTCACGTTCCTTCTCAACGAATTCCGCGAGTCCTCTAAGGTCTGTTGCAGGGCTGACGATCACCCCGACCGGAACCTCGATGCCGAAGATGTCCTGCAACAGGTTCGAGAACGTCAACGCGGACAGCGAGTCCCCGCCGAGGTCGGTGAAGTGGGCATCGGGATCGAGCTCGCGCGTGCCGAGGATGGCGCCGGCGGCGCGGGTCAATGTGTCGATCACCGGCAGTTCGGCGGCTGCGCACCGCAGCGCACGTAGTTCGTCGACCTGAGCCGCGGCGATGTCGGCGTACATCTGCTCGAGTCGCTCGCCGTAGTGATCCTTGAGATTCGGCCGTAACAGCTTGCCGACGCCTGAGAGCAATCCGTTGGCGGCGCTGAACGGTTCGGCCTCGACGATGAAATCGACTGGCAGCTCGTATGATTGCAGTTCAGCGGCTCGCGCGGTCCGCTGCAGCGAGTCGCTAAGAGCGCTCTTGAGCCCGTCGGCGTCGTGGCCGTAGGTGTCCAGCGCGTAAGGCGTGGGCACCACCACTGCCAGTAGATTGGCGCGTTCACTGTTGCCGTAGACGAAGATCTGGCGCACCAGCGGCGCACCGGCGAACACCGCCTCGAGGTGTGCGACGGCGACGAATTCGCCCTGAGCCAGCTTCAGCACGTTGTTGCGCCGGTCGACATATGCCAGCCGGTCTGGCTCGATCTCAGCCATCACATCGCCGGTCCGGTAGTAGCCGTCGTCGTCGAACGCCGCCGCCGTGACATCGGGGCGCTTGTAGTAGCCCGGCATCGCCGTCTGCGTCTTGACGAGCAATTCGCCTCTCGGATAAGGCTTGTCGGTCTGGAAGTAGCCAAGCTCGGGCACGTCGACAAGTTTGTAGTCGATCACCGGTGGGCGGGTCACGACGCCATCGCGGCTAACCGAGCCGACTTCGGTCAATCCGTAGCCGTCGTTGACGTGCACGTCCAACACGGAATCGAGGAAGACCTTCATCTCGCCGGCAAGCGGCGCCGTCCCGACGAAACCGCCGAGCACGCGGCCACCGAGCACAACGTCGCGCACCTGCGCGGCGGCCTCGTGCTCGGCGGTGGCCACATCGAGTCCCTCGGCGACGAGGTGGTCAACCGCACTGCGGTAACGCTGGAACAACATGTCGACGACCCGGGGCACCAGACCGAGTTCGGTAGGCCGCACCAGCGCCCAATCCTCGAACAGCGTCGACATGTCGGACTCGGGAACGAAGTAGCTGATTCCACCGGAGAGGAACGATGACACCAACGGCAGCCGCCCGCCAAGATGATTCAGCGGCATGAAGTTGACGTTCAGCACCGGAGTGTCCGAGTCCGAGGCGAACGTCGAGGTCCACAACCGAGCCACCATCCGCTCGGTGTACATCGCGCCTTTCGGTGCGCCCGTGCTGCCGGAGGTGTACATGATCATCGCCAGCCGGTCTTCGCTGTCGGCGGTATAGGGGGGCTCGGGCGCCAGCTTCGCCCCGCGCGCGACGATTTCCCCCAACGTGTGGATGGTGACCGGTAGGCCAGCTTCCCGCAGTCGCGCAGAAGCCCGTTCGAGGCCTTCGCGGTGATCGTCGACGCCGGCCTGGTAGTCGAAGACGACGAGGTGACGAAGCGACGTGCTGTCGAGCGCGGAATCGACGGCGAGGTCCAGATACTCGGCGCTCACGGCGAGCACCCGCGGCTCGACCTCGGCGATGATCGGTGCAAGCCGGGAAACAGGCGCATTGTGCTGCAAGGGCACCGACACCAGGCCGAGATACGCGCACGCTAGGTCGACGATGAGGTACTCGGCGCTGGCAAAGCCTATGGTGGCGACGAAGTCTCCGGGTCGCACCGGGTGGATCGGGTCGTTGTGCCAGGCGGTGGCGATCGCGCGGACGCGCTCCCACACGTCGCGATAGGTGATGGTCGCGAACTTTCCTAACAGCCGAGCCGACGTCCGGCCGGTGACCGGGTCAACGACGAACTCGCGGGCCCGCTCGCCGAGCGCGGGCCGGTCCCGGTAGCCCTCGGCGAGCGTCTGCAGGATCTGCGTCAGCCGCAGACCAGGCGTGCGGGCGGCCTCGATCACCGCGACATCGGGCTCGGCGGCGAGAAACTGGCGGTCGTTCGCGTACAGGTCCGCGATCCGGCGGGCCAACCGCTCTTGCCTGCCTTCGGGCAGATCGCCAAGGCCCCGAAGTTCGTGCGAAACGTCACTGGTCATGTACGCGCCTTTCCCTCGACTCTCACTAAGACGAGCGCGCAGGGCCTCGCCGTTCGTTCCTTTCTGTGAATGTGACGCTCTACACACCGCTTCGATAGCGGATTGACCTGGGCCGCTTGCTGATTCACGGGTACAGCCGTCAGGAAGTCACCAGCCGACTCACAGGAAGCGTTCGGCACAGTACGATGCCCATGACATAGGAGGTAACGCGTGACGACGGCCAAGGCCGCGCGGGTCAGCGACCAGGCCGCATTCCGCCAACGGTTGCTTGATGCACTGGAGGAGTCCATCGCCGAGGACGGTTATCCGGGCACCACGGTCGCCGACATCGTGCGGCGCGCACGGACGTCGCGACGCACGTTCTACGAGCACTTCGACAGCAGGGAGTCGTGTTTCGTCGCGCTTCTCACCGACGCGAACGCCGAGCAGGTCAGACAGATCTCGGCTGCGGTCGATGCGGGCGCGCCGTGGAGAAGCCAAGTGCGGCAGGCGGTTGAGGCGTGGATCTCGTCAGGGGAGTCCCGGCCGTCGCTGATGCTGAGCTGGATTCGGGATGTGCCGTCGCTCGGTGCCGCGGCTCGGCGCCTGCAGCGCGATGCGATGGACAACTTCATCGGGATGGTGCAGGCCCTCGGCGGCACCGAGGAGTTCCGCACCGCAGGCATCGGTCCAGTGTCACGTCAGCGCATCATCATGCTGCTTGGCGGGTTGCGCGAGTTGACCGCGATCACGGTCGAAGAGGGCGGGCGGATGAGCGACATCACCGAGGAGGCGGTCGACGCGTCGATCGCGCTGCTCACTCCGCCGTCGCCGACGAGCTAACCACCCCGCGAGAAGGGCCTTGTCATCCTCGGTACTAGGGCGTACCGTGGCCGGTACCTTGGAGTACCACCACGGAGGTGACATGGCTGAGGCCACGACAGATCCAGTGCGGCTTCCGCCTGGTCCGCGGATCCCGAAGCTCGTCATGGGCATCGCCTTCCTGACCGCGCGGCACCGCGCGGTCGCGGCTGTTGGCAGGCG
>NZ_DASSCY010000300.1:0-6499 GCF_035697385.1 Mycobacterium sp. | reverse complement strand
CATGTTCAAGCAGCGCGCTGAAATGCCTTTCCCGATGGGCCCGACCGGTCAATTCGAGCGCGGTCCATTCGTTTTTCGGGCCCCCGACTTCCAGCCGCCCCAGGTTCCGCAGCCACCGGGCGGGCCGACGACGGCTCCCAGCCGGCCATAACGGCGAGCCGCCGAGGGCTGGCATGATCGAGCCCTATGAGCATCGAAGTCGTTTACACCGCTGAATCAACCGCGACCGGCGGCGGTCGCGATGGCCATGTGAAGTCCTCTGACGGCAAGCTCGACCTCGACACCCGCCCGCCGAAGGAAGCGGGCGGCAGCGGCGAGGGCGTCAACCCCGAACTGCTGTTCTCGGCCGGATACGCCGCGTGCTTCCTCGGCGCGCTGCGACTGGTGGCGCGGGACGACGACATCAAGCTCGACGATGCGTCCGGCGTCACCGCGCAGATCGGCTTCGGCAAGGACTCCGAGGGCGGATTCGGGTTGACCGCACACCTGATCGGCTACTTGCCCGGGCTGAAACATAGCGTCGCCGACGACCTGATGAACAAGGCCCACCAGGTGTGCCCGTACTCGAAGGCCACCCGCGGCAACATCGGCGTCGAGCTCTCGGCGAAGGTGTAGTCCGGTGCGTGCTCTCGCCATCGCCGGCGTCGGTCTGGCTGTCGCGCTGTCGGTGGCGGCACCGGCGACCGCGCGACCCTCCGATCCCGGAGTGGTGAATTACGCCGTGATGCCCAAGGGTTCGGTCGGCAATATCGTCGGCGCGACACTGAGGTTCGAATCGACGTTCACCGACCCGTTCCAGTCGTTCTACGTCGACAACCCGGTGTGCAACAACTGGGCCGACATCGGGCTGCCCGACGTGTATGCCGACCCGGACCTGGCGTCGTTCAACGGCGCGGTGGCCCAAGAGTCGCCGACCGACATGACTCACTTCGTCAAGCAGGCCGTCGGGGTCTTCGCCACCGCCGACGCGGCCGACCGCGCGTTCCACCGCGTCGTCGACAGGACTCTCGGTTGCAACGGTCAGACCACCGCCATGCACCTCGACAACCTCACCACCCAGGTGTGGACGTTCACGGGTGGTCCGGCAACGGCTACCGACGCCGACTGGGTCAAGCAGGAAGCCGGGGCCGATCGGCGGTGTTTCACCACCACCCGGAAACGGGAGAACGTTCTGCTGCAGGCGAAAGTCTGCCAATCCGGCAACGGCGGACCTGCGGTGAACGTGCTGGCCGGCGCCATGCAGAACACGCTGGGGCAATAGCGCCCCGCGAGTTTCGGGTACCCGTCACCGACGCGTCATTGAAAAATGGCGAGACTTTGTCGGTGCGCTCTGGAAGATGGAGTGAAGGCTCGTCCGCTCCATGACCGTTCCAACCCGGAAGGTGTGGCTGGAAATGACCTTCACCATCACGTCCGAGGTGGAAGAAGCGCAACTGACCAGCGCAGCCAGCGCTGCGTTGCACATCGGTGACACGTGCCTGCAGGACGGTCCCGTGGGGAAGGTGGGCCTGGAAGTCGAGGCCCACTGCTACGACCTGTCCGACCCGATGCGCCGCCCGACCTGGGCGGAACTGACCGATGTGATCGCTGGTCTGCCGCCGCTGCCGGGAGGAAGCGCCGTCACGGTCGAACCGGGTGGCGCAGTCGAACTGTCGGGACCGCCGATGGACGGTCCGCTGCCTGCCATCGCCGCGATGGCCGGCGACCGTGCCGTGCTGTGCGCGGCCTTCGCGCAGGCGGGGCTCGGATTGGTGTTGCTCGGTGCGGATCCGCTGCGGCCGGCGAAGCGCGTCAACCCCGGCGCCCGCTACCTCGCAATGGAGCAGTTCTTCATCGCCAGTCAGACGCAGGCCGCAGGCGCGGCGATGATGACGTCGACGGCGTCGGTACAGATCAACGTCGACGCGGGACCCCGTGACGGCTGGGCGGACCGGGTGCGCCTTGCCCACGCGCTCGGCCCGACGATGATCGCGATCTCAGCCAACTCGCCGTTGCTCGGCGGGAAGTTCTCCGGTTGGCAGTCGACCCGTCAGCGCGTGTGGAGTCAGCTCGACTCGGCGCGCTGCGGCCCCATCCTCGGCGCAAGCGGTGACGACCCTGCCAGCGATTGGGCGCGGTATGCCTTGCGTGCACCGGTCATGCTGGTGAAAACCCCTGACGCTCAACCCCTTACATCCTGGGTGCCATTCGCCGACTGGGCCGATGGCCGGGTGCCGCTTGGTGACCGCAGGCCGACGGAAGCCGATCTGGACTACCACCTGACAACACTCTTCCCGCCGGTGCGGCCCCGGCGGTGGCTGGAGATCCGCTACCTCGACAGCGTGCCCGATGCCGTCTGGCCAGCCGTGGTCTTCACACTCGTGACGCTCCTCGACGACCCCGCCGCCGCCGACATCGCCGCCGAGGCCACCGAAGACGTGGCGACCGCGTGGGATCGCGCCGCCCAGGTCGGGCTCGGCGACCGGCGTCTGCAGTCCGCCGCCGTCCGCTGCGTGCAGGCCGCCGCCGAACGCGCTCCGGCCGAACTCGAGGAATCGATGCAGCGGCTGGTGCGTTCGGTCGAACTAGGTCGCTGTCCGGCCGACGACTTCTCCGACCGGGCGGTGAAGTACGGCATCGGCCCTGCGGTCGGTCAACTGGCGCGAGGAGAAATGTGACGTCACGCGAAACGCTGGCGCGTGAGCTGACGAAGGCACGGGATCGCACGCTGCGGCTCGTCGACTTCGACGACGCCGAATTGGGTCGCCAGTACGACCCGTTGATGAGCCCGCTGGTGTGGGACCTCGCGCACATCGGCCAACAGGAAGAACTATGGCTGCTGCGCGAGGGCAACCCTGACCGGCCGGGGATGCTGCCCCCGCAGGTGGATCGGCTCTACGACGCGTTCGTGCACTCGCGGGCCAGCCGCGTCGAACTGCCGCTGTTGCCGCCCGCCGACGCCAGGGCGTACTGCAACACCGTGCGCAACAAGGCGCTGGACACCCTCGAGAACCCGGACTTCGACGACGAGGCGAGCTTCCGGTTCGGCCTGGTGATCAGCCATGAGAACCAGCACGACGAAACCATGCTGCAAGCGCTGAACCTCCGGTCGGGGCCGGCGCTGCTCGACTCCGGATCGGCACTGCCGCCAGGGCGCCCCGGCGTGGCAGGCACCTCGGTGCTGGTGCCGGGCGGCGAATTCGTCCTCGGCGTGGACGCGGTCACCGAACCGCATTCCCTGGACAACGAACGCCCGGCGCACGTCGTCGACGTGCCGGCATTCCGCATCGGCCGCGTCCCGGTCACCAACGGCGAGTGGCGGCAGTTCATAGACGATGGCGGCTACCAGCAGTCGCGTTGGTGGTCGGACCGCGGATGGACGCACCGGCAGCAGGCGGGCCTGACCGCGCCGCAGTTCTGGAATCCCGACGGCACCCGCACCCGGTTCGGCCACGTCGAGGACATCCCCGCCGACGAACCCGTGCAGCACGTCACGTATTTCGAGGCTGAGGCGTACGCGGCCTGGGCAGGTGCCCGGCTGCCAACAGAGGTGGAGTGGGAGAAGGCCTGCGCGTGGGATCCCGAGGCGGGTACGCGGCGGCGCTACCCGTGGGGAGCCTCGGAGCCGACGTCGCATCTGGCCAACCTTGGTGGCGACGCGCTGCGGCCTGCCCCCGTCGGTGCCTACCCGGCGGGCGCATCGGCCTACGGCGCCGAACAGATGCTCGGCGACGTGTGGGAGTGGACGACATCACCGCTGCGGCCCTGGCCGGACTTCACGCCGATGATCTACGACCGGTATTCGCAGCCGTTCTTCGACGGCGAGTACAAGGTGCTGCGCGGCGGGTCGTGGGCAGTCGCGCAGAGCATTCTGCGGCCCAGCTTCCGCAATTGGGACCACCCGATCCGGCGGCAAATCTTCTCCGGCGTCCGGCTGGCGTGGGACGTCAGCTGATGTGCCGTCATCTGGCGTGGCTCGGTGAACCGTGTTCGGTGGCGTCGATGGTGCTGGATCCGCCGTACGGGCTACTGGTGCAGTCATATTCGCCGCGACGGCAGAAACACGGGCTGATGAACGCCGACGGCTGGGGCGTGGGCTTCTTCGACCACGGTGTCGCGCGGCGGTGGCGCAGCGCCACGCCGATGTGGGGCGACGCTTCGTTTGCGTCTATCGCCCCCGCGTTGACCAGTGGCTGCATCCTCGCTGCGGTGCGCTCGGCCTCCATTGGCATGCCGATCGAACCGTCCGCGTCGGCGCCGTTTTCCGACGGGCTTTGGCTGCTCTCGCACAACGGCCTCGTCGACCGTGCCGTGCTGCCACTGTCGGCCAAGGCCGAATCCACAGTAGACAGCGCGCTGCTGGCGGCGCTGATCTTCGAACGCGGGCTCGACGCACTTGGCGACACGATCGTCGAGGTGGCCGCCGCCGATCCCAATGCTCGACTGAACATATTGGCGGCCAACGGAACTCAACTGCGCGCCACGACGTGGGGCGACACCCTGTCGGTGCTGCGTCGAGACGACGGCGTGGTGCTGGCCAGCGAACCGTATGACGACAACCCGGAATGGCAGGAGATCCCCGACCGACACCTTGTCAAGGTTGAGGGCACTCGTGTCGAATTGATCCCGCTGAAAGGATCGCCATGACCTTGTCCCTGTCCAACTACCTGGCCGCCGACTCGGCCGCCCAGGCGCTGCGCCGGGATGTGCGCGACGGCCTGACGCAAACTCCGAAAACGTTGCCGCCCAAATGGTTTTACGACTCGGTCGGAAGCGACCTGTTCGATCAGATCACCCGCCTGCCCGAGTACTACCCGACCCGTGCCGAGGCGCAGATCCTGCGGGAGCGCGCCGCGGAGGTTGCGGTCGCATCGGGCGCCGATACCCTGGTCGAACTGGGCAGCGGCACCTCTGAGAAGACGCGATTGCTGCTGAATGCGTTGCGCGACAGTGGATCCCTTCGCCGATTCATTCCCTTCGACGTCGATGCCAGCGTGCTGAATGCGGCGGGCACGGCGATCCGGAAGGAGTACCCGGGCGTCGAGATCGACGCGGTATGCGGTGATTTCGAGGAGCATCTCGGCAAGATCCCCAGGGTTGGCCGCCGCCTGGTCGCGTTCCTCGGGTCGACGATCGGCAACCTGACAACCGGCCCGCGCGCCGAGTTCCTCGCCGCGTTGTCGGAGACCTTGCAGCCCGGCGACACCCTGCTGTTGGGCACTGATCTGGTGAAGGACACCGGCCGCCTGGTCCGGGCCTACGACGACAGTGCCGGCGTGACGGCCCGCTTCAACCGCAACGTGCTGGCGGTCGTCAACCGTGAATTGGACGCCGACTTCGATCTGGACGCCTACGAACATGTCGCCCGCTGGAACGCCGACGAGGAGCGGATCGAGATGTGGCTGCGGGCAAGCCGCGCGCAGCGGGTGCACATCGCTGCGCTGGACCTGACCGTCGACTTCACCGCGGGCGAGGAGATGCTCACCGAGGTGTCGTGCAAGTTCCGGCCCGACGGGGTGGCCGCGGAATTGGCGGGGGCGGGTCTGCGGCGGACGCACTGGTGGACCGATCCCGCAGGGGATTTCGGGCTCTCGTTGTCGATCAAATGAGTCTCGCCGAGCATTGGCGTGCGGCCAGGCCGAAAGTCGCCGGGCTGCATCTGGACAGCGGCGCATGCTCACGGCAGAGCTTTGCCGTCATCGACGCAACCACGCAGCACGCCCGTCACGAAGCAGAGGTCGGCGGATATGTGGCCGCCGAGGCCGCAGCACCGGTGCTGGACGCGGGACGCGCCGCGATCGGCGTCCTGACTGGGATGAGCGGCGACAACGTGGTCTTCACCACCGGCTCCAACAACGCCCTCGACATCCTGCTGACGAGCTGGCCGGGGGAGCGCACAATCGCCTGTCTGCCCGGCGAGTACGGCCCCAACCTCGCGGTCATGGCCGTGAACGGGTTCCAGGTGACGCCGCTGCCCGCGGACGGTGACGGCCGGCTGCTCGTCGACGACGCCGCCCGTCAGCTGGCCGACAACCCGCCCGCGATCGTGCACCTGACTCCGCTGGCCAGCCATCGTGGTCTTGCTCAGCCCCTGCACGAGCTCGCCGATGTCTGCCGGGATCTCGGCCTGCATCTGGTGGTCGACGCCGCACAGGCGCTGGGCCACCTGGACTGCGCAGTCGGCGCATCGGCGGTCTACAGCTCGTCGCGCAAATGGATGGCAGGCCCGCGGGGCGTTGGCATGCTGGCGATTCGGCCCGAACTCGCGCAGCGCCTTCGGCCGCGGCTGCCTCCGCCGGAATGGGGTCTACCGTTGTCGGTGTTGGAGTGCCTCGATCTGGGTGAGACGAATGTCGCTGCACGGGTGGGGTTTTCGGTTGCGCTCGGCGAGCACATGTCGGCGGGGCCGGCACAGATCCGCGACCGGCTGGCCGAGGTCGGCCAGTTGACGCGCGGGGCACTGGCACAGGTCAGCGGCTGGCGGGTCGTCGAGCCGACCGACGAGCCGACGGCGATCACC
>NZ_DASSCY010000299.1:0-48843 GCF_035697385.1 Mycobacterium sp. | reverse complement strand
CTGGCCTACGCGGCCTACGAGGAAGTGTTCGTCGGCGGCTCACGGTACGAAGCCCTTGCAGCCGACGGCGCACGCGTGCAGCGTCCGCTGTGGGCGTCGACCGGCGTGAAGAACCCGGACTACTCCGACACGTTGTACGTCACCGAACTGGTTGCCCCGAACACGGTGAACACCATGCCGGAAAAGACGATTGACGCGGTGGCCGACCACGGCGTGATCACCGGCGACACTGTGACCGGCAAAGCCGAAGAGTCGCAGGCGGTCTTCGACAAACTCTCCGCCGTTGGCATCGACGTGCCCGACGTGTTCCGCGTGCTCGAGGAAGAGGGCGTGGAGAAGTTCGAAAAGTCGTGGCTTGAGCTTCTCGAGGCGACGCAGGGTCAGCTCGAAGAGAAGAAGCCCTGAGCCGAGAATGACCGCCGTCAACGACAAGGCCACGTCCACCGGACAGGGCTGGCGTAACTGCCTGCGGGACAAGCGCGATAAGCGGATGCCGCGGATTCCCGGCCCGTGTGGCGTCGTGATCTTCGGCGTCACCGGCGACCTGGCCCGCAAGAAGTTGATGCCAGCGATCTACGACCTCGCCAACCGGGGGCTGTTGCCTGCCAGCTTCGCGCTCGTCGGCTTCGCCCGGCGGGACTGGGCCGACGAGGATTTCGGCAAGGTCGTGTACGACGCCGTCAAGCAGCATGCGCGCACACCGTTCCGCCAGGAGGTCTGGGACCGCCTGGCCGAGGGCATCCGGTTCGTGCAGGGCACCTTCGACGACGAGGCGGCCTTCGGCCGGCTCGCCGAGACACTCGAGAAGCTCGACGCCGAGCGCGGCACCGGCGGCAACCACGCGTTCTATCTGTCCATTCCGCCCAACGCCTTTCAAATGGTGTGCGAGCAGTTGCAGAAATCGGGCCTGGCCCGCCCGACCGAGGACCGGTGGAGCCGGGTCGTCATCGAAAAGCCGTTCGGCCACGACCTGGAGAGCGCCCGCGAACTCAATTCGGTGGTCAACAGCGTCTTTCCCGAGGAGTCGGTGTTCCGTATCGACCACTACCTGGGTAAGGAGACCGTCCAGAACATTCTTGCGCTGCGGTTCGCCAACGAGTTGTACGAACCGATCTGGAACAACAACTACGTCGACAGCGTCCAGATCACCATGGCCGAGGACATCGGACTGGGTGGACGGGCCGGCTACTACGACGGGGTTGGCGCGGCCCGCGACGTGATCCAGAATCACCTGCTGCAGCTGTTGGCACTGATCGGGATGGAGGAGCCGGTCAACTTCGGTCCGCGCCAACTACAGGCGGAGAAGATCAAGGTGCTCTCGGCCACGCAGCTGATGCAACCCCTCGATCAGACGACCGCACGCGGGCAGTACGCCGCCGGCTGGCAAGGTAGTGAGAAGGTCGTCGGACTGCTCGAAGAGGACGGATTCTCCAAGGATTCGGCCACCGAGACGTTCGCCGCCATCACGCTCGAGATCGACACCCGCCGCTGGGCCGGTGTCCCATTCTTTCTACGGACTGGAAAACGGCTGGCCCGCAGGGTCACCGAAGTCGCCTTGATCTTCAAGCGGGCTCCGCATCTGCCGTTCGACAAGACGATGACCGAGGAGCTCGGCCAGAACGCATTGGTGATCCGGGTGCAGCCCGACGAAGGGATCACGACGCGGTTCGGCTCGAAGGTGCCCGGCAGCCAGATGGAGGTCCGCGATGTCAACATGGACTTCTCGTACGGCTCGGCATTCGCGGAGGACTCTCCCGAGGCCTACGAGCGGCTGATCCTCGACGTGCTGCTTGGTGAGCCGTCGCTGTTTCCGGTGAACGCCGAAGTCGAAATGTCCTGGGAGATCCTCGATCCCGTGCTTGACGCGTGGGCGGCGGACGGCAAACCCGAACCCTACGAGTCGGGGACCTGGGGCCCGCCGTCGGCCTTCGAGATGATGCACCGGCTGGGCCGGGAATGGAGGCGGCCGTGATCGTCAAACTGCCAGCAACCAACACCAACGACGTCAACAAGAAGATCATCGGGCTGCGCGAGGAGGGCGGCGCGATCACCCTCAGCCGCGTGCTGACGCTCGTCATCGCACCGGATTCCGAGGACACCCTCGAAGACTCAGTCGAGGCCGCGAACTACGCCAGCCGGGAGCATCCCTGTCGGGTGATCGCAGTGCTTCCCGGCGACCGCAAGGCCGCACAGCCACAGCTGGACGCCGAGATCCGGGTCGGAGCCGACGCGGGCGCCGGCGAGGTGGTGGTGCTGCGTCTGCAGGGTGACCTTGCTGACCACGCCAGCAGCGTGGTGCTGCCGTTCCTGCTGCCCGACACCCCGGTGGTGACCTGGTGGCCGGCGTCTGCTCCTCCCGTTCCGGCGCAGGATCCCTTGGGCCAGTTGGCTATTCGGCGTATCACCGATGCCACCAACAGTTCCGATCCGCTGGCCGCCATCAAAGGCAGATTGCAGGGCTACACCAACGGCGACACGGACCTGGCCTGGAGTCGTATCACCTACTGGCGGGCACTGTTGGCCTCAGCAGTCGATCAGCCACCGCACGAAGCGATCAAGTCGGCGGTGGTTTCGGGCCTCAAAACCGAACCCGCACTCGACATCTTGGCGGGCTGGCTGGCGGCACGCATCGAAGGCCCGGTTCAGCGGGCGGTCGGCGATTTGAAGGTGGAACTCGTTCGGGACTCCGAAACCATCACGCTGAGCCGTCCGCAGACGGGCGTCACAGCGACGCTGACACGCACCAGCAGGCCAGAAGCGCGAATCCCGTTGGCGCGCAGGGAGGCCAAGGAATGCCTCGCCGAGGACATGCGCCGACTGGATGCTGACGAGATCTATCACGAGGCACTACAGGGCATCGACAAGGTGCAATACGTATGAGCACGTCCGTCCATACCTACCCCGATACCACGGCGCTGGTGGCGGCGGCAGGTCAGCGGTTGGCCGAGGAGATCGTCTCCGTTGTCGAGTTCCGCGGCAGGGCGATGATCGTCCTGACCGGGGGCGGCACGGGCATCGGGATCCTATCCAAACTCGCCGAAGACGACCGGATCGACTGGTCGAAGGTGCACCTGTTCTGGGGCGACGATCGCTACGTCCCCCACGACGACGGCGAACGCAACGACAAGCAGGCCCGTGAGGCGCTGCTTGACCGCGTCGGCATCCCGTCGGCCAACGTGCACCCGATGCCGGCAAGCGACGGCGAGTTCGGCGACGACCTGGACGCCGCCGCGCTCTCCTACGAACAGGTGCTGGCCGCCAACGCCGACCCCGGCGAGCCGACCCCGATCTTCGACGTGCACCTGCTGGGGATGGGCGGCGAAGGCCACATCAACTCGCTGTTCCCCCACACGCCTGCCGTCCAGGAGACCAACCGGATGGTCGTTGGGGTCACCGACTCCCCCAAGCCGCCACCGCGACGGATCACGTTGACGCTGCCCGCGATTCAGCGGTCCCGTGAGGTGTGGCTCATCGTGTCAGGTGCGGCCAAGGCCGACGCGGTGGCCGCCGCTGTCGGTGGCGCCGACCCGGTGGATGTCCCGGCCGCGGGCGCGGTGGGTCGCGATGCGACCGTGTGGCTGCTGGACGAGGAAGCCGCGGCCAAGCTGTCGTAGCCGTCAGTCCCGCGGCAGCGGAATGTCGCCGTCGGCGTCCTCGTGCCGGTCCGCCGTCGCCTCGGCGTATCCGGCGACGTAATCCGCTACGCGCCGCGCGGGGTCACCGCCGGCCGCCGATCGCGGATGGTTGAAGCATCGTCTGCATTGCACACATGTCAGACGCCCAGTCCGCTCCAGCGGTTCCCGCAACTGTGGTCAAATGACCGTCATGGCAGACAAGGGCGGCAAACCGGTGCGTACCGGACCCGAGAGGATCAGGAAGCTCGCGCAGGCGGCGCTCAACGCCGACGTCACCGTGGAACAGGTCGACACCATCCTGGAGGGCCTTAGCGAGACCCTGGTCGATCTGAACAATTCGACAGAAAATCTCGACGCAACCCTGGAACGGTTCAACGAGACGATCAACAGCATCAACGAACTGGCGCCGCGCCTCAACGCGGTGGTCGATCGGATGGAAGGCATCGTCGCCCGCGTCGAGCGCATCGTCGGCATCGGCGAATCCGTGATGTCGCCGCTGGCCGCCACCGAGCAGGCGGTACGTGGCGCCGTCAGTGCGGTGCGCCGAACCACGGGCCTCTAGGTCGCCCGCGGCTAGCCGCTGTTTCGCAACGCAGTAGCCAGTCCGCTCATCGTCAGCAAGATGCCCCGCTGGACAAGCTCATCTGTGTCTCCGGAGCGGTATCGGCGCAGCAGCTCGACCTGAAGATGGTTCAGCGGCTCCAGATACGGGAAACGGTTGAACACCGAACGCGCCAGCGCAGGGTTGTCGGCCAGCAGGTCATCTTGGCCCGTGATGAGCTTGTGCATCCGTATCGTGCGCTCGTGCTCGGCGACGATTTTGTCAAACACCCTGCGCCGCAACGCCTCATCCTCCACGAGTTCGGAGTAGCGGGCGGCCAGGCCCAAGTCCGACTTGGAAAGCACCTGCGCCATATTCGACAACACGGTCGCGAAGAACGGCCACCGCCGATAGAGATCCCGCAGCACCTCCAGCCTGCCGTCGCCGTCTCGAATCCATTCCTCGACCGCGGTGCCGGTGCCGTACCAACCGGGCAGCATGACGCGCGATTGGCTCCATGCCAACACCCAGGGAATCGCGCGCAAGTCCGATATCGACGTCGTCGGCTTGCGCGATGTCGGTCTGCTACCGATATTGAGCGCGCCGATCTCGCTGACCGGCGTCGACGCCTTGAAATACTCGACGAATCCCGGTGTCTCGTGAACTAATTCGGCGTAGGCGCGCTGCGCGCGGCCCGCCAGCTCGTCGAGCACGTCGTACGCTGGACCTGCGGCGTCGCCGAGGCCCTCGACGTCCAGCAGCGTCGCTTCCAGCGTGGCGGCGAGCAACGTCTCGAGGTTGCGGTGCGCGATCCGCGGCTCGGCGTATTTGGCGGCGATCACCTCACCCTGTTCGGTCAGGCGCAGCGAGCCGTTCACCGCCCCGGGCGGCTGGGCGAGAATGGCGTCGTAGCTCGGGCCACCGCCGCGACCGACGGTGCCACCGCGTCCGTGGAAGAGCCGCAACCGGATTCCGGTTTTGCGCGCCGACTCGACAAGGTCGAGCTCTGCACGGTACAGCGCCCAGTTCGCGGCCAGGTACCCGCCGTCCTTGTTGGAGTCGGAGTAGCCCAGCATCACTTCCTGGCTCTCGCCGCGAGCCGACACCATCGCCCGGTACAGCGGAAACTCCAGCACCGCTTCGAGAATCGACGAGCCACGCTGCAGGTCGTCGATGGTCTCGAACAGCGGCACGATGCCGACGGGGCAGTACGGACCCGACGCCCCATCACTGAGGTCGAGCAGGCCGACCTCCTTGAGCAGGACGGCGGCCTCCAGCATGTCCGAAACCGATTGGCACATCGAGATGATGTAGTTCGGCACCGCCGCTGAGCCGAACACCGCGACTGCGCGCGCAGCGGCCAAGCAGACATCGAGCTCCTTGCGGGCGAGTTCGGAAAGCTGCGCGCCGTCACCAAGTAAAGGCCGCCGGGTGGCCAGCTCGGCGGCCAGCAGCTCGATGCGGTCCGGCTCGGCCAACGACCGATAGTCCGGATGCACACCCGCCCACGCCAACAGCTCGGCGACAACCTCCTCGTGCACGTCAGAGTTCTGTCGAAGGTCCAGGCCGCAGAGGTGGAAACCGAAGACTCGCACGGCTTCTCGTAGCCGGGCCAGCCGGTCGTCGGCAAGCACCGCGCTGCCGTGCACCCGCAGTGACCGATCGACGACGTCGAGGTCCGCCTTCAGCTCTGCCGGGCTCTGGTAGCGCTCGAGCCCGAGGTCGAGCTCGTGGTCCGGCTGGCGATCCAGAATCGATGTCGCCGTCGCTGTCAGCCGCCCATGGATGACGCGCAATGCACGGCGATACGGTTCGTCGGCGCGGGCCGGCTCATGACACTGATCCGCCAGCGCCGCCAACTCGTCGCTGACCTTGACCAGCCGCGCCGACATCGACAGCTCCTCCTCGAGCGCGGTGATTTCGGTGAAGTAGTGCTCCAGCGCGGTATAGGAGGCCCTGCCGGTCGCGAGGCGGACGACGTCGGCGGTGACGTTGGGATTGCCGTCGCGGTCACCGCCGATCCAGGAACCGGGCCTCAGGATTGGCTGGTCGAGCAACTGCGCGTCGGGCCAGCGGGCGTTCAGCGCGGTACGCACCTCGGCGTTGACTTGCGGAATGACTTCGAAAAACGCCGCCCGGTAGTACCTCAGGCCGGTTTCGATCTCGTCCTGAATCTTCAACCGTGACAATCGAATCAGCGCGGTTTGCCACAACGTCAAGATGTGGCGGCGCAATTCGCGTTCGATGTCGCGGCCGTCCGCGGTTTCGGTGTGCCCGTGCAGGCGCAATCGCATCAACTCGGTGATGCGGTGCTGGGTGTCGAACACGGTGCGGCGCCGGGTCTCGGTGGGGTGCGCGGTGATCACCGGCGACACCAGCGCACCGGCGAGTGCGTCGGCCACGATCGCCGAGTCCAGTTGGGCCGAATCGAGTTTCAGGTACGTGGCGGCTAGGCTGCTGGCCTGCGGCGGTTCCCCTGCGGCCACATGCACGGCGCGGCGACGCTCCCGGTGGATGTCCTCGGCGACGTTGGCCAGCAACGCGAAGTGAGTAAACGCCCGGATGACGGGAATGGCCTGGTGGATGTCGATGCCGTCGAACATGCCGGCCAGTTCGGTGCGGTCGATCTCGGAGCGTCGCACCCGAAACGACTCGATGCGGGCCCGTTCGATGAGGTCGAAGACCTCCTCGCCGTTCTGCTCACGCACGGTGTCGCCGAGGATCGCGCCAAGCAACCGAATGTCGTCGCGCATCGGCTCGGTCGCCTCGCGGCCGACCTGCGTGCGGCGCACAGAACCGATCGGCGTTAGCGCGGTGTCGGTCCCCTCAGCCATCCCCCAAGTATCGGCGTCGCCCGAACCGCCCGCACGACGAGTCCACACCGCCCCGTCATTTCGCCCGGACAGCAAAATTTGGCCGCTTAGCCTTGATATGACCACCGGGTTGAGCGCATGCTAGGGCTTAGCAAACACAAGGTTGGGGGACCTTAAGTCTGCATACGGGATCGGACAAACAGGCTACCTCGTGAAGGCGAGGCAGATCATGAGCGCAGGTACTTTAAAGCGTTTGCGTAAGTTGTTGCCCGCTACCGTCGGCGCGGTCATGATCCCGTTCGGCGGCGTCGCACTCGGATATTCGGCGGTCGCCAGCGCCCAACCCAGCGGTTCGTCCTGGGATATCCACGCATACAACGACTGCCTGAAGACATCCAGAAACGCATACCAGTGTTGCGTCGGGTCCGGCGGTATCCCCGGACCGGGGAAGACCTGCATGAGCCCGCTGGACGTCAACCGGACCCCGGGCCCCCTGGACGACCTGCCAATCGTCGGCAAACTGCCCGGCCTTGGCGGCGTGCTCTAGCTGTATTTGATCTGCAGCGCGACGCCGACGATCGAAACGACCCAGATCCCGACGACGAAGTACGTCAGCCGGTCGAGGTTCTTCTCCACCACCGTGGACCCGGACAGGCTGGACTGCACGCCGCCGCCGAACAGGGTGGACAGACCGCCGCCCTTGGCG
Organism: Mycobacterium sp.; assembly: GCF_035697385.1. GTDB lineage: Bacteria > Actinomycetota > Actinomycetes > Mycobacteriales > Mycobacteriaceae > Mycobacterium. Next base: position 41,148 of record NZ_DASSCY010000299.1, on the reverse strand, counting down.
CGATGCAGCAGCACCAGGACCATCACCAACAAACTGGTGACAACCAGAATGATCTGCAGGGCCAATTCCATGGCCGCCAGACTACAGGCTGCGTGGTCCGATCAAGGAAGCGGCCCACCAGCGGCAATGGCCGAAAGCGTGGCGAACTGCTCGCCGTCCAGCGACGCGCCGCCGACCAACGCGCCGTCCACATCCTCCTGCGCGACGATCTCGCCGACGTTCTTGGCGTTCACCGAGCCGCCGTACAGAACCCGCACGCCGGCCGCCAGCTGCGGTGAGGCCAGCTTGCCGAGCTCGTCGCGGATCGCCTTGCACACCTCCTGAGCGTCGGCCGCGCTGGCCACCCGGCCGGTGCCGATCGCCCACACCGGCTCGTAGGCGATGACGGCCGTGCCGATCTGCTCCTCCGACAGCCCGGCCAGCGAGCCCCGCAACATCTCCACGTTGTGCTCGACGTGGTTACCGGCCTCGCGCACCTCGAGCTGTTCGCCGATGCAGATGATCGGCGTGAGTCCGTACTTGAACGCGGCCGCCGATTTCGCCGCGACGAGCGCGTCGTCCTCGTTGTGGTAGGTCCGACGTTCGGAGTGTCCGACGACGACGTAGGTGCACCCCAGCTTCGCGAGGAACGCCCCGCTGATTTCGCCGGTGTAAGCGCCGGAATCATGCTGCGAGAGGTCTTGCGCACCGTATGTCAGGCGCAGCTTGTCGCCATCGACAAGCGTCTGCACGCTGCGCAGGTCGGTGAATGGCGGCAGCACTGCAACGTCGACTTTGTCGAAGTACTTGTCCGGCAACGAGAATGCGATCTTCTGGACCAGAGCGATCGACTCGAAGTGGTTGAGATTCATCTTCCAGTTGCCAGCGATCAGCGGCTTGCGGCTCATGATTCCAGGACCTCCAGGCCGGGCAACGTCTTGCCCTCAAGATATTCCAGCGACGCCCCGCCACCGGTCGAAATGTGGGAGAAGCCGTCCTCGTCGAGGCCCAGCTGCCGCACCGCCGCGGCCGAGTCGCCGCCGCCGACAACGCTGAAGGCGCCTTTGCTGGTCGCCCCGATGATCGCTTCGGCGACGCCCTTTGTTCCCGCTGCGAACGCAGGGAACTCGAACACGCCCATCGGGCCGTTCCAGAAGATGGTCTTGGCATTGGACAGCAGCGCGGTGAACCGCTCCACCGAGCCGGGCCCGATGTCTAGGCCGATCTTGTCGGCGGGAATCCGGTCCGCCGCTACCACTTCCGCGGTCGCGTCGGCCGCGAACTTGTCGGCCACCACGATGTCGACCGGCACGTGGATCACATCGCCGTAGGTATCCAAGAGCTTTCGGCAAGTCTCGATCATGCCTTCTTCGAGCAGCGAGTTGCCCACCGAAACACCTTGGGAAGCAAGGAATGTGAAGCACATGCCGCCGCCGATAACGAGGCTGTCGGCCTTCTCCGCAAGCGACTCGATGACGGCCAGCTTGTCCGACACCTTGGAACCGCCGAGCACGACGGCGTAGGGCCGCTCGGTGGAGCTGGTCAGCTGCTCGAGCACTTTGATCTCGGCAGCCACCAGGGTGCCCGCGTAGTGCGGAAGCAATTTCGCGACGTCATACACCGACGCCTGCTTGCGGTGGACTACGCCGAACCCGTCGGACACGAAGGTGCCAGCCGAACCATCTGGGCTGCCGACCAATTCGACGAGCTGCGTGGCCAGCGCCAGCCGCTCGGCGTCGTCCTTGCTGGTTTCCCGCGGATCGAAGCGGATGTTCTCCAGCAGCAAGATGTCGCCGTCGGTCAGCCCCTCGGCGCGGGCCAGTGCGTCGGAGCCGACGACATCACCGGCCAGCTGGACGTGACGGCCGAGCTGCTCCCCCAACGCCTTTGCGACCGGGGCAAGCGAGAGCTTCGGGTCCGGGCCGCCCTTGGGCCTGCCGAGGTGTGCGGTGACGACGACCTTGGCCCCCGCGTCGGAAAGTGCCCGCAGCGTGGGCACCGACGCGATGATCCGGCCGGGGTCGGTGATGGTGTTGTCGTCGTCCAGCGGGACGTTGAGGTCCGAGCGCACCAGCACGCCACGACCCGAAACCCCTTCTGCGAGTAAGTCGGAGAGGGATTTTATGGACAATGAAGCCATCGGGCTACAGCGACTTACCGACCAGCGCGACCAGATCGACAAGGCGGTTGGAGTAGCCCCACTCGTTGTCGTACCAGGATACGGTCTTGGCCTGGTTGTCGATCACCTTGGTCAGGCCAGAGTCGAAGATCGAGCTGTGCGGATCGGTGACGATGTCGCTCGACACGATCGGCGCGTCGTAGTACTTCAGGATGCCTTTGAGCTTGCCCTCGGCGGCGGCCTTGAACGCTGCGTTGATCTCGTCGGCCGTTGCCGACTTCTTCAGCTCCGCTGTCAGGTCGGTGACCGAACCCGTCGGGATCGGTACGCGCAGCGCGTACCCGTCGAGCTTGCCCTTCAGCTCGGGCAGCACCAGGCCGATCGCCTTGGCGGCGCCGGTGGACGTCGGCACGATGTTGAGCGCGGCGGCGCGGGCGCGGCGCAGATCCTTGTGCGGACCGTCCTGCAGGTTCTGGTCCTGGGTGTAGGCGTGGATCGTGGTCATCAGGCCCTTGACGATGCCGAACTCGTCGTTGAGGACCTTGGCCAGCGACCCGAGGCAGTTCGTGGTGCACGACGCGTTGGAGATGATGTTCTGGCTGCCGTCGTACTTGTCGTCGTTGACGCCGAGCACGATCGTGATGTCCTCGTCGCTGGCCGGCGCGGAGATGATGACCTTCTTGGCGCCCGCGTCCAGGTGGCCCTGGGCCTTCGCGCGCGCGGTGAAGATGCCGGTGGACTCGACCACGACGTCGACACCCAGGTCACCCCACGGCAGCGCGGCCGGGCCTTCCTTCACCTCAAGAGACTTGATCTTGGTGCTGCCGATGACGATCGTGTCTTCGCCTTCGAGGGTGATCTCCTCGGGGTAGCGGCCAAGGATCGAGTCGAACTTCAGCAAGTGCGCCAGGCTGGCGTTGTCGGTGAGGTCGTTGACCGCGATGATCTCGATGTCGGTGCTCTTGCCCTCGGCCTTTTGCGCCGCGAGGGCCCGGTAGAAGTTGCGTCCGATTCGGCCGAATCCGTTAACGCCAACCCGGATGGTCACTTGATCTCTCCCTTAAGTCGCGGATGAAGTGCTCGCGCGCCAGCCTAGTGGACTGCGAGGTTCTGATCCGCGTAGGGATTACCCAGCCATTTTCGGCGGATCCGCTGCAGCGTCCCGTCGTCTTCCAGCTCGGCCTGCGCGACGGTCAACCGTCCAAGCAGCACCTGGTCCGCCGGCGCGACCGCGATCGCGATGTTCTCGACCGAGATGCCGATCTGTACGACCTCGACTCCCGGCATCGGCTTGACCAACTCGGTCAGCACTGGCGCCAGCTTCATGAACGCGTCGCACACTCCGGTGGTCAGGTCGGTCATGGCCGAGCGGATCGCGCCGTAGTCGTAGACACGGACGCGGGCCGCTTTTCCTTCGGCGACAAGCCTTTCGGCGATCGGCTGACTGGTGTTGCCGCGCTGCACGCCGATGGTCAAACCGTCGAGGTCGTCGACGGACCGGATGTGAGGCAGCCGGTTGGTGTCGACCGCCAACGATTGGCCGGAGATGACGTAGGGCGGGACGAATGCGGCCTTGCGCTCGCGTTCGGGTGTCACGGTCGTGCCGGCGGCGACGCAGTCGAAGGCGCCCGAGCGCAGCGCATCGAAAATTCCGTTGAAGTCGGCGCCTTCGTAGGCGATGAACTCGACTTGGGCGCCGAGGGCGTTGGCGATCTCTGTCATCAGGTCGATGTCCAGGCCGCCGTCGTCGGGCATGCCGTTGAACGGCGGGTCCGGGAACGCCGCGCCGACCGTGAGCGTCTCCATGCGATCACCGTAATTGACGTGGAAGAACCATCGACCTGCGGTGAAGGCTTCGCCGGTCGGTTCGCTCTGCCTGAGAAGCTCGGCGAGATGCTCGGGACGCACATGAGGGCGCTCGACCCAACCGACGCCGACACGCGGAAGGGATCGCTGACCAAATCGCCGCTAGCGGGCTCTGCCGCACCTGTAACGCCGAGATCTGCAGCAGGGTCGTTGCGCCGCAAGGATCACAGCCATGGTGCAGAAGTCGGCGAGACCAACTTCGAGCGGCCTGAAAGCCCCTAGGCGTCTTCGAGAAGATCCGGCGTGACGGCCGACTCGGTGTCGGGAATACCGTCTTGTTTGGCCTTGCGGTCGGCCATCGACAATAGCCGCCGAATACGGCCTGCCACAGCGTCTTTCGTCATCGGCGGATCGGCGATCCGGCCAAGCTCCTCCAGTGATGCCTGACGATGCTCGACGCGCAGCTTGCCCGCCGCGGCCAGGTGATCGGGAACCGTGTCGCCGAGGATCTCGAGCGCCCGCTCCACGCGGGCGGCCGCGGCCACCGCGGCCCGCGCCGACCGCCGCAGGTTGGCGTCGTCGAAATTCGCCAACCGGTTGGCCGTCGCGCGCACCTCGCGGCGCATCCGGCGCTCTTCCCACGTCAGCCTGGTGTCCTGGGCGCCCATCCGCGTCAGCAATGCACCGATGGCTTCGCCGTCGCGCACCACGACACGGTCGCTGCCCCGCACCTCGCGGGCTTTGGCGCTGACCCCGAGGCGCCGCGCCGCGCCCACGAGCGCCAGCGCTGCTTCAGGGCCTGGGCAACTGACCTCCAGCGCTGACGAGCGGCCCGGCTCGGTGAGCGATCCGTGCGCCAAAAATGCTCCGCGCCAAGCGGCTTCGGCGTCGGCCACGCTGCCTCCGACGACCTGTGCAGGCAGGCCCCGTACCGGCCGGCCTCGCAGATCGAGCAGGCCCGTCTGGCGGGCCAGTGCCTCGCCGTCCTGCGCCACCCGGACCACGTATCGCGTGCTCTTTCGGATGCCGCTCGCCGACAGCACGTGCACGACGGCGTTGTAGCCGTACAGGTCGTAGATGTCCTTACGGAGACGGCGCGCGATGATCCCCAAGTCGACCTCGGCCTCGACGACGACCCGTCCTGCCACGATGTGCAGGCCTCCGGCGAAGCGCAGCAATGACGACACCTCGGCGCGGCGAGCATTCACCGAATTGACTACCAATCGGCTGAGCTCGTCCTTGACCTCGGCTGTCATCGCCACGGGTCGTCACCTCTCGGTCCGTTCACTGCCGGCGTGGGCACGGTCGGCTCAATACTCGGCGTGGGAGCCATCCCACGTATGCGTACGCCCTCAAGAGCCGCGGCCAACCTCGCCGGGTCATGTAAAGGTGTACCAGGTCTGGACACGTCAGCAAACTCAACTCTGGCGTCGAGGATGTTCGCGGTGCGACGCAACTGCTCTCGCTCGCGCTCGCTGGGCACCCGGGTCGCGTCGACGATGATGTCGTGCACGGTGAAATCCGGGGCGTGCTGGGAGAGCACGTGGATATGCCGCTCGACGGAGAATCCCGCTGTCTCCCCCGGCTCCGCCACGAGGTTCAGCACCAATGCTCGGCGGGCCGCAGTGGCCTGCAGCGCCGCGGCGAGTTCGGGCACCAGGACGTGAGGGATCACACTTGTGAACCACGATCCCGGCCCCAGCACGACAAGGTCGGCGGCCATGATGGCGTCCACCGCCTGCCGGGTGGCAGGCGGATCGCCTGGCAGCAGCCGGACCCGCCGCACCTTGCCCACTGTCGTGGCGATCGCGACCTGGCCACGGATCACCCGGCTCATCCGTGGGTCGGACTCCAGGCCGGCCACGTCCGCCTCGATCCCCAGCGCGATCGGGCACATCGGCAACACCCGGCCCTTGAGGTCGAGGATGCGCCCCAGTTCATCGAGCGCCGCCACTGGATCGGCCAGCACCTCGTTGAGGCCGGCCAGCATCAGATTCCCTATCGGATGGCCGGCGAGCGCGCCGCTGCCGCCGAACCGGTGCTGGATGATGGTGGCCCACAGCCGTCCGTGCGGACTGTCAGATGCCAACGCCGCCAACGCCATTCGCAAATCACCAGGCGGCACGACGTCAAGTTCGCTGCGCAGCCGCCCCGAGGACCCGCCGTCGTCGGCGACGGTGACAACCGCCGTGACGTGTGGGGTGAGCCGGCGTGCCGCCGACAATGTTGCGTAGAGCCCGTGCCCGCCGCCGAGCGCGACGATCCGCGCACTCATTCGCGGCCCAAATCCCGATGCAACACTCGCACCGTGAGCTCGTCACCGCCCTGCAGACGCGCCGCCAGCGCCTCGGCCATCGCGACGCTGCGATGTTTGCCGCCGGTGCAGCCGATGGCAACGGTCATGTAGCGCTTTCCTTCCCGGCGGTATCCCTGGATGACGACGTCCAGCAGTTGATGGTAGGTGTCCAGGAACTCCACGGCTCCCGGCTGACCAAGCACGTAATCGCGCACCGCCGGATGCTGACCGGTGTGTGGTCGCAACTCGTCCACCCAATGAGGGTTGGGCAGGAAGCGCACATCCATCACGGTGTCGGCATCCATAGGCAATCCATATTTGTACCCGAAGGACTCCACCGTGACATTGGTGTGCGCGACCGCCTCACCTCCGAAGGCACGTTCGATGCTCTCGCGCAGCGCGGGCACCGACAGCGTCGACGTGTCGATCACCAGGTCCGCTGCGGCGCGCACGGGCGCGAGCATCGCCCGCTCGGCAGCAATGCCTTCTGCCAGAGTCTGATTGCCCTGCAACGGGTGACTGCGACGGTTCTGCTCGTAGCGGCGCACCAGGATGTCGTCGGAAGCCTCCAGGAACAGCACCCGCGGCGTGATGTTGCGGGTGGCCAGATCGCTTCGCACCCAGTCCAGATCGCCGGTGAAACCGCGCGACCGCACATCCATCACCACCGCCAGCTGCGTGATGCGTGAGCCCGCGGCCAGTCCCAGCTCGACCATCCGGGCGATCAGTTCGGGCGGCAGGTTGTCGGCGACATACCAGCCGAGATCCTCCAGCACCTTCGCTGCCGTGCCCCTGCCCGCACCGGAGAGCCCGGTAACCAGGACGACATCGATACCCGATTCAGCCGCATCTTCATCGCCGGCGCTCTCGCGCAGTCCCTCATGCATATGCTCTGTCATCCCGATGCCCTGCTCTGATCATTGCCGATTACGGGCTCGGGCGCTTCGGAATCGGGTGGGACGCCAAGCGCATCCAGCACCGCCTTCGCCGTCGAGACGCCGATGCCGGGTACCGCGGTGATCTCCTCGACGCTGGCCTCCTTCAACCTGGCAACCGATCCGAAATGCGTGACCAGCGCCTTGCGACGGTGCTCGCCGAGCCCCCGCACGGAGTCCAGGGCCGACGCCGTCATCCGCTTGGATCGCTTGCTGCGGTGGTAGGCGATCGCAAACCGGTGCGCCTCGTCACGCACCCGCTGCAGCAGATAAAGCCCTTCGCTGTTGCGGGGCATGATGACGGGGTCCGGCTCCGAGGGTACCCACACCTCCTCGAGGCGCTTGGCCAGTCCGATCACCGCGACGTCATAAACGCCGAGCTCGTCGAGTGCTGCCTGCGCCGCATTGACCTGGGGGGCGCCGCCGTCGACCACGAACAGGTTCGGCGGGTAGGCGAACTTACGCGACTTTCCTTCTGGGGCAAGCTCGGTCGGGTGCTGAGTGTCGTGCAAGTGGCGGTAGAACCGCCGCCGCGTCACCTCGGCGATCGACGCCACGTCATCGGAGCGACCCTCCCCGGCGGCCTCCCTGATCGCGTAGTGGCGGTAATCCGACTTGCGCGGCAACCCATCCTCGAACACCACCAGTGACGCCACCACATCGGTGCCCTGCACATGGCTGATGTCGACGCACTCGATGCGCAATGGCGCCTCGGCCAGACCGAGGGAATCTTGAATACTTTGCAGCGCAGCTGATCTCGCCGTGAAGTCGCCAGCTCTCTTGAGCTTGTGTTGTGCCAGGGCATCTTGGGCGTTGCGCTTCACGGTTTCAGCAAGCGCCCGCTTGTCTCCGCGCCGCGGCACCCGCAATGACACTTGGGATCCACGCAGTCCAGACAACCAGGTGGCCAACTCACCGGAGTTGTCAGGCAGGCACGGGACAAGCACCTGACGAGGCACGGGATTCGTTGTCTCGTCGGCGGCACCGTTCAGTTCAGCCTGGTCGCCGTAGAACTGTGTGAGGAACTGCTCGACGAGTTGCCCTTGACTCGATTCTCCTGGCTCGCCGGATTTTTCGACGATCCACCCGCGCTGGCCTCGCACCCGGCCACCGCGGACGTGGAACACCTGGACGGCGGCCTCCAATTCGTCCTCGGCGAATGCCACCACGTCGGCGTCTGTGCCGTCGCCGAACACCACCGCCTGCTTTTCCAGCGCCCGCTTCAGCGCCGAGATGTTGTCCCGCAGCCGGGCCGCCCGCTCGAAATCGAGTTGCTCGGCGGCCTCGTTCATCTGCTGTTCCATATCGCGGGCCAGCCGGTCGGTCTTGCCCGCGAGGAAGTCGCAGAAGTCGAGCACAATCTGGCGGTGTTCGGACGCGGAGACGCGGCCGATACACGGCGCCGAGCACTTGTCGATGTAGCCGAGCAAGCACGGCCGATCAATTTGCTTGTGCCGCTTGAACACTCCCGCCGAACATGTACGTGCCGGAAAGACCCGAGTAAGCAGATCGAGTGTCTCGCGAATGGCCCAGGCATGCGAGTACGGGCCGAAATACCGGACGCCCTTGCGCCGCGCGCCGCGATAGACCATCAGCCGCGGATACTCCTCGTTGAGCGTCACGGCCAATACCGGATACGACTTGTCGTCGCGGTAGCGGATGTTGAACCGCGGGTCGAACTCCTTGATCCAGTTGTATTCCAGCTGCAACGCCTCGACTTCGGTGTTCACCACCGTCCACTCGACGCTGCCCGCGGTCATCACCATCTGCCGGGTGCGCGGAGCCAGTCCGGAGATATCGGCGAAGTACGACGTCAGCCGGCTGCGCAAACTCTTCGCTTTGCCGACGTAGATGACGCGGCCGTGCGGATCCCGGAACCGGTAGACGCCCGGTTGGACGGGAATCGACCCCGGGGCAGGCCGGTACGTCGCTGGATCGGGCACGGATTCAGGTTACTGCCGCCGTAGGACGGGGCCGATGAACTACCGTCGAGGGATGCGGTTCTGGTCGCTTCAGAAGGTGGCGGCCCCGCTGGCCGGGGTCGTATTGGTACTGGCCGGATGCGCCGCGGAGGAGAGCTCACCGCCCGCCGAGGCGGGGCCCTGCGAGGTCGTCGCCAACGGCACACCGGCTCCAAAGACGCCGGCGGCCCCCGGCACGGGCTATCGCAAAGACATGACGGCCGCGCGTACCGCCCAATACGCGGTGGCGACCGCCAACCCGCTGGCCACCCAAGCGGCCTGCGAAGTGCTGCGCGACGGTGGAACGGCCGCCGACGCGCTGGTCACCGCGCAGGCGGTGCTCGGCCTGACCGAGCCACATTCGTCCGGCATCGGCGGCGGCGGCTTCCTGCTGTACTACGACGCCGCGGGCGGCCGCGTGCAGGCCTACGACGGACGCGAGGTCGCTCCCGCCGCGGCCACGGAGAACTACCTGCGGTGGATCTCAGACACCGACCGCACCGAGCCCAAACCCGACGCCCGCGCATCCGGCCGTTCCATCGGCGTGCCCGGCATCCTGCGGCTCCTGCAAGACGCACATGCCGAGCACGGCGAGACAGCCTGGCGTGACCTGTTCAACCCGGCCGTCACGATGGCCGACAGCGGGTTCGACATCAGCCCGCGACTGGCGGCGGCCATCGCCGATGCCGCGCCGCAACTGAAAGCCGATCCGCAGGCCGCCGAGTACTTCCTCAACCCCGACGGCAGCCCGAAGACAGCCGGCACCCGGCTGACCAACCCTGCCTACTCAAAGACGTTGGGCGTCATCGCAACTGACCCGCAGTCGTTCTACACCGGTGACATCGCCCGCAATATCGTCGCCGCGGCCGCCGATACGTCCGGTGGCCGCACCCCGAGCATGATGACGCTGGCGGACCTGTCCGGCTACACAGCCAAGCAGCGCGAACCGCTGTGCACGCCTTACCGCGGTCGCGAAATCTGCGGCATGCCGCCGCCGTCCTCCGGAGGCATCGCCGTGGCCGCGACGCTTGGCATGCTCGAGCATTTCGCGATGAGTGACCACAAACCGACCGACGTCGACCTCAACGGCGGCCGGCCAGCCGTGATGGGCGTCCACCTCATCTCCGAGGCCGAACGGCTGGCATACGCCGACCGCGACAAGTACGTCGCCGACACCGATTTCGTGCCGCTGCCCGGTGGCTCCCCCAACACCCTGCTGAACAGTGACTACCTGGCTGGCCGGGCCGCACTGATATCCGAGCAGCGCAGCATGGGCACCGCGAAACCTGGCGAGTTCGGCCTGCCGACAACGCCTGCGCCGCCGACCCCCGAGCACGGCACCAGCCAGATCAGCGTCATCGACGCGCAGGGCAATGCAGCCTCACTGACCACCACCGTGGAATCGGCGTTCGGGTCGTATCACATGGTGGACGGGTTCATCCTCAACAACCAGCTCACCGACTTCGCCGCCGAACCCACCGGCCCGGATGCGATGCCGGTGCCCAACCGGATACAGCCGGGAAAGCGGCCGCGCAGCACGATGGCGCCGACGCTGGTGTTCGACAAGCCAGGCCCCGAACGCGGTCAGCTGTATGCGGTGCTCGGCTCCCCCGGCGGCTCGGTGATCATCCAGTTTGTGGTGAAAACCGTTGTGGGAATGCTTGATTGGGAACTCGATCCGCAGCAGGCGGTATCTGCGGTCGATTTCGGTGCCGCGAACTCGCCGAAGACCAACGTCGGCGGCGAGCATCCCGTCATCGACACCTCCGACAACGGCGACCATGACCCGCTGGTGCAGGGCCTGCGTCAGCTCGGCCACCAGGTCGACCTGGCCGACCAGTCGAGCGGACTGTCGGCGATCAGCCGGGACAACCCGGGCTGGATCGGTGGCGCGGACCCGCGCCGCGAGGGACTGGTCATGGGAGACACCGGGTGACGTCGGTGACCGCGCAAGTAGCCCGGCTGACCGAATCGGACTGGCGAGTGTTCGCGGGCGTTCGGCTGAGGGCACTTACCGAGTCGCTCGGTGAGAACGATCCGCAGTACCGGCAGGAAGCCGCGTTCACCGCCGCACAGTGGCGGCGCAGGTTGCGCGACCACGCCCAGTTCGCGGCACTGATCGGCAGCCGCCCGGTCGGCTTGATCGGCGCACAGCTGGAGAACACCGACACCGTGTACCTGTACTCGCTGTGGCTGGACCCTGCGGCGCGCGGCAACGGCCTGGCCCGGCCGCTGGTCTCCGCGGCGGTCGATTGGGCCCGTGACCGCCGGGCCCGCACCGTCACGCTCCGGGTGGCCCGCGACAACACGGTGGCCCGCAGTGTCTATGAAAGCCTCGGATTCGCCATCGCGGCAGCCGAAACCGCCAGTCCTAAAGGCGAAGTGGCGATGTCGCTCAGCGTGAGTTGATGTCGGGCCGGTAGCGCTCCAGCAGGCCGCGCACGCTGTCCATCGCGTCGACGGCCCGGTTCTTGTCAACGGCCTGGATCGCCATCACCGGGACGTACTCGTCGTCAGGCAGGTCCACCCTGGCCCAGCGGGCCCCGCGCGGGAAGGACACATCGACAACGTCTGACCATGGAATCAGCTTGTCCCCGAGGAGATTTCGCACCGCTACACCAGACGCTCCGACGCGCAACCGCGGCCGGGCGAACATCAGCACGGCGCAGGCGATGACGACACCGAGCAACGCGATCGCCACCTGGTCGGCCGTCTGGAAGATCACACCGGTCGACGCGATCTTCAGCAGCGCACCGACGGTGATATGAGCGGCCAGGATCAGCGCCGCTGCGCCGTAGGCGAAGTAGGGCGTGAGGTGTGGGCGCACCTCCAGATCCCAATCACTCATGACCGCAGGTCGCGAAGCGTCAGCGCGGTGGACAGCGCCGCCGCGGCCGCCTGCGCGCCCTTGTCCTCGGCCGAGTCCGGCAGCCCCGCCCGGTCGAGCGCCTGCTGCTCGTTATTGGTGGTGAGCACGCCGTTGGCCACCGGCGTCGAGGCATCCAGCGAAACCCTCGTCAGCCCTTGAGTCACCGCATCGCACACGTAGTCGAAGTGCGGTGTCTCGCCGCGGATCACCACGCCCAACGCGACGACGGCGTCGTGAGTAGCGGCCAATGCCTGTGCGACGACCGGGATTTCGATCGCGCCGAGTACGCGCACGACGGTCGGGTTGTCGATGCCTGCGTCGGCCGCCACCTTGCGCGCGCCGTCGAGCAGCGCGTCGCAGATCTTGGGGTGCCAGGTGCTCGCCACAATCGCCAGCGTCAGCTCCGACGCATCAAGTTGTGGAAGATCGGGAACCCCTGCGCCTCCGCTCAATTCACGGCCTCGCCGCAACTACTCATAAGGCACCGCCGAATTCGCCTGGCACTGCTTCGTCGTAATCGTCCAGCCCGGTCAGGTCGTGGCCCATCCGGTCGCGCTTCGTCATCAGATAGCGGATGTTCTCCGCGTTGGCGCGCACCGGCAGCGGTACGCGTTCGATGATGTGCAACCCGTAGCCATCCAGACCGACCCGCTTGGCGGGGTTGTTGGTGAGCAACCGCATCGAGCGCACGCCGAGGTCGACGAGGATCTGTGCGCCGATGCCGTAGTCACGGGCGTCTGCGGGCAGGCCCAGCTTGAGGTTGGCGTCGACGGTGTCGTCGCCGGCGTCTTGCAGCTGATAGGCCTGCAGCTTGTGCATCAGGCCGATGCCGCGGCCCTCGTGGCCGCGCATGTACAACACGATGCCGCGGCCTTCGCGGGCCACCATCGCCATCGCAGCGTCCAGCTGGGGTCCGCAGTCGCAGCGGCGGGAACCGAACACGTCACCGGTGAGGCACTCGGAGTGCACGCGAACCAGTACGTCGTGCCCGTCGCCGTGGGGTCCGGCGATGTCACCGCGCACCAGCGCGACGTGTTCGACGTCGTCGTAGATGCTCGTGTACCCGACGGCCCGGAACTCCCCGTGGCGAGTCGGGATCCGGGCCTCCGCGATGCGTTCGATGTGCTTTTCGTGCTTGCGCCGCCACTCGATGAGATCGGCGATGGAGATCAGGGCCAGATCGTGGTCGTCGGCGAAAACCCGCAGCTCATCGGTCTGCGCCATCGCGCCTTCGTCCTTCTGGCTGACGATCTCGCAGATCGTGCCCGCCGGCTGAAGGCCGGCCAGCCGGGCCAGGTCGACGGCGGCTTCGGTGTGCCCCGGGCGGCGCAGCACCCCGCCGTCCTTGGCGCGAAGCGGCACCACGTGCCCGGGTTTGGTGAAGTCGTCGACGACGCTCGCCGGGTCGGCAAGCAGCCGCATTGTCGTGGCACGGTCAGATGCCGAAATGCCGGTGCCCACACCGTTTCTCGCATCGACAGTGACCGTGTAGGCGGTGCCGTGCTTGTCCTGGTTGACCGCGTACATCGGCAGCAGCCCCAGCTTGTCGCAGATGGCTCCGTCCAGCGGCACACACAGATAGCCGGAGGTGTAGCGGACCATGAACGCGACGAGTTCCGGGGTGGCCTTCTCGGCGGCGAAAATCAGATCGCCCTCGTTCTCGCGGTCCTCGTCGTCGATGACGACAACGGCCTTTCCCGCGGCGATATCCGCGACCGCCCGCTCCACCGAGTCCAGCCTCGTCATCACCCCAGTATGAACCACCCGCGGGCAGGGATTTATTGCCTGGTTAGTCGTCGGCTTTATCCATGAGGCGTTCGACATACTTCGCGATGATGTCGACCTCGAGGTTGACGTGCGTGCCGACCACGGCGCGGCCCAGGGTGGTGAGGTCCAGCGTCGTCGGTATCAACGACACCTCAAACCAGTCGTGACCTAGGCCGGAGATCGTCAACGACACCCCATCGACGGTGATCGAGCCCTTTTCGACGACGTATCGGGACAGCGCCGTTGGCAGGGCGATCCGCACCACCTCCCAGTGCTCCGAGGATGTGCGCGCAATCACATGTCCGGTGCCGTCGACGTGCCCCTGGACGATGTGTCCGCCCAGCCGGCTGTTGACCGCCGCGGCGCGTTCCAGGTTGACGTGACTGCCCACGCCGACGCCGCGCAGGCTCGAGCGATTTAGCGTTTCGCCCATGACGTCGGCGCTGAACGACCCGTCGGGCAGCACGTCAACCACGGTGAGGCACACGCCGTTCACCGCAATGGAGTCGCCGTGACCCGCATCGGCGGTGACGACTGGTCCGCGGATCACGAATCGCGCGAAATCGCCGAGGTCTTCCTTGCCGACAACTTCGCCCAGTTCTTCGACGATTCCGGTGAACACGCCGCCAGACTATCGAGACAGTCGCTTCTCGCCGAAGAACGTCGCCGCGGGGTTGCCGTTGAAGTTCGGTATCGGCACATACCCCTCGGACTCGTAGAAGCTGCGAGCGTGCGGCTGCCGCGGTCCGGTGTCCAGGCGCGCGATGTCGTAACCGAGCCCACGCGCGGCATCCTCCAAGGCCCGCAGAAGCGCTCGCGCCACGCCTTGCCCGCGCACCGCTGGCACCACGTACATGCGCTTGATTTCGCACGCACCGTCCGGCAACCGCTTGACGCCACCACCACAAACGGGCTCCCCATCGCGATAGCCGACCAGGAATATCCCGCCGGGCGGACCAAGGTCGGCCGCACCAGCCGAAGGCATTCCGGGCGCATTGAGGTCGAGCCCGTCGTACAGCTCACGCATTTCTTCGATCATCGCGCCCACCAGCGCGGCCCCGTCGCCTGTGTCGACGGTCACGCTCCGAAAGTCCAGCTCAGAAGCCACGATTCCACTTCTACCCCGAGTGCACCGAACCCGTCCACGCGCTAGCACCTCTACGATGCAGACATGCATTCGCGCCTAATTGCGATCTTCGCCGCCCTTTTCGCCGCTGTTGCACTCATCGCTGGGTGCTCCAGCTCGTCCGAGGACTCGGGCAAGGATCTGCCCGACGCCGCCACGCTGCTTCAGCAGTCAAGCGAGACCACCAAGAGCCAGACGAGTGTGCACCTGAAGCTGACGGTCGAGGGCGAGATCAAGGAACTGCCTATCGAGACCCTCGAGGGTGACCTGACCAACGCGCCTGCGGTCGCCGCGCAGGGCAAGGCCAACCTCCTGTTCCTCGGCCAGAAGCTCGACGGCATCAGTTTCGTGGTGGCCGAGGGCAACCTGTTCGCGACGCTGACGGCCGGTACTGCCTATCAGGACTTCGGGCCCGCCGCCGACATCTACGACGTCTCGGCCATCCTGAACCCCGACACCGGGCTCGCCAACGTGCTCGCCAACTTCTCCGATCCGAAGGCCGATGGCCGGGAGACCATCAACGGCGTCGAGGCGGTTCGCATTACCGGCAACGTCAGCGCAGACGCTGTGAACAAGATCGCCCCGCAGATCGGCGCCACCGGGCCCGTTCCCGGCACGGCCTGGATCCGCGAGGACGGCAATCACGAGCTGGTGCAGGCCAAGCTCGACCCGAGCCCCGGCAACAGCATCACCATGACGACGACCGACTGGGGTAAGCCGGTGACCGTCACCAAGCCCGCAGTCTGATGGCGGCTCCCCAGGCCACCGAGCGAGCGGCGACCAGCCGCAGAATCGCGATCAGCGCCGGCAGCCTCGCGGTGGTGCTCGGCGCGCTCGACACCTATGTCGTCGTCACGATCATGGTCGACATCATGCGCGACGTCGACATCCCGATCAACAAGATCCAGCAGGTCACACCCATCATCACCGGGTACCTGCTCGGCTATATCGCGGCCATGCCGCTACTTGGCCGTGCCTCTGACCGGTTCGGCCGCAAGCTGCTGTTACAGGTCAGCCTGGCCGGGTTCGCTGTCGGGTCGGTGATCACCGCACTGTCCGGCGACCTCACCACCTTGGTCATCGGGCGCATCGTGCAGGGCACTGCCAGCGGCGCGCTGCTGCCGGTCACGCTGGCGCTGGCCGCCGACCTGTGGGCGGCGCGCAACAGGGCGGCCGTACTCGGCGGCGTCGGCGCCGCCCAGGAACTGGGCAGCGTTCTGGGCCCGATGTACGGCATCCTGCTGGTCTGGCTGTTCAACCACTGGCAGGCCGTGTTCTGGGTCAACGTCCCCCTAGCGGTGATCGCCATGGTGATGGTCCATTTCAGCCTGCCTTCGAAGGTCAAGACCGATCATCCGGAAAAGGTCGACGTAGTGGGCGGTGTGCTGCTGGCCATCGCGCTGGGCCTGGCCGTGGTGGGTCTCTACAACCCGGAACCGGACGGCAAGCAGGTGCTGCCCAGCTGGGGGCTGCCGGTGCTGATCGGCGCCCTCGTCGCAGCGGTGGCGTTCTTCATCTGGGAGAAGATCGCCAAGACGCGGCTGCTCGAACCCGCTGGCGTGCACTTCCGACCGTTCCTCGCGGCGCTTGGCGCGTCGCTCTGCGCCGGCGCAGCCCTGATGGTGACGCTGGTCAACGTCGAACTCTTCGGCCAGGGCGTGCTGGGCCAGGACCAGAACCAGGCCGCCTTCCTGCTGCTGCGCTTCCTGATCGCACTGCCCATCGGCGCGCTTATCGGCGGCTGGCTGGCCACCAAGATCGGCGACCGCATCGTGACGTTCGTCGGCATGCTGATCGCCGCGGGCGGCTACTGGCTGATCTCCATGTGGCCCGTCGACCTCCTCGCGGCCAAGCACGATCTGGGCATCATCAGCCTGCCGATGCTGGACACCGACCTCGCGATCGCGGGCCTCGGCTTGGGCCTGGTGATCGGGCCGTTGACGTCGGCTTCGCTGCGCGTGGTTCCCGCCGCTCAGCACGGGATCGCATCGGCCGCGGTGGTGGTCGCCAGGATGATCGGCATGCTGGTCGGCATCGCAGCGCTGAGTGCCTGGGGTCTATATCGGTTCAACCAGTACTTGCAGGAGCGGCTGGCCGCGTTACCCGCGCCAACGGCCGACTCCCCCGGTGGGATCCTGGTCGCGCAGGGCGCACGCTTGACGCAGGCAACCATCGAGGCCTACACGATGCAGTACGGCGAGATCTTCGGGATCACCGCGATCGTCTGTGTGGTCGGTGGCCTGCTTGGGCTGCTGATCAGTGGCAGGCACGAGCACGCCGACGAGCCGGTGCCGGTAGCTCCGACGGATGCCGACGATGCACCAACGCAGATGATCGACGCGCCGACGCAGACCTTTGATGCGCCGACGCAGGCGATCAGCAGGGGCCGTCACCGGCCCCGGTAGCGCACCTCAGCAGCGCTCGAGGCCGCGGCGAATCAGCGGGGGCTCGGCGACCGTTGCCGGCTCATCGCCGACAAGGCCCCGGATCGCGTCGCGAATGAAGGCCTTCAGGCTCTTCGGATCCATGGGGCGAATGGGGAGCCAATCCTGCAACGCAGTCATGCTCGTCAGTCCTTTGTTCGTGCTCACCAGCGCGCAACTCGTCGGTGAAAGCGCGATTCCTGGTACGAGTGTACCGGTGTAATCGCCCCGATTAGCTGCCCGCCGCGCGGGGTAAGCGTGCGAAAGGTAACAACGCAAAGGGGAAGAAATTCATGGCAACGACACTGGACGGCAAGAAAATTGCGTTCCTCGTCGCACCCGAAGGCGTCGAGCAAGTCGAAGTCACCGAGCCGTGGAAGGCCATCGAACAGGCCGGCGGCGCACCCGAACTGGTGTCCACCGAAGTCGGCAAGATCCAGGCGTTCAACCACCTGACCCCGGCCGACACCTTCGAAGCGGATAAATCCGCCGACAGCGTCTCAGCGTCCGACTATGCCGGTCTGGTACTGCCGGGCGGCGTGGCCAACCCGGACTTTCTGCGGACCAACTCGGCGGCCGTCTCATTTACAAAAGGCTTCTTCGACGCGGGCAAACCCGTCGCGGTGATCTGCCACGGGCCGTGGACGCTCATCGAGGCCGACGTCGTTCGCGGCAGGATGATGACCTCGTGGCCGAGCGTGAAGACCGACCTCGTCAACGCCGGCGCCAATTGGGTCGATGACGAGGTTGTCGAATGCTCGCGCGGCCCAAACACTTTGGTGTCCAGCCGCAAGCCCGACGATCTGCCCGCCTTCTGCAACACCCTGATAGGCGCGTTCGCCAAAGACCCGTCGTAGTCAAACTCGTCCCGGTAACGTCGCAGGCATGCTCTTTGCCGCACTGCGCGATATGCAGTGGCGCAAGCGGCGCTTCGTCATCGCGGTCCTCTCCACCGCCATAATCTTCGCGATGACGCTCGTACTCACCGGGCTGGCGAACGGGTTTCGGGTGGAGGCCGAGCGCACCGTCGATTCGCTTGGCGTGGACGTCTTCCTGGTCAAGGCCGGCGCATCCGGTCCGTTCGTCGGAGCGACCCCGTTCGCGCCCGTGGACCTGCGACGTATCGCCGCGACGCCGGGCGTGGTCGCCGCGGCTCCCCTTGTGTATGCCGGTGGCACGGTCACTCTCGGCGACGCGACACGCAATGCCGACTTGTTCGGTGCGCCCGAGCGCGGACCGGGAATGCCCGCTGTCACCGAAGGCCGGGCACCGTCGACCCCCGACGAAGTCGCGGTATCCAGCACGCTCGGACGCGGGATAGGCGATGACATCGAGATCGCTTCCCGCAGACTGCGCATCGTCGGCATCGTCGAGAACTCCACCGCACTGGCCAACCTGCCCAACGTCTTTCTCACCACCGCGGGCGCACAGCAGCTCGTGTACGGCGGTGAGCCACTGGCCGCGTCGATCGGTGTGCGGGGCTCGCTCGACCAGATACCCGACGGCTATCGGGTTATCGACAGAGCCGGCGCGATCGAGGATCTGCTGCGGCCGCTGAAGGTCGCAGTCAACTCGATCACGATCGTGGCGATCCTGCTCTGGGTGGTGGCGGCGTTGGTCGTCGGGTCGGTGATCTATCTGTCAGCGCTGGAGCGGCTGCGAGACTTCGCGGTGTTCAAGGCGATTGGCGTTCCGACCCGCAACATCGCCGCCGGGCTCGCGATGCAGGCCGTCGTGGTGGCACTGCTTGCCGCACTCGTCGGCGCCGGGCTCTCGATGCTGCTCGGTCCGCTGTTCCCGATGCAGGTGATCGTGCCGGTGCAGGCCTTCGTCGCGTTGCCGGCAATCGCTGTCGTGATCGGCTTGATCGCCAGCGCGAGCGGATTGCATCGCGCGGTGTCCGTCGACCCCGCCCTGGCATTCGGGGGTCCTTGAGCCATGGGCGATCTCAGCATTCAGGACCTGGTGGTCGAGTACGCGAGTGGCGCAGACACCGTCCGCCCGATCGACGGCCTCAACCTCGATGTGGCCGCCGGCTCGCTGGTGATCCTGCTGGGCCCCAGCGGGTGCGGTAAGACGACGCTGCTGTCCTGCCTCGGCGGGATCCTCCGACCGACCGCAGGCGCAATCAAATTCGGTGACGTCGACGTCACTTCGCTCGACGCCCGCGGACTGTCGACATACCGCCGCGAAACGGTCGGCATCGTTTTCCAGGCTTTCAATCTCGTGCCGAGCCTCACTGCGATCGAGAACGTGATGGTGCCGTTGACCGCGACGGGCATGTCGCGCCGCGCGGCTCACAAACGGGCGGGACAGTTGCTGGCGCGGGTCGGCTTGGAGGAACGGATGACCCACCGGCCAGGTGACCTGAGCGGCGGGCAGCAACAGCGCGTGGCGGTCGCAAGGGCGATCGCACTCGATCCGCCGCTGGTGCTGGCCGACGAACCCACCGCGCACCTGGACTTCATTCAGGTCGAGGAAGTGCTGCGGCTGATCCGCGAACTCGCCTCCGGCGACCGGATGGTGGTCGTCGCGACCCACGACAGCCGGATTCTGCCGTTGGCCGATCGCGTCGTCGAGCTCGTGCCGGACTTCGCATCGACCGAACGACCGCCCGACACCATCGAGTTGGAAGCCGGCGAGGTGTTGTTCGAACAGGGCACGATGGGTGATCTGATCTATGTTGTCTCCGAGGGCGAGCTCGAGATCATGCGCGAATTGGCCAGCGGCGGCGAGGAATTGCTGAGGGTCGCCGCGCCCGGCGACTACTTCGGCGAGATCGGCCCGGTGTTCCACCTGCCGCGCTCGGCGACGGTGCGGGCGCGCACGGATGCGACCGTCGTCGGCTACACCGTGCGAACCTTCCGCGAGCGGCTCGGCGTCGGCGGGGTGCGCGATCTCATCGAACACCGGCCGCTGTCAGTCGCAGAACCCACCGATTGAACCCGGAGGGCCACTCGCCCGTCGAGGGGGCGTGAACAACTCAGCGCAGGCGCTCGCCGCCCAAGTAATCGATGCCATGAATACGGGTCGACTGGAAAAGATCCGCGACCTGGTCACCGACGATTTCGTCGACCACGGCTCCCCTGTTCCGCTGCCACCAGGACCGGACGGCTACATCGCGATCCTGACCTTCGTCACCACCGTGCTGCAGGTCCGCTACGAGATCCACGACGTCGTGTCCTGCGGCGACACGGTGGCGATCCGGGCCACCGCGCACGGTGTCAACGCGGTGTCCCCGCAGGGCATCGAAGCCACCGGAAAGCCGTTCGCGATGAAGACCGGCCACTTCTTCCGGTCCCGTGACGGCCGGCTGTGCGAACACTGGGGAGTGCGCGACGAACTCGACGTCCTCTATCAGGTCGGCGCGCTGGCACCGCCCGCGATACTGCCGGTTATGCCGGAATGAGGCTGAGCAGCAGATCCGGCCCGATCGGGTCGATGCCGTCGAACCGCCAGCGCTGCGCATGGGCGATGGACAGCACACCGACGTCGTCGACGGCAGTGATCGGACCGCCCAACAGGATTGGCGCGACGTAGGCCAGTATCCGGTCGATCACACCCGCCCGCAGGAATGCTCCCGCCAGCGTCGGCCCGCCCTCGAGCAGCACATCGGTGCGATCGGAGAGTGCCTTGATCACCTCATGTGGGTCGCGGGTGCGGATCACCATGGTCCGCGATTCGTCGTTCAAAACTCTTGCTTCAGAGGATATTTCGCGTTCCCCGACGACGACGCGAAGCGGCTGACGCTCGGCGAGGCTGCCGTCGGGTCGCCGGGCGGTGAGTACGGGGTCGTCGACGAAAACTGTTCCGGTGCCGACGATGATCGCGTCGGCAGCGGCGCGTCGGCGGTGCACGTCGGCCCTCGCGGCGTCGCTGGTGATCCATTGACTGCTGCCGTCGGCCGCGGCGCTGCGGCCGTCGACACTGGTGGCGTACTTCCATGTCACGTGGGGTAATCCGGTGCGCTGCTTGTGCAGCCACTCACGTAGCGGGCCGCCGGTGACCTCGCCGGTCAGTACGCCGGCGACCACCTCCAACCCCAACTCGGCGAGCCGAGTCGCCCCGCCCGCGGCTTGCGGGTTCGGGTCGGCGACGCCATAGGCCACCGCCGAAACCCGTGATGCCACAAGGGCATCCACACACGGCGGGGTGCGGCCATGGTGATTGCAGGGCTCGAGCGTCACGACGGCAGTGCCGCCGACGGCCTTCTCCCCCGCTCGTCGCAATGCCACCACTTCCGCATGCGGGCCGCCGGGCGGTTCGGTGGCGCCGACGCCTGCGACCTCGCCGTCGCGGTCCAGGATGACCGCTCCCACAGGCGGATTGGGATAGGTGGCGCCCTTGACCCGATTGGACTGTTCGACCGCCAACCGCATCGCGGCCTCGAGGTTCATAAGCGAAGATGCTTGGATGCCGCCGCGGCCTGCCTGCGCAACGACTCCACCGCGGCGCTGGGATCCTCGGCGCTGTACACCGCCGAGCCCGCGACAAAGCAATCCACCCCGGCCAGCGCCGCCTCTTCGATGGTGTCCTCGTTGATGCCGCCGTCGATCTCGACCACGATCGTCAGTTCTCCGGAATCGACCAGCCTGCGCGCGATGCCAACCTTCGGCAACACCTCCGGGATGAACTTCTGCCCGCCGAAGCCCGGTTCCACCGACATGATCAGCAGGGTGTCGAACTCCCGAAGAATCTCCAGGTACGGCTCCAGCGGGGTGCCAGGCTTGACCGAAAGGCCCGCCTTGGCGCCAGCGGCGCGGATGTCACGCGCGACGCCGACGGGATTGTCGGTCGCCTCGGCGTGGATAGTGACGTTGTAGGCGCCTGCCTCGGCGTACGGCGGTGCCCAGCGGTCTGGATCGTCGATCATCAGATGGCAGTCCATCGGGATGTCGGTGGTCTTCAGCAACGACTCGACGACGGGCAGCCCGAGGGTCAGGTTGGGCACGAAATGGTTGTCCATGACGTCGACGTGCAGCCAGTCCGCGCCGGTCACGGCAGCGGCTTCGTCGGCCAGCCTGGCGAAGTCGGCGGCCAGGATCGACGGCGCGATGAGCGGCTTCGGCATAGCCGTCACCCTACTTTGAGGGCGGCCGCGAACATCGCGTCGGTGCCGTGCCGGTGCGGCCACAGCTGCACATATGGCCCGTCGCCCAGGCCCTCGACCGGTTCGAACAGCGGCCGGGTATCCAGAGCGGTGACCTTGTGCCTGCGCAGCGCGTCGGCGACGACTCCGACGGTCTCAGCTAGGTGCGGCGAGCACGTGGCGTACAGCACCACACCACCGGGCCGAGTCAGCCGGATCGCCGACGCCAATAGTTCGCGCTGCAGCTTGACCAGGTCAGCCACGTCGCCGGGTTGGCGACGCCAGCGGGCCTCCGGCCGGCGCCGCAATGCGCCCAAACCGGTGCACGGCGCGTCGACAAGCACGCGGTCGAATCCCGGTTCGATGCCGGGGTCGCGGCCGTCGACCCGAAGCACCTCGACCGGAAGGCCGCGGGTGTTCTGCTCGACGAATTCCGCCCGCCGATCATTGGGTTCGACGGCGGTGACGCTGGCCTGGCTCAGTGCGGCCAGCAGCGCTGTCTTACCTCCCGGCCCGGAGCAAAGGTCCAGCCAGCGGCCACCGTCGGCCCCGTCCAGTTCGGCAAGCGTCAGCGCACGGGCAACCAGCTGGCTGCCCTCGTCCTGGACCAGCGCCTTGCCGTCGCGGATCGCCTCGAGCCGGCCGGGATCGCCGCCGGACAGGTACACCGCATACGGCGAATAACGGCCGACGGTGCCGTTCACCTGTTCGGCGAGTTCCTCGGCGGTCAGCACTCCCGGCCTGGCAGCCAGATGCACCGCGGGCCGCTCGTCGTCGCTGGCCAGCAGCGCGTCGAGCTGTCCCGCGTCGGCGCCGAGCGCGTCGGCGAACGCCTGGGCGATCCAGCGCGGATGGGCATGGCTGAACGCCGCGTGCCCCACCGGGTCGGTGGCAGCAGGCGGGGCCAGCTCGTCGACCCAGGATTGCTCGTCGCGCCCGGCGATGGTGCGCAGCACGCCGTTGACGAAACCGGCTCGCGCCGAGTCGAATTCGATACCGGCCTGCTCGACGGTGGTGGACACGGCGGCGTGGTGTTCGACGCGGGTGCGCAGCAGTTGGTAGGTGCCCAGCCGCAGCAGTTCCAGCAGCACGGGGTCGATGTTGTCGGGCGAGCGGCCTGCGGCGTGAGCGATGACGGCGTCGAGCAGGCCGCGAGTGCGGCACGTCCCGTAGGTCAGCTCGGTGGCGAACGCCGCGTCGCGGCCGGTGATTCCGCGTTCGCGCAGCAGCGCGGGCAGCGCCAGGTTGGCATAGGCGTCTTGCTCCGACACCGCACGCAGTACATCGAAGGCCGCGCGGCGGGCCGGGTCGAGCGGCTTGCGGCGCGACGGTCGCTTATCGCGGGATTGGGTCACAGCGCTCGCGCCTCATCGTCGAGGCGGGCCCCACGCGCCCAGTCGGCGGCATTCATGAGCTTCTTGCCGGGTGGCTGAATCTGGCCGAGCACCACCGGCTCTGAGCCCGTCCCGATCCGCACTCCGTCGCGGTCGACGCGAATCGCGCCGGGCGCCAGGCTGTTCGGCGAGCCCGTGTCCATACTCACGGGTCCGACCTTGACGCGCAGGTCGCCGATCATCGTCCACGCACCGGGGTTCGGCGTGACCGCGCGGATGCGTCGGTCCACGACATGGGCAGGCAGGTCCCAGCGCACCCGCGCCTCCTCGACGGTGATCTTCGGCGCGACGGTGACACCGTCCGCAGGCTGCGGGACAGGGGTCAGCGAGCCGTCGGCGATGCCGTCCAGCGTCGTCTCCAGCAGCGCCGCACCCGAAATCGAAAGCCGCTCAAGCAGATCCCCTGCGGTATCGGCTGGCCGGATAGTTTCGGTGACCACGCCGTAGACCGGTCCCGAATCGAGTGCCGGTTCGATCTGGAACGTCGTCGCACCCGTCACTGTGTCGCCTGCGGCGATCGCCGCCTGCACCGGAGCCGCGCCGCGCCAGGCCGGCAACAGCGAGAAGTGCAGGTTGACCCAGCCGCGGTCGGGTACAGCGAGCAATCGCTCCGACAGCAGCGCACCGTAGGCGACCACCGCACAGCACTCCGGCCCCAGCTCCGCCAGTTCGGCGATGAACTCGTCGGAGTTGGGCCGCGCCGGCCGCAACAGCGGGATGTCGTGTTCGAGTGCCAGCCGGGCCACCGGCGACGGTGACGGTTTCCCCCGCCGACCCGCAACGGCGTCCGGACGGGTCAGGACCGCCACCACGTCGTGGTGCGGCGACCCGATGAGCCGACGCAACGAAGGGAGCGCGGGCTCAGGAGTACCGGCGAAGACAAGACGCACCGCGCCAGTGTAGAAGCGGCCATCTGGACACACAGGTTTGCGTGGTTGAATCCCGGCGTGGATCGACGATCTTTCGCTACGGCCGTCGCCCTTGGCGGCGCAGCCGCCGTCTTGGGTGCGCGGCCCGCGCACGCTGCCCCGCCGCCCGAGCCAATGCCACGGGCCCGCAATGTCGTGTTGGTGCACGGCGCATACGCGGACGGATCGTGCTGGTCCGATGTCATCCCGCATCTGCAGGCGCGCGGACTCAATGTTGCCTCGGTGCAGAACCCGTTGCGCACCCTCGAGGAAGATTGCGACTTCGCGCGCCGCACGCTGGCTTTGATGGACGGACCGACAGTGCTTGTCGCGCACTCGTATTCGGGCATGATCGTGACCGAAGTCGGTGTCGATCCCAAAGTGACGGCACTGGTGTACATCGCGGCGCGAGCACCCGACGCCGGCGAGGACTACACCGCGTTGGCCGCTCAATACCCGACACCCCCGGCGAGCGCAGGCGTGGTGAAGGCCCCCGACGGTTATGCCCAACTGTCCGAAGAGGCGTTCCTGAGCGACTTCGCCCAAGATGTCGACCCGTTCCGGGCCAGAATGCTCTATGCCGTACAGGGCCGGATATCAAGCGAACTCTTCACCGGCCGCACGACACAGGCGGCCTGGCGTGACAAGCCGACTTTCTATGCCGTCTCCAAGAACGACCGCACGATCAATCCGGATCTCGAGCGATTCATGGCACATCGCATGAACGCCTCGACGATCGAACTCGACGCAAGTCATCTGTCGATGGTGTCCAAGGCCAAAGAGGTCTCCGACCTCATCATCCGGGCCGCGGGCGCCTGAGCGGGTGACTAGCGCGGGGTCTGGTAGTACTCGCGCTCGTCGACCCCGGCCAGCGGCGCGACGAACATCCACGGGATCGTGCTGAGCAGCCGGTTCAGCGTGGCCACCGAGTCGTTGTAGTACTGACGCGCGAAGGCCAGCTTGTTCTCGGTGTCGGCGAGATTGTCCTGCAGGTTCAGGAAGTTGTTCGACGAGTTGAGCTGCGGATAACTCTGGCCAAGCGCCAGCAACGGGGCCAGCGCGGAGTCGAGATCCTTTTCGGCGGCGCTGCGCTGCGCCACGGATTTCCCCGCCGTCGCCGAGGTCAGCGCCGCGCGGGCATTGGTGGCGTGGTCGAGGATGCCCTTCTCGTGTGTGGCGAAGGTCTGCACGGTGTGCACCAGGCTCGGGATCAGCGACGCGCGGCGGGTCAGCTCCACGTCGATACCGGACAGCGCCTCGGCAACACGAACGTCGGCCGACCGGATCTTGTTGTAGCCCAACACGAATCCGATCAGCACCAGCACCGCGAGCACCAGCACAACGATCAGCAGGAATCTCACCATGAGCCGCCTCCTCCTCCGCCACCGCCGCCTCCGCCGCCACCGCTGGAGCCGCTGCTGCTGCTACTGCTGCCGCCGGAGGACGACGATGTCTGCGATGCCGTGTACGCGCCGATCGACGACGATAACGCCGAATCGAAGCTGTCAAAATCCGTCCCGCCGCCGGAACTGCCGACGAATCCCGAGCGGGTGGACGACGACGAGTTGTACCAATCCGGTTGCGGCGCAGGGCTACCCGTCGCGGTCTCGTACTTCTTGGCCCACTGCGAGGCCACGCCCGCAGCCACCGCGAACGGAACGTAGGCGGTGTAGAGATCCTTGCGGGCCGAGAAGTCGAACCGGGTCTCGGCCGAATCGGTGGCAAGCATGCGGTGGAATCCACCGACGCGCGACCAGAGTTCGCGCCCGGCCGGTGTGCGCCTGCTGCCGACCCCGTCGGCCCACGCCCGCACTGAGAACACGAAGAACGCCGCGAACGGCAACGCGCACATGGTGACCGGCAAGCCCCAGCGGAAGAAACCGAAGAACATCAGGATGAAGGAGATGGCGTTGGCGGTGCGGACCCACAACTCCTTCTTCCGCTTGACCATCAAGCCGTTGTCGTAGGCCCATTTGTGTACGGCAACGGCCATGTCGGTCTTGGCCTTGTTGAGCTTCTGGCCGGACTTCACGGCCTTCTTGGCATCGAACTCGCCGCCCGGTTTCATCACCTTGAGCGCGGATCCGACCGCGATGCTGACCGGGTCGACATCGGCCCACGCACCCGGTTCGCCTTTGGCGCGGATCTTCCAGTGTTTCTCGCTGACCTGACTCAGGTCGATCAGGCCGCGCTCGGCGAGGTAGAACAGCGTCGCGGTGAGGCCGTTCTTGGGCACCGATTCGGTCCGGATGTATTCGGCCTGCACCGGGCCGATGCCCGGCGGGGGTGCGTATTGCAGCGGGAATCCGGGGGAAGGTTCGACGGTGGTGCGGTACCACAGGAAGGCGCCGAGCCCGAAAGCCACGGTGAGCCCGGCGATCCACAGCACACCGGCCAACGACTGGCCGAGGATGCGGTCCCAGGTGTAGGGCCACGGCAGGCTGACTTGCGCCGGCGTCGGCACATCCACGCCGACACGCACCGTGACCGGGGTCCTCGGCGCGAGGTTGAGCGCCCACAGCTTCACCGTGTTGCCCTCGACGCTCAGATCGCGGCAGTCCCGGCCCACGCCGTACCCGACGGAGCACTGCGCAAAAGTCACCTCGTCCGGCAAGGTGATCGAGATGTCGGCCCGCTCGATCTTGTTGTTCCACGCCGGCGCGATCACGTTCCAGAAGAACACCGATTGCGCCGCCGTGACTTGGCCGGTCGACGCCGCGAACTGCTTGTCCGCGCCGATGGTTCCGCGGTCGAGGACTCCAGGGATGCTGTAGCGGATCTCGAAGACGTGAGTTCCCGAGGTGAGGTATCTGTCCGGATCGCCGATCTTGGCGACGCGGAATCGCTCGCCCTGCTCCCACAGCATCTGGTAGGAGACGGCCCTGCCGTCGAGCAATATCGACGTGATTTCGGGCCGCTGCCGCAGCTGGGGATTGTTCTGGTTGGCGACGTCCCAGTACCGGAATATGCCGTGCCGTCCACCGGGAAACTCGGCGGTGATGGTCTCCACCGCGTCCAGTTGTCCGTCGCTGCCGACGACGAAGTCCGCCCGATAGTTGCTGAAAACCACGGGGTCTGCGGCCTCGGAGGCCTCCGCGCCGCCGCGGAACACCAGCGGCCACAGCAGCCCAAAAGTTATGAGCGCCAACGGGAACAGCCACTTGAACAGCCGTCCCATGCTGACCTCCTGTTCGGCACTGCGGACCCTGTCGGAGTGCCTTGCCCCGCAACACCTTATGTGCAATGGCGTGATTTGCGCGCCAGTTGACCTACAACAGGCCGTCGTTCGGCAGGTTCGCCGCGTCCGCCTCCAGCTCGGCGAAGGTCATTTGCAGCACCACAACAGAGTCGTTGACCGCGCTGACCTCCGTGTCATCCAGCGAAACGCCCATGGTGCGGGCAGTCGCCGACAGCTCGAGCAGCCCGGCGTAGACGGTGGCCACCTCGTCGACCGCGGCGGTGAGCCTCTCGAGCAGTTTGGCGCGTCGCGACCTCAACCGGTCGATCGTCTTCTTGATCGACTCCGCGGCGTGCTCACCCTGGCCGGACACCTTGCGGGCGGCCACGATCGCCTCGTCGAGCGCGTCGACCGCGGTCGCCACCTGCAACACGGAAGGGCGGGCGGCGTCGGCCGCAGCCAGGGCATCCTCTGCCTTGCCCTGCACCACATCCGGCAGTGCATCGGTCTGCAACCCCCGCAACGAGCGCACGTGACCGTCGAGGAGGTTGATCAGCTCCTGCTGCCGAGTGCCCGCCTTCAGCTCCGGCACCGGCTCGCCGCGCGACCGCGTGAGAGCACCGACCACCGCTGCGGTGCCGAACATCACGCCGGCGGTGGCCGCGGACAGCGGGAGGGACGCGCCGAAGGCCCACACCGCGCCACCGCCGAACGTCGACAACAACACCGCCCAGGGGTCGCTCACGGCGGCCAGCAAGCGCGCTCGGAGACGACTGCCCGCCATCAGAAGTTCGACAGCACGTTCGTGAACACGGTGTTGATTGTCGCCGGGTCGGTGGCGTCGTACGCGGCAGCGCGCGACGCCTCGGAGATCCGTTTGAGCGTGTCCAGGTCCGCGTCCTCGCCGTAGGCGATGGTGAACACCCGGATGCCGCCTTCGGGGGCTTGGTCGGTGAGCTGCTGGATCAGGCTGTCGGCGTCATTGTCGTCGGGGTATTCGTTCTTGCCGTCGGTCATCACCACGATCGCGTTGATCGAGTCAGGGCCGGCGCTGGCCCGCACGGCCTCTGTCGCCCTTCGCGTGACGGCATACAGCGGCGTGCCGCCCGACGGGATGAGCTGCTCGATGCGGTTGATCATCAACTGCCGCCGCGGGCCGAGTGGTTCGATCGGGATCTCCTGGAAGTAGACCTGTTGTTGCCACGGAAACACCCACAACCCGACCTCGTCGGTGTCGGACAGCTGGCTCAGCCCGTTGACCGCCGCTTCCTGGGCCAGTTCCAGCCGGGTCTTCCCGGCGCCCGCCGACGTACCCATCGAGCCCGACACGTCCAGCACCAGCAACACGTGCGCCGGCTTGCGCAGTTCGGCCCACGTGCCGCGGACCGCCGACAGCACGGGCGGGCTCGGCGGGGAGAGGGTGAAGCCGACATCCTCCCTGAGGTACTCGCTGTCGCGGACGGCGCTGCCGGGTTGGCCGTCGTGCGTGCGGAAGCCTTCGTTGGTGAACAGTTCCTGCTGGGCGGGCTCGCGCAGAAAGTCCAAGAAGTCCTTGGCGCCGGCCTGCTTGCCTGCGTCTGACCACTGTGCGTCGAGCACCGCGTAGGGGTTGTCGCTGAGGAGGGTGCCCTCCTTGGGATATACGGCGACAAGTGGCACTCGCGGCTTGTCATGCTGCCCCTTGGTCTGGAGGTTGCCGGTGGGGTTGCCGGAGTTGTAGTCCAGTACCGACTTCTCCTCGATGGCGACCGCGCTGACGTACCCGAGTGCGGCTCCTGCGTCGTCGGCCCGCTGCAGGTTCGCCAGGTAGGTCAACGTGGTGTCGCCGTAGTGCACGACCGACTTCTCCACTCCGGCAACGAAATCCCGCACCCGCGGTTCCTTCAGTGTGTCGAGTGTCAGGTCGCTCGACGTGCCGGTGGCTGCCACGAACGCCCCGACCGTCGCGGCGAGCCCGGACGTGGACATATTGGGATTGGTCTTGCCCAACTTGAACTCGCCCCACTCGGGGTGCCCCTTGGCCGCCCAGCCGCCGGGGTCATTGGCCAGGCTCAACAGGTCCGACCAGCCGATCGGCGTATCGGGCCAGCCCAATGCCCTGGCCATCGGCTCGGGCATCGCGAGCACGAGCGGCGTCGACACGACGGATTCAGTCTCGGCGGGCAGGATGTCGGGCCGGTCGTGCGAGGAGCGGTCGAAGCGGAGCAGTTCCAGCCATGTCGACGCCGCGGGTGACCATGCATCGGGCGCCGGTCCCCACTCCTCGTCCTCCCAACTCTGTTGCGCGAGCCGCGACTCGGCCAGCCCGGACGCCATGGAGGTGACCTTGATGCCGTAGCAGTTGCCGTCCACTTCCCGGTCGGACGAGTTGTACCGACCGGCGGCCTCGGTCATCAATGCGGCCTTCTCGCTGGACGCGACAACGGCCACGGTGGTGCAACCCTCGCGCGGGGCTGCCGAGGTGTCACCGTCGCCGCCACGCTGGTTCCACCAATAGACCCCGCCGATGAAGACGAGGCCGGCGATTGCCGCCGCCAGCAATGCCTTGCCGTTCTTGCCCATGATGCGTGCCCCTCGGGTCATCCGGGCCGGCTAGCCCGGCCCCAATTTTAGGGGTATTGCATGGCTTGTTACCGGCAGTGCGAGCAAACTACCCGATGTGCAGCGGGTCGATCTGCACCCGAGTCGGCTGCTGATCGTGGCGGGCACTGAGCACACCGGTGGCGCGTCGCAGCGCCGCCGCGAGCGCAAGGCCTCCTGCACGGGGCACCCGGACCAGCATCCGGCTCACCGGGCTCTCGGCCGGGGTACCCGGCGGCCGTCGCGCACCGGCAGGCAGGTCGACTGGGCCGAGCACGTCGGCATCGTCTGGCAGCACTGCGGTTTCGAGCAGCGCGTTGACCGCTGCGGGCGAACCGTCGACGGCAGCGATGTGCACGGCGGGCGGAAGTGCGACTTCTGCGCGTGAGTCGAGTTCGGCCTCGGCATGGCCGACCGGATCCCAACGGATCAGCGCCTGCACGGTTGGGATCTCCGACTCGGCGACGATCGCGACGACCCCGCCGTCATCGCGGCCGCGCACCAGCGCGGTGGCGGCCATCCATCGCCGCAGCGCGTCCTCGGCTGCACGCAGGTCCTGGCGCCCGAGCAGGGCCCACCCGTCGAGCAGCAGGGCCGCTCCGTAGCCGCCGTCGGCCACCGGTTCCGCACCCGGCGTCGCGACGACGACCGCGGGCTCCCCAGGCACCGACGCGATCATCGCGTCGCCGCCCGACGTGACGACCGTCGTACCGGGAAACGCCCTGCCGAGTTCCTCCGCAGTGCGTCGCGCACCGACGACAGTCGCTCGAATGGCATCGGAACCGCAACGCGCGCAACGTAATCCGGGCTCATGCCGACCACACCACCGGCACACAGCTCCTGCGGTGTCGCGGTCGGGCAGCGACAGCGGGCCGGTGCAGTGCCTGCAGCGCGCGATAGTCCGGCATCGGGCACAGGCCAGCGCGGGCACATAACCACGTCGCGGCACCTGCACAAGCACGGGCCGGCCTGCCTCCAACGCGGTCCGCGCGGCTCGAAGCGCCATCGACGGCAGCCGAGCGGTGCGGGCGGCGGGGTCGCGCTCCTGCTCGTACCCGCTGTCCTCGAGCGCGACGACGCGCGGCGCCCTGGCCCTGACCACGGGGCGCGGCGCCACCAGGTCGTGCGCCCAGCGGCTGCGCACCAGCGCCTGCGACTCCGCGGTGCGGGCGTATCCACCGATCAGGGCCGCGCAGCGCAGCTGATGCGCGCGCAGCATCGCCACCTCGCGGGCGTGCGGGTAGGGCGCGCGCGGTTCGGCGAGCGTGTCGTCACCGTCGTCCCACACCATCACCAGGCCCAGATCATTAACGGGCGCGAACACGGCGCTGCGGGTACCGATCACGAGGCGGGCGTCGCCGCGAAGCGCCGATAGCCATCTGCGGTAGCGCTGTGCGGGGCCGAGTCCTGCCGACAACGCCGCCACCCGCGGTTCGTCGACGAGCCGGACGGCGGCATCACGCAGCGCGTCAACGTCGCGCTGGTCCGGGACGATTGCGAGCACACCACGGCCGGAATCGACTGCCACCGCTGCGGCTTCGGCAAGCCGGTCGGTCCATTTCTCGCCGGGCAGCGCCTGCCAGACCGCGCGGGCGGCGCGGCCATCGCGCAGCGCCGTCAGGAACTGCTCACCACGCCCGTAGGTGGCCCACGCGGCGGGGTCGATGGGTTTGACGGCCAGTGGCGCCAGTTCCGGCGCGGTTTGCTTTTCGACGTTCGCATGCCGCGGCGGGACCGCCATCCGCAGCACATCTGCCCGGGTGCCTGCGTATCGCGCGGCCACCGCGTCGACCAACCTGCGCACGTCGGTGGTCAACACCTGCTCTGCCGACACCACCCGCTCAAGCCAGCCCAGTTTGCCGACATGGTCTGTGTCCGAACGTCTTTCGAGAATGAACGCGTCCACCAGCCTGCCATGAAACCGCACCCTCACCCGCACGCCAGGCTGCGCGTCGTCGGACTGCTCAGCGCTCACCAGATAATCGAACTCGCGGTCAAGGTGGGGCACCGACAGCATCGGCAGCACGCGCGCGATGGGCTCGTGCTCGGCCTGCTGGCGGGCGTTCGACACCTAAGAAGGTGTAGCAGACGGTGCAGACGACCGACCAAAGAAGAATCCGGCGGTGATGAGCAGCAGCGACGTCGCGTACGCCCACCAGATCGGCACCGCGAGCGCCTCTGTGTTCGTTGGCGCCAGTACGAACTTTCCGATGCCGATCATCGCGTCCGAGACCGCGAAACACACCGCACCCAGCGCGGTCCACGGCGTCGGGAGCCGGGCCAGCAGCGCCGCGCACACCATCGCCCCGAGCACCGCGATGTAGAGCGTCACCGGCACTGCCATTCCCTCGTCGATCAGCCGCGGCCAGAACCAGACGAGAAGCGCGATACAGGCCACGACCGTGACCGCCGCGGCTGCCAATCGGGGCTTGGACGACGCGACCAGCGGGATGAGGGCTGCCAGGAAGCACAGGTGCGCGACGAGGAAGGCCGCAAGGCCAAGCACGAACGACGGCGCCCACCACGGCATGGCCAGCAAGAAGTCGCCCGCTGCGGAGAACACCAGCGCGCCGAGGAGCCAACGACGTTCCCGCGCTATCGGGTGCGTCAGCGCGGCGACAGCGAGCAGCACCGCCGCGGCGGCCTTGACCGCGGGCTGCAGCGTGAACTGGCCCGTCAGCTCGGCGCCCAGTGGTTGACGCAGCGCCGTGATGACCAGGAATATCCCGTAGCCGGCGCCGACGGCGGCCGCCGCCACCCACAGCAGCCTGGTTCGCGGGTGTGCGTACGGTGTCCCCATGTCCGTCGCTGAGGAGAAGCCGGCCGTCGACGCCATCTTGCTGAAGGTACTGGAGGCCGTTCCGTTTCAGTTGACAACCGACGGTGGCGTCGAGGAGTCGCGGCAGCGGTTCCGTGACCTGCCCCGTCGGGAAGTTCACCCCGAAGTGCGCAGCGAGGACCGCACCATCGAGGGTCCTGCGGGGCCGATTCCGATCCGGGTGTACTGGCCACCGGCCGGCAGTGACGACGCGCTGCCGCTGGTGGTGTTCATCCACGGCGGCGGATGGTCGGTCGGCGACCTCGATACCTATGACGGCACGGCACGTGGCCATGCGGTCGGCGCAGGCGCGGTGGTGGTGTCGGTGGATTACCGGTTGGCTCCCGAGCACCCCTACCCCGCTGCGGTCGAAGATGCTTGGACCGCAACGCAATGGGCGGCTGAACACGCCGCTGAGCTTGGCGCTGACCCCGGCCGTATCGCCGTCGTAGGCGACTCGGCGGGCGGCAACCTGGCGGCGGTGGTGTCACAGCTGGCGCGTGATGCGGGCGGGCCGCGGATCATCTTCCAGCTGTTGTGGTATCCGGCGACGACATGGGACACCTCGCTGCCGTCCTTCACCGAGAACGCGAACGCGCCGGTCCTCGGTGTCGGTGCGGTGAAGGGCTTTTCGCGGTGGTACGCCAGGGGCGTTGACCTAACCGATCCCCCGGCAACGCTGGTGCCTGCCCGCGCCAAGAGTTTCGCCGGGCTGCCGCCTGCCTATATCGCCGTAGCTGGCCACGACCCGCTGCGCGACGACGGCACCCGGTACGCCGAACTGCTGGCCGCTGCGGGCGTGCCCGTCGAGGTGCACAACGCCGAGACGCTCATCCACGGCTATCTGGGCTATGCGGGGGTGGTGCCAGCCGCCACCGAAGCGACCGCGTGCGGATTGTCCGCGCTGCGAAAGGCGTTGCAGCTCACATGAATTCTGTACAAACAGTGCACGCCTTCTGGGATGAGGTATGGAATGCGCACGACCCGTCGGCGGTCGACAGGTTTGTCGTCGACGACTTCGTCATCGTCACCGGCGGTGAGACGATCTCCGGCAAAGAGAACTTCAAGGATTGGGTGGCGGGCTTCCTTGCGAAGGTCAACGAACTGCACCTCGAGGTGATCGAGTCGTTTCAGAACGACGATGGCAGCCGGGTCGCCTCACGGTGGCTGCTGACCGGCAAGAACAACGGGTTCCTCGGCACCGAGCCGGATCAACAGGACATCGCGATGACGGGCACCGCGGTGTGGGCCGTAAACGGAGACGGAAAGCTGCTAACCAACTGGGTCGAGAGGGCATCCTGGGAGCAGTTCCAACGACTGACAGGAGCCGGAAAATGACCGCGAAGCCCGGTATCGATCCGACCATGCAAGCGCTTCTCGACGCGTTCCCGTTCAAATTCACCGCCGACGACGGCGTCGAGGTGGCCCGCGAGCAGATGCGTCAGCTCAAGGCGCCCCCGGAACTCTTGCCCGACATGCGGATCGAAGAACGCACGATCGGCTACGGCGACATCGCCGACATTCCGGTCCGCATCTACTATCCACCGGTCGCGCAACACGAGAACCTCCCGGTCGTGGTGTTCTACCACGGTGGTGGCTGGTCGATCGGTGACCTCGACACCCACGATCCGGTGGCCAGATCCCACGCCGTAGAAGCCGAGGCGATCGTGGTGTCGGTGGACTACCGGCTCGCCCCCGAACACCCGTACCCGCAGGGCATCGAGGACTCGTGGGCAGCGCTGCAGTGGGTCGGCGAGCACGCAGGTGAACTCGGCGGCGACCCCACCCGCATCGCGGTGGCCGGTGATTCGGCCGGCGGCAACATCTCGGCGGTGATGACGCAGTTGGCCCGTGACCATGGCGGGCCGCCGGTGGTGTTCCAGCTCCTGTGGTACCCCTCCACCACGGGCGACATGACGCTTGCCTCGATGGTCGAGAATGCCGACGGCCCGATCCTCGACCGCGACGTCGTTGCCGCATTCCTCGGGTGGTACGTACCGGATGCCGACATCAGGGAGCACGCCAAGCTGCCTACCACGCTTGCGCCGGCGAACACCGCGGACCTAACGGGTCTACCGCCGGCGTACATCGCCACGGCAGAGTATGACCCCCTACGCGACGACGGCGCTCGGTATGCGGAATTGCTCACCGCCGCAGGGGTTCCCGTCGAACTGCGTAACGAACCGACTCTAGTGCACGGATTCATCAGCTTTGCACTGGTCGTTCCTGCCGCGGCCGAGGCAACCAGCCGCGGACTGGCGGCGCTGAAAGCCGCGCTGCACCGCGGATGACCGAGCGCGAGGTGCTCGACGTTCGCACAACGGCCGAATGGGAGGACTGGTTGTCGCGCAACCACGATGAAGCGTCGGAGATCTGGGTCCGGCTCTTCAACAAGAACGCACCGGAGCCGGGCATGTCCTACGGCGAGGCCGTCGAGGTCGCCTTGTGCTTCGGCTGGATCGACAGCATGGCCCGCAAGTACGACGAGGTGTCACGCGTCCAGAGATTCAGCAGCCGCAAGCCGCGCAGCCCCTGGTCTGCATCGAATGTCGAACGGGTGCAACGTCTCATCGACGCGGGGCGCATGCGGGAGGCGGGGCTACGCGAGGTAGAAGCTGCCAAGAACGACGGACGGTGGCCCTGACATGCAGATGACCGGCAACACGGTTCTGATCACGGGCGGCGCGACGGGTATCGGGTTCGCGCTCGCCGAGCGATTCTTGACTGACAACACCGTTATCGTCTGCGGACGACGCGAAGACAAGCTCCTCGACGCACAGGCGAAGCATCCGCAACTGCATGTCCGTGTCGCCGATCTCTCCCGGTCGGATGAGCGCATCAGCTTAGCCGCCTGGCTATTGGCAGCCTTCCCCGACTTGAACATCTTGGTGAACAATGCCGGCGTACAGCGCGAATTCCACGTCGGCACAGACGATCTCGCCGATCAATTCGAGCAGGAGAACGAGATCGACGTCAACTTGACCGCTCCAATCCATCTCACGTTCCTGCTACTGCCTCAGCTTCTCAAGCAGGAAACCGCCGCGGTGGTCAACGTTTCGTCCGGACTCGGACTGGTTCCGATCGCCGTGATGCCTGTTTACTGCGCGACAAAGGCTGCGATGCAGTCATTCAGTACGTCGCTGCGCTATCAGCTGCAGGACACCAACGTCAAGGTTTTCGATCTCGCGCCACCTGTTGTGGAGACGGACCTGGACAAGGGCGCACGGGCCCGCCGCGGGCAGGCGCAGCGGGGTATTTCGCCCGAGCGCGTCGCCTCCGAGACGTTGCGGGGCATGGCCAGGGACACCTTCGTGATCAACATCGGAATGGTTCGGGCGTTGCGGATCGCGTCACGAGTTGTGCCGAACAGAATGCTCAAGGTCATCAACCAGAAAGCTGGCGCCTAGCCTGTCCGCGTCCGTGGATAAGCGCTCGGCGGAACACCGTGCCAGCGCTTGAAGGCGTGACAGAACGTCGAAGTGTCGGTGTAGCCCAGTCGCTTTGACACCTCTTCCACGGTGAGCCCGACATTGCACAGCAGGTCGACGGCCAGCGTGGAGCGCGCCTCGTTCAGCAGCGCACGAAAGGACGTGTCCTCGTCGGCGAGTTGACGGCGAAGTGTGCGCGGGTGGACGTCAAGCTCGGCAGCCACCTCGGGCAATGTCGGGAAGCGCCCGGATTCGCGAAACAGCTTGGAACGCACCACAGCAGTGATCCCGCGGCGCTGTTCAGATCGCTGCATCAGCACATCACACTGCGCGATGCACATCTGCAATGTGTGGCTGTCCGCCTGCGGCAACGGTTCGTCGAACATCGCGCGGGGAAAATGCAGACGGTTGTGCGCGCGGCCGAATTCCCTGTTCACGGCGGGCAACAGTTGCAGCAAGGGCGCGACAACTTCTGGATCGAGTGTCGCCTCGACGGTCACCTGATCGGCATACCGCGCAACGACCGGAAGCGCGAATTCGCTTACTGTCATGACTATCCCGGCGACATCACGCTCGAGGAAGAACCCGCGGACGTCGACCGGCAGATGGTCGACCTCGAACTCGAGAATGCAGCTCTGCGCACCCTCGAACAGCTTCACCTCGATGTTCAACATGGTCAGCGAGAAGTAGCGCATCGAGATGCCGAACAACTCGCGGAACGTGGCGCACGACATCGCGGCGAAGCCCAGCAGGCCGAGATGCGTCAGCCGGAACCTGCTGCCGACTTCCATGCCAAGACCGGCTGCGTCCGGCAGCACGGCCAGCAGCCTGCGCACCGCGACGATCTCGTCTGACGCCACCACCACCGCCTCGGGGTCGTGGAGGTCATCCGGCGCGATCCCGGTCCCGGCGAGGAGGTCGGAGGTCGCGACACCGCGCTCGTAGGCGACCTCGCAGAGCACCCGGGTCGTGTAGACCGGACGCCGGAGGTCGGGCGACCACGTCGTCGAAGCCATCTGTCCTAAACTCCCAACTCTCTGTCCGATAGTCCCATTCCGATTGCGGGCTGTCACTCCTACCGTTGGTTCATGGCGGCACCAGCGGCGCGGCTGAGCACGTTGACCATGACCCGCGAGGCGATCACCATCGGTTTCGACGCAGAGGGTGGCTTCCTCGCGCGGACGCGTGGGCATGACATCACGCGGTTCCGTTGTGCCGGAAGGCGATTCGTCTCGATCAGCCACCCTGACTACGTAGACCACGTGCTGCACCGAGCCCGGCAGCGATACGTCAAATCCAACGAATACGAGGCCATTCGT
Source organism: Mycobacterium sp. (assembly GCF_035697385.1). Lineage (GTDB taxonomy): Bacteria > Actinomycetota > Actinomycetes > Mycobacteriales > Mycobacteriaceae > Mycobacterium. The sequence goes on along the minus strand of NZ_DASSCY010000299.1, from coordinate 3,153 downwards.
GCCGCCGCGGGGATCAATCTGCTGACCGACGAAGGCGACTCCTGGGCGGCCCACCGGACCACGCTCAATCCAACTTTCGCCCGGCGCCATCTCAACGAGATAGTCGACCTGATGATCGATCCGATCGAACGCATCACCGCCGAGGTCACGGCCGAGCAGCAATTCGACATGCACGCGACGATGGTGGAGGCCACGTTGCGAGTAGTGGCGAACGCGCTGTTCAGCCAGGATTTCGGGCCGCTGGTGCACAGCATGAAGGACCTCACCACACGCGGGCTGCGGCGCACAGAGCGGCTGGCCAGGATCGGCCTGTGGGGGCTGATGCCGCGACACGTCTACGACGCGTTGAGCTGGTGCACGTTTTCGGGTGTGCCGCTGCCGCCGCCGCTGCGGGAGGGTCAGAAGGTCGCGCTCGCGCTGGACGCCGCGGTCAATGGCGTGCTCGACGAGCGGATCGCTCATCCGACCGACTCCGCCGACCTGCTCAACGTGCTGTTCAACGCCGACGGCGGGACATGGCCGCGGCAGCGGATCCGCGACGAGGCACTGACCTTCATGCTCGCCGGCCACGAGACGACTGCCAATGCGATGTCGTGGTTCTGGTACCTGATGGCGCAGAACCCACACGTCCGCGACCAGATGCTCGCCGAGATCGACGATGCGCTCGGCCGTCGCCGGCCGAGCGCGGCCGATCTGAGCCGCCTGCCGTGGACGACCGCATGCCTGCAGGAGTCGCAGCGGTACTTCTCCGCGGTGTGGATGATCGCGCGTGAGGCGATCGAGGACGACATCATCGACGGGCACCACATTCGCGCCGGCACGACGGTGCTCATCCCGATCCATCAGGTCCACCACGACGAGCGCTGGTGGCCGAACCCCGAGACCTTCGACCCGACCCGCTTCCTCGGTGAGGCCGGCAAGGACCGGCCCAGGTCGGCGTACCTGCCGTTCGGCGGCGGACGACGGATCTGCATCGGGCAGAGCTTCGCGTTGATGGAGATGGTGCTGATGGCGGCGATCATGAGCCAGCAGTTCACCTTTGACGTCGTGCCGGGCTTTCCTGTGGAATTGGAGGCGACGCTGACGCTGCGGCCCAAGCACGGCCTGCACGTCATCGCACACAGGCGGGAGGCCGTATGACAGATCCTGACTACGACACCGTCATCGTCGGCGCCGGTTTTTCCGGTATCGGCAGCGCAATCGAACTGGACAAGGCCGGCCTTGGCAACTACCTGGTGGTCGAGGCAGGCGACGGACCGGGCGGCACGTGGTACTGGAACACCTATCCCGGTATCGCCGTGGACATTCCGTCGTTCTCATACCAGTTCTCCTTCGAGCAGAGCACGAACTGGTCGCGCACGTATGCGCCAGGACATGAGCTGAAGGCCTACGCCGAGCATTGCGTCGACAAGTACGGTCTGCGCCCCAAGATCCGGTTCAACACTAAGGTCCTCGGCGCCGACTTCGATGACCAGACGGACCTGTGGCGCATCCGCACCGACCCTGGCGACGTCGTCACCGCCAGGTTCCTCGTGAACGCCAGCGGTGTGCTCATCACACCCAAGCTCCCCGACATCGACGGCGTCGACTCGTTCGCCGGCGTGACCATGCACACCGCGCGCTGGGACCACGACCAGGACCTGACGGGTAAGCGCGTCGCGATCATCGGAACGGGCGCGTCTGCGGTGCAGGTGATCCCCGAAATCGCGCCAATCGTCAAGCAGCTCACCGTTTTTCAGCGCACTCCGATATGGTGCTTCCCCAAGTTCGACGTGCCGCTATCAGCTCGTCAGCGTTTTGCGATGCGCATACCCGGCGTCAGGGCCGTGCAGCGACTGCTCAGCCAGGCCTTTGTGGAATTGACGTTCGCTCTCCCCGCGCAGTACTTCACGGTCAACCCGATGGCCAAGAACATGTCGAAGGTCGGCGAGGCCTACCTACGCAAGCAGGTGCGCGACCCGATGGTGCGCGACAAACTCACCCCCCGCTACGCGGTCGGCTGCAAGCGGCCGGGCTTCCACAACACCTACCTGTCGACGTTCAACCGCGACAACGTCCGATTGGTCACCGAACCGATCGACAAGATCACCGGGTCCGGTGTCGCGACCACCGACGGCGAAACCCACGACGTCGACGTGCTGATCCTGGCGACCGGGTTCAGGGTGATGGACACCGACGATCTCCCGACCTACCCGGTCACCGGGCCCCGCGGCCGGTCGTGGAGCAGCTATTGGGACGAGCACCGACTGCAAGCCTACGAAGGCGTGAGCGTGCCCGGATTCCCCAACTTCTTCACCGTGTTCGGGCCGTACGGATACGTCGGGTCGTCGTACTTCGCGCTGATCGAGGCGCAGACCCACCACATCGTGCGCTGCCTGAAACGCGCCAACCGCCGCAACGCTCGGCGCGTCGAGGTGACCCAGGAAGCCAACGACCGCTATTTCGCCGAGATGATGCGCAAGCGGCACCGGCAGATCTTCTGGCAGGACAGCTGCAAGCAGGCCAACAGTTACTACTTCGACAAGAACGGCGATGTGCCGTTGCGGCCGGCCAGCACGCTGGAGGCGTACTGGCGCAGCCGCCGCTTCCCGCTCGACGACTACGCGTTCACTTCCTAGCGCGAGCAGACGCAGAATCGCGTTACCCGAGGGCGATTCGTGCGATTCTGCGTCTGCTCGGCGGCGAGCGTATTTCCACAGTTGGGATTTCATCCCCATCTCGGGCGGTCAGGCTTATGGTCGGGCGCTCGAATAGTCGATCGTCTCCGATGTGCATCCCAATGCTCTGGCTCTGTTGGAACGGGTTGGCGGGTTCGCCACCAGCGCACAGTTGCTCACGGTGATGACTCGTCAGCAACTCGACATCCAAGTCAAGAAAGGTGGACTGTTTCGCGTCTGGTACGGCATCTATGCGGCCGCCGAACCGGACCTGTTGGGACGGTTGTGCGCCCTTGATCTCTTCATGGGCCAACATGCGGTCGCGTGTTTGGGTACCGCGGCGGCTTTGTACGGGTTCGACACCGAAAACACCACTGCCATCCACGTGCTCGATCCGGGAGTCCGGATGCGACCCACTACAGGTTTGATGGTCCATCAGCGGAACGGCAGTCGGCTGCAGCGGGTCGCAAGCCGGCTTGCGACGGCCCCCGGGTGG
>NZ_DASSCY010000298.1:0-7826 GCF_035697385.1 Mycobacterium sp. | reverse complement strand
GATGTTCAGCCTTGCCGTCATCGACAAGCTCACTACCGGCGACCTCAACGACGGCAAATTCGTCGCAGGCACCGGCACGATCACCGGCGACGGCGAGGTCGGCTCCATCGGCGGGATCACCCACAAGATCCTGGCGGCCGCAGAAGCCGGGGCCACGGTGTTCTTGGTGCCTGCCGATAACTGCGAGGAGGCCAAGTCCGCGCACGAGGACGGTGTGGAATTGGTCAAGGTGGACAACCTCGGCCAGGCGGTCGACGCGTTGAACACACTTTCCGCTGGTGGCGAACCTCCCCGTTGTTGAGAAATAGCCGTGGGGCGAGTGCGTAGAGTTGTGGCACGTCACATCAGACGTTCGAGAACCCAAGACTGGAGTTAACAAGTGGGTATGCGGCCCGCGGCGAGAATGCCGAAGCTGACACGACGTAGCCGGATTCTGATCGCGGTCGGGGTGGCCGCCGGGCTGTTGCTGTTGATAGGACCGCGGTTCGTCGACGCCTACGTGGACTGGCTGTGGTTCGGCGAACTGGGCTACCGCTCCGTGTTCACCACCGTGCTGGTGACCCGGCTCGTCGTGTTTCTCGTGGTGTCGCTGCTGATCGGCGCCGTCGTATTCGCCGGCCTGGCGCTGGCCTACCGTTCGCGCCCGGTGTTCGTGCCGACGAATGGCCCCAATGACCCGGTTGCGCGTTACCGCACCGCGGTGATGGCTCGGCTGCGGCTGATCGGCATTGGCGTCCCGGCCGTGATCGGCGTATTCGCCGGCGTCATCGCGCAGAACTACTGGGAGCCCATTCAGCTGTTCATCCACGGCGGCGACTTCGGGATCACCGACCCGCAGTTCGGTCAGGACCTCGGCTTCTACGCCTTCGACCTGCCGTTCTACCGGCTGGTCCTGATGTACCTCTTCTGGGCGACGTTCCTCGCGTTCATCGCCAACCTGGTCGGGCACTATCTGTTCGGCGGCATCCGGCTGTCCGGGCGCGCCGGTGCGCTGACCCGGTCGGCACGCATCCAGCTGATCACGATGGTCGGCGTTCTGATGCTGCTGAAGGCCCTCGCGTACTGGCTGGACCGCTACGAGCTCCTGAGCCACACCCGCGGTGGCAAGCCGTTCACCGGTGCCGGCTACACCGACATCAATGCTGTGCTGCCGGCCAAGCTCATCCTGATGGCCATCGCCGTGATCTGCGCGGCGGCAGTGTTCTCCGCGATTGTGTTGCGCGACTTGCGGATTCCAGCGATCGGCGTGGTGCTGCTGCTGTTGTCGTCGCTGGTCGTCGGCGCCGGTTGGCCCCTGGTCGTCGAACAGATCAGTGTCAAACCCAATGCGGCGCAAAAGGAAAGCGAATACATCAGCCGAAGTATCGCCGCGACCAGGCAGGCCTATGGCCTTACCGACGCTGTGGTCACCTACCGCAATTACGGCGGCGATACCCCGGCGACCGCCCAGCAGGTAGCCGCCGATCGGGCGACCACGTCCAACATCAGGTTGCTCGACCCGAACATCGTCAGTCCGGCGTTCACCCAGTTCCAGCAGGGCAAGAACTTCTACTACTTTTCCGACCAGCTGAACATCGACCGCTACCGCGACCGCGACGGCAACCTGCGTGACTATGTCGTTGCCGCACGCGAACTCAACCCCGACAGGTTGATCGACAACCAACGCAACTGGCAGAACCGCCACACCGTCTACACCCACGGCAACGGGTTCATCGCATCGCCTGCCAACACCGTGCGGGGTGTCGCCAACGACCCCAACCAGAACGGCGGGTACCCGGAGTTCCTCGCCAGCGTGGTCGGCGCCAATGGCGGCGTGGTGTCCCCGGGGCCTGCCCCTCTGGAGCAGCCGCGCATCTACTTCGGCCCGGTCATCGCCGACACGTCGGACGACTACGCGATCGTCGGCAGGAGCGGTGCCGATCGCGAATACGACTACGAAACCAACACGGAGACCAAGAACTACACCTACACGGGTAGCGGCGGCGTGCCGATCGGCAATGCGCTCGCTCGCTCGGTGTTCGGCGCCAAGTTCGCGGAATGGAACTTTTTGTTCACCGATGCGATCGGGGACAACAGCAAGATCCTCTTCAACCGCGACCCCGCCGAGCGAGTGAAGGCAGTGGCGCCGTGGCTTGACACCGACACGACCGTCTACCCGGCGATCGTCAACAAGAGGATGGTGTGGATAGTCGACGGCTACACCACCCTGGACAACTATCCGTACTCGGAGTTGACGACGCTGTCGTCGGCGACGGCGGATTCCAGCGCGGTGGCGGTCAACCGGCTGCAACCCGACAAGCAGGTGTCCTACATCCGCAACTCGGTGAAGGCGACCGTCGATGCGTATGACGGCAAGGTCACGCTCTACGCGCAGGACGAGCAGGATCCGGTGCTGCAGACGTGGATGAAGGTCTTTCCGGGCACGGTCAAGCCCAAGAGTGACATCACGCCGGAGTTGCAGGAACACCTGCGCTACCCAGAAGACCTGTTCAAGGTGCAACGCGCGCTGCTGGCCAAGTACCACGTCAACGATCCGGTGACGTTCTTCTCCACCTCGGACTTCTGGGATGTCCCACAGGATCCCAACCCGACGGCAAGCAGCTTCCAGCCGCCGTACTACATCGTCGCTAAAGACCTTGCGTCCGAAGATAATTCGGCGTCGTTCCAGTTGACCAGTGCGATGAACCGGTTCCGTCGCGACTTCCTGGCTGCATATATCAGCGCGAGTTCCGACCCCGACACCTACGGCAACATCACGGTGTTGACGATTCCCGGTCAGGTCAACGGCCCGAAGCTGGCGTTCAACGCGATAAGCACCGACACGGCGGTCAGCCAAGACCTGGGTGTCATCGGTCGCGACAACCAGAACCGGATCCGGTGGGGCAATCTGCTCACGCTGCCGGTGGCCCAGGGTGGCTTGCTCTATGTCACACCGGTCTACGCCTCACCGGGTGCCAGCGACGCGGCCTCGTCCTACCCGCGCCTGATCCGCGTGGCGATGATGTACAACGACAGGGTCGGGTACGGCCCAACCGTGCGTGACGCGCTGACCGAGCTGTTCGGACCCGGCGCCGATGCGACCGCCACCGGTCCGGCGCCGGTGGTGGGGGGCAACGGGCAACCGCCTGCCGCGCAGCCCCCGGCCGACGGTCAGCCGCCAGCGGCGCAACCGCCCCAGGAACGGACCGGCCAGGCTCCTGAAGTGCCTGCGGCCGTTCCGCCGGGACCCGGTGGTCCTGTGCAGCTGTCGCCGGCGAAAGCCGCAGCGCTGCAAGAGGTCAACGCTGCGCTGGATGCGATGCGCGAAGCGCAGACCGGCGGCAAGTTCTCCGACTACGGAGAGGCCCTGCAGCGGCTCGACGACGCGGTGAAGAAGTACCAGACAACTCGCTAGGCAGCCATCCGCGAGCATGCGTTCGCGGCCGCGGCCCAGGCGATTTGGTGGACGGCCTTGTCCTTCGGTAACCTAACGTTCACCCGACGCGGGGTGGAGCAGCTCGGTAGCTCGCTGGGCTCATAACCCAGAGGTCGCAGGTTCAAATCCTGTCCCCGCTACCAAACGGAACGGCCGCCAGCATCTGCTGGCGGCCGCTTTCATTTGTGAACGTGTGAACGAGCGAGCAAGACCTTCGCTGCCGACCCTCCCCACAACGGCAGAGGCCGCCGTCCTGGCCAGACTGGTACTCAGCTGACGGTTTCGGGCGCACAATTGAGGTGTCCGTCTGAAACCTGGGGAGCCGCGATGAGCGAGCAACTGTACGACGTTTTCGGCGAGATCTTCCAGCGGTACTTCAGGCCCGCCATCGACTCATATCCGCGGATGGGTGGAGCACTCGTCGAGAGGTTGCTCACGTTGACTGACGACGTCCCGGATCGATTGGCACAGACCCGGCGCGCCGCAATCGCATGGGGCAAAGCCGAGACCCCGAACGCCAGGATCACCTCGGAACTCTTCGTGATCACCCAACACGGACTTGTGTATGCCGCCGGGTTGAACGAGTCGCGCCGGGCGCTGTATTACCTGGCCACGCCGCCCGCGCTGTTCGATGCGTTCGTCGATCAGGTCGAGACCGCCGAACTGCGTGAGGGCGCGGTAGTCGTGGTGGACAGCCGGTTCGGCCGCGACCTCTCATCCGCTCATCCGATGGACGCCGCGCTGCGTCGGATACTCGCTGAGCACCTGGCGCTCCGGGTGGATCTGCCCGTGTAGCTGTCTCTTCGCCGCGGTCTTCTTGGCGGGCGTTTCTCCGTCGGCGTCGTCGCGGCCGCAGCGCCGCGCCCGCCACCGAGGAGTCGTGGCAGTTCTTCGCCGGCCATGCATTGGGCGCCGTGCTGCGGCTCGACGACGTAGAGCGTCTGGAGCGCCAATGTCGTTGCAGGCAAGGGTGTCACGCACCCGCTTCGTTTTGTCAGTCGGTGGTGGTCTCCGTGATCGTTTCGTACCCCTTCCGTCGTGCTTGAGGAACATGAATCGTGCGCGTCCTGGGTGGCCTTCGCCGGCGGGCGCAGGTACGCGGCTGCTCCCGCATAACCGGCTGCACGCGCCTCGTCCGCTGCGGCTTCATGTGGCATCTCTCAGGCTGCCCGTGCGGCCCTGTGCGCGTCCAACGCGGCTACCCGTAGCGCCTTGGTCCGGGTGCCCCAGCTGCGTACCTACGCGCCTCGTCGAGCGCGGCCCGTGCGCGCGGATGATCCGCACAGTCGCGCTCGAATATCGTCAACGCGGGCTCCGCGCAGGCCATGGCATATCCGGTGATCGCGCGTAGTTCAACCATGCTGAGCTCGATGATCAGATTCTCGTCGGCCACAACGCCATCCTTGCCCGGTCCGCAGCGTCAAGCGCATCGAAGTCGCGCCAGTGGGCCGACTTCTTTCGGGTCTTGATCAAATGATCTAATATCAGATCGTGCGATCAGAAACGTCCCCGCGGACGTTCACCGGATCCGCGCGCAGAGCGCAGATTGTCGGGTGCGCGATCGAGGTGATCGCAGAGATCGGATGGGCCCAAACGTCCATCCGCAAGATCGCCGACCGGGTCGGGGTCGCGATGAGCGCGGTGCTGTACCACTTCGGGACCAAGGACAACCTGGTCGACGCGATCATCGAGCAGATGTACCGCTCAGCGTTGGCCGTGGTCGTCCCGGCGGTGGACGCCGAAGCGACGCAGGCGGCCAAGCTGAATGCCTACATCAGGGCGAGCGTGGAGTACTTCGACACGCACAGGATCCACTTGGCTGCGTTAACCCAGATCGGCTCGAGTTACCAACCCAGTGACGGGCGCCGCTTCGACGAGCTTGGGCTCAGTCCCGAACTGAGCCAGGAGCTGGCCGCATTGGACCCCACCGCGATCCTGCGCGTTGGACAAGACACAGGCGAATTCGGCGACTTCCCTGTCGATTCGATGGCGATCGCGTTGCGTGGTGCCGTCAACGCCGTGGTGGAAAAGATCCTGCGCGATCCCGACTTCGATGCACGTGGCTACGCCGAGGATCTGGTCGAGATCTTCGGTCGAGCACTGCGACGGAAGCGATGAGCACGATCGTTATCGTCGCGGTCGGCAGCCGCGGCGACGTCGCCCCGCTGACCGGTGTGGGGGTGCGTCTGCGACGGGCCGGCCATCAAGTGGTCATCGCCGCCTACACGCCGTTCGCTGGCCTGATCACCCAGTGCGGCTTGGATTTTCGCGAGCTGCCCGCGGACCTCCCTTCAGCCGCCGATGGCCTGCTTCGCCAATCCGCCTAGGAGGTACCTTCCCAGCCGTAGACCCCGAACTGGCCAACGCTCTCAGCCTTCTTCGGCCCGGCGAGCGCGGGCGCGTCGCTTGCCCTCGTGCATGGCGGCCACGCGGGCCACCGGGATGGTTCGGCCGTGCTCGATGAGGTCGTCGGGCAGCCGCTGTGGTGCGGGCATCGACGTGGCCCACGGGTCGCCTCCGGAAAGTGCATCGATCGCCGTGTGAACCGTGAAGTCGCCGGGCGTGATTCGGTCGAGGTCTGACCATTCCACCGGAAAGGACACCGGTGTGCCCGGGCGCAGCCGCGGGCTGTATGCAGCAGCGACTGTCGCGCCGCCGGCTCGGGTCGAGTCGATGAATACCTTGCCGCCACGGTCTTCCACGATGAACGCCGTTGTCGCCAGGTCGGGATCGAGCGCCTCGGCACGGGCAGCGAGCGCGCGTGTGGCGCCGGCAACGTCCTCGACTGGTGCGCTATCGTCGATCGGCACAAATACGTGAACGCCCTTGGCGCCGCTGGTTTTAACCGTGCCTGCCAGGCCGCTGTCCGTCAGCGCACGGCGAACGAGGTGTGCAGCGGCGACCACGGCGGCGAAGTCGGCGCCGGCGGGAGGGTCGAGGTCGAGCACGAGGTGCGTCGGTCGATAGATGTTCGTCGCAAGGCCAAGCGTCGGGTGGTATTCGACGGCGCGTTGGTTGGCTAGCCACAGCAGCGTCCGGCGGTCGTCGCAGAGTGCATAGCGTACTTCGCGCTTGGACGCTTCAGCCCATATCGACGCTGTCCGCACCCAGTCGGGGGTGTACTTCGAAACGTTCTTTTGCATGAAGGGCGCTTGTCCGCGCAACACGCGAAGGACGGTCAGGGGCCGACCGGCGAGTCCGGGCAGCATCCGATCGGCCACCGCATCGAGATAGTCGACGAGATCGCGCTTCGTGGCACCGGCATCGGGACTCAAAGGCTGGTCGAGGTTGGTGAGTTTGACCCCTTCGCGCTGTTCGCCCTTAGCCGGATCACCTTCAGCGCTCATGCCCTCACGATAGAACCGGGTGATTTATATCCATCGACATCTATATAGACAGTAGATAATATAGTGGCATGATCGGAACCACCTGGAACGTCACTCAGTCCGAACAGGCGGCACGCCTGCCGTGCGATGACCTGATGCCTGGCGCTGTGCGTCTGGACCGTGCCATCTCCGTCGACGCGCCGGTCTCGATCGTCTTCGCGTGGTTGTGCCAGTTGCGTGTCGCGCCGTACAGCTACGACCTGCTGGACAACACCGGGCGCCGCAGCCCGCGCACGCGGTCGGCCGAACTGACCGAACTCGCCGTCGGGCAGCCGTTCGTCCGCATCTTCGGCCTCGCGCATATCTTCGAGCTCGCCGCGTTCGCCCGCGATGAGCACATCACTCTGCGGCCGCGCGCCGACAGCGTGATGTCACGGCTCTCCTCGGTGAGCAATACCTACGCGGTGCGGCCGGACGGCAATGGCACCCGGCTGCACGTGCGTGTGCTGTTCGAGGGCCCGTGGCTGCTGGGTCAAACACTCGCGCTGGTCAATCTGCTGATGATGCGTAAGCAGTTGCGCGTTCTCAAGAGGCTCGCCCAACGTGACGCGCTGACCGCGGTTTGACAAGATGACGCGCGTGGCCGAGCGCGTCAGGTTCTCCAGCAGCACAGGACCCGCCTTGGCGGGTCTCGTCGATCTGCCGGAGGGCGAGGTGCGCGGCTGGGGTGTCTTCGCCCACGGCTTTACCCTCGGCAAGGAGTCGCCTGCCGCAAGCCGAATCTGCAAGCAGCTCGCCAGCGAGGGCATCGGCATGCTCCGCTTCGACAACCTCGGGCTTGGTGACTCCGAGGGCGACTGGGGCGACGGCTCGTTCTCCCACAAGGTCGCCGACACCGTCCGGGCGGTGGAATACATGAACACGTCCGGCCGTGAGGTGCGGCTGCTCGTCGGGCACTCGTTCGGGGGTTCGGCCGTGATCGCCGCGGCCCATGAGTGTCCGACGGTCGACGCGGTGGCCAGCATCGGGGCGCCGTACGAACCTGCGCACGTCGAACACAATTACGACGCGTTGTGCGAGCGGAT
>NZ_DASSCY010000297.1:0-2281 GCF_035697385.1 Mycobacterium sp. | reverse complement strand
AGGACGACGTTGCGGCCCTTGGGGCCCAACGTCACCTTTACCGCGTCGGCGAGGCTGTTCAGGCCCCGCTCGAGGCCGCGACGGGCCTCTTCGTCATACGCAATTGTCTTGGCCATTGCGAAGTGTTCCTCCGGATTGGGGATGGCACGTCTTTTGGCCGGGTGCAGTGCCCGCGACGGACGGCTGTGGGTGTGCTCCGCGTGTGCGGCCCCTTGCCTCACCGTCCCGACCTAGCACTCGCCGATCGCGAGTGCCAAGTGCATTTCTAGCACTCGACTAGGGCGAGTGCAAGGTCGTTCACCCCGCGCGCAACCCGTCGAGCATGACCTCCGTCAACCGCTCTGCCGTATCGGGCCGATACGCCTGCATCGCCTGGGCCCCGACCACAATGGTCTTCACGTCGGGCACGTCGACGTCACGCCGCACCGTGCCTGCCTTCTGCGCGGCCCGCAGCAACTCCCCGACCAGCCCCAGGAACGCCTCCTCCGCGTCGGGCACGGCGTCCTTGATGTCGATGCCGACCCCGGCGAGAGCGTCGACGAGGCCCTGGTCCGTGGCACCCCAGTCCAGCACCATCGACCGCAGGAACGTGAAAAGCGCCTCGCCCGGATCCGCCGATGCCAACAGAGCGCGCCCGTCGTCGACGATGCGGCGCAGGCGGTCCTCGATGACCGCCCGGAACAGATCGTCCTTGGTGGGGAAATGCCGGTAGACCGTTCCGGCGCCGACGCCTGCCCGGCGGGCGATCTCGTCGATCGGCACCGACAGTCCTTCAGCGGCGAACGTCTCGTATGCGACCTCCAGCACGCGAGCACGATTGCGGGCCGCGTCGACGCGCAACGGTCGAGCGGGTTCAGACAACTCAAGTCACCTCGGGAATAGATAAGCGGGGCGCGCGTTCCGTATAGTCGTGATCAAACGGAGCGCCAGCCCCGTTTAACCGATTGTAGGAGACACCTGATGAGCAACTGGACCACTGCCAACATTCCCGACCAGACCGGCCGTACCGCCGTCATCACCGGTGCCAACACCGGACTTGGCTACGAGACCGCCGCCGCGCTCGCCGCGAAGGGAGCTCAGGTCGTGCTCGCCGTGCGAAACCTCGACAAGGGCAAAGAGGCAGCCGACCACATCACGCATCGCAACCCCGGCGCGAACGTTTCGCTGCAAGAGCTCGACCTGACCTCGCTGGAGTCTGTGCGCGCCGCCGCCGAACAACTGAAGTCGAACTACGACGCCATCGACCTCCTGATCAACAACGCCGGGGTAATGATGACGCCGAAGTCCGTCACCAAGGACGGCTTCGAATTACAGTTCGGCACAAATCATCTGGGCCATTTCGCGCTGACCGGTCTGCTGCTCGATCGGGTGCTGGCGGCGCAGGGGTCACGCATCGTGACGATCAGCAGCCAGGGACATCGCTTCGCCCGAACAGGCATCCGCTTCGACGACCTTCAATGGGAACGCAGCTACAGCCGGGTGGGCGCGTACGGACAGTCCAAACTCGCCAATCTGATGTTCACCTATGAACTGCAGCGCCGGCTGACCGGCACGAACACCATCGCGGCAGCCGCACACCCCGGCGGCTCCAACACCGAACTGGCGCGCAACCTGCCCGTCGCGTTTCGTGGGCTAGCCACGGTGTTGGCACCGCTGATGCAGGGTCCGGAAATGGGTGCGCTGCCGACATTGCGGGCGGCAACCGATCCGGCCGTGCTCGGTGGGCAGTACTTCGGACCCGACGGATTCGGCGAACAACGGGGCTACCCGAAGGTCGTCGCCTCCAGCCAGGCGTCGCACGACACCGCCGCGCAGCGCAGGCTGTGGGCAGTCTCCGAAGAGCTGACCGGCGTGGTGTTTCCGGTCGGCTGAATGTGGCAGGCTGGCAAGCGATGTCATTAATCGTGCCGCCGTATCCGCCAGCCCGATACACCAAAGACGAACCTGAGGTCAGTGCCTGGCTCCGGCGAAGCACTGACGCTCCGGATTACGACTCGTTCGGCCTCGTGAAGTACCACTATCTGGCCAACCAGCAAGCCACCGACGGCGACTACGGGCTGTACCGCGTCGAGATCGCCCCGAAGGGCGGCGGACCCGGACCGCATTTTCACCGCGCCATGTCCGAGGCGTTCTTCGTGTTGTCGGGAACGGTCAGGCTGTACGACGGCAACGACTGGATCGACGGGCACCCGAACGACTTCCTCTACGTGCCACCCGGCGGCATTCATGGCTTCCGCAACGAGGCCGACGAGCCTACGTCGATCTTGATGCTGTTTGCTCC
>NZ_DASSCY010000296.1:0-7831 GCF_035697385.1 Mycobacterium sp. | reverse complement strand
GAGCGCAGCCGGCTCAGCGCCGAGCGCAAAGCGGCGATGTCGAACGCGTAGACACCCGCGTTGATCTCGGTGATGGCCTGTTGCGAGGCGGTGGCGTCGGCCTGCTCGACGATGCCGATCACCTCGCCGTCCTGGGTGCGCAGGATGCGGCCGTAGCCGGTCGGATCGGGCAACGTCGTGGTCAGCACGGTCGCCGCCGCGGTCTGGGCGCTGTGCGTGGCGATCAGGTCGGCCAGCGTGCCGGCGTCCAGCAGGGGGACATCGCTCGCGGTCACCACCACCGTGCCTGCGAAGTCCTCTGGCAGCGCGGTCAGCCCGCACCCCACCGCGTGGCCCGTGCCGAGCTGTTGGTCCTGAACCGCGATGTCGATGGGCCTGCCGAGTTCGCCGGCCAGCTCCTGGGCCGCGGATGCGACGCGCTCGCGGTCCTTTCCGACCACCACGACGACGTGCTGCGGGGCCACCTCGGCGACCGCGTGCAGCGCGTGCGCCAGCATGCTGCGGCCGGCCAGAGTGTGCAGCATCTTGGGGGTGTCCGAGCGCATGCGGGTGCCCGCCCCTGCCGCCAGGACCAGGACCGCGGCTTCGCCGTGCACCGTCATAGGTCTCCTATCTGGCGCGAGCGTCCGTGTTTGTACGGCGACACGCCGTTGTGCGTGTCATTTTGCGGTCGCTCGCCACGACGGAGCTCCGTCGCCAGGACTCGAACCTGAACTATCTGAACCAAAATCAGAGGTGCTGCCGATTACACCACGACGGACTGATCAACTCGTGATGCTAGTACGACTGGTCAGGCTCCTCATCGCGGCTCGTTCCTCGCCGCTTGATCGTCGCCCGACGTCGAACGACGTAGCCTCAAAGACGTGGCAGTGCCCGATAAGCTCGACAAGGAAGTGCGCGCCCCCCGCGCCCGGATGACGGGCGCTGAGCGGCGCCATCAGCTCATCGACGTCGCACGAACGTTGTTCGCCGAACGCGGTTACGAGGGCACGTCGATCGAGGAGATCGCGCAGCGGGCCAATGTCTCCAAGCCCGTCGTCTACGAACATTTCGGCGGCAAGGAAGGCCTGTACGCGGTGGTGGTCGACCGCGAGATGTCGGCGCTGCTCGACGGCATCACGTCGTCGCTGACGAAGATGACCAACAACCGGTCCCGGCTGCGCATCGAACGCGTCGCGCTGGCGCTGTTGACCTACGTCGACGAACGCACCGACGGGTTCCGCATCCTGATCCGTGACTCGCCGGCGTCCATCACGTCCGGCAGCACCTACTCGACGCTCCTGAACGAGGCCGTCAACCAGGTGTCGTCCATCCTGGCCGGCGACTTCTCCCGCCGCGGCCTGGATCCCGAAATGGCGCCGCTGTATGCCCAAGCCCTGGTCGGCTCGGTGTCGATGGCGGCGCAATGGTGGCTCGACGTGCGCGAGCCGAAGAAGGAAGTAGTGGCCGCGCACCTGGTCAACCTGTGCTGGAACGGGTTGATGCACCTCGAGGACGACCCGCAGCTGCTCGACGAGTAGCCGTCGTTTCTCCCGCTCCCGCAGGCATTTCGGCGCTTGCCTAGGATGGACGCATCATGACCGCATCGGGGATCACCCATGTCCAAACCCCGATCGCGGGCCTCGTCGAGCTGGCCCTGCGGGATCCCTCCCTACAAGAAGTCACCCGCCGCGCCGCCGACAGACCCGCCGATCTCACGCTCGTCGGCCCGGCCAACGCCAGGGTCTTCGTGGCGACCGCGCTCGCGCAGAACGGCCCGCTGCTCGTGGTCACCGCGACCGGGCGCGAAGCCGACGATCTGACCGCTGAGCTGCGCGGCGTGCTGGGCGAGGCCGTCGCGATGTTCCCGTCCTGGGAAACGCTGCCGCACGAGCGGCTCTCCCCGGGAGTCGACACCGTCGGCGCGCGGCTGATGCTGCTGCGCCGGCTGTCCCATCCGGACGACGAGCGCCTCGGCCCACCGCTGCGTGTCGTGGTCACCACGACCAGATCGCTGCTGCAGCCGATGGCGCCCGACGTGGCCGACATCGAGCCGGTCACGCTGACTGTGGGCGCCGACGCGGACTTCGACGCCGTCATCGCCAGGCTCGTCGACCTGGCCTACACCCGGGTGGACATGGTCGGCAAGCGCGGCGAGTTCGCGGTCCGCGGCGGAATCCTCGACATCTTCCCGCCCACTGCCGAGCACCCGGTGCGCATCGAATTCTGGGGCGACGAGGTCTCCGAGATGCGGATGTTCTCGGTCGCCGATCAGCGCTCGATCACCGAGATCGACATCGACACGCTTATCGCCGTGCCCTGCCGCGAAGTGCTGCTGACCAGCGATGTCCGCGACCGCGCCGCAAAGCTCGCCGCGGAGCACCCGGTGCAGGAGAACACCGTGCCGGGCAGCGTGCCCGACATGCTGGCCAAGCTGGCCGAGGGCATCCCCGTCGACGGCATGGAGGCCCTACTTCCGCTTCTTCGCCCGACCGAATTGTTGACCCTGGCCGACCACCTACCGTCGGGCACACCACTTCTGATCTGCGATCCCGAGAAGGTGCGCACCCGCGCGGCCGACCTGATCAAGACCGGCCGCGAGTTCTTGGAGGCCTCCTGGTCGACGGCCGCGGTGGGCGGCGACGTGCCGATCGATATCGAAGCGCTCGGCGCGTCGGGATTCGTCGAGCTGGACGACGCCCGCGCCGCGGCCCGCACGGGCGATCACCCGTGGTGGACGCTTTCCCAGTTGTCCGACGAGTCCGCGCTGCAGGTCGACATCCGTCCGGCACCCTCCGCCCGCGGCCAACAGCACAACATCACCGAGATTTTCGCGATGCTGCGCGCCCACGTCATGACCGGCGGATACGCAGCCATCGTCACCCCCGGCACCGGTACGGCCCATCGCGTGGTCGAGCAACTGGCCGAATCCGACACTCCCGCAACGATGTTGGAGCCCGGCGAGACCCCGAAGGAAGGCGTCGTCGGGGTGCTCAAGGGCCCCCTGCACGACGGTGTGGTGATCGCCGGGGCCAACCTCGTCCTGATCACCGAGACCGACCTCACCGGCAACAGGGCCACCGCGACCGAGGGCAAGCGGCTGGCCGCCAAACGCCGCAACGTGGTCGACCCGCTGGCCCTGACGGCCGGTGACCTGGTGGTACACGATCAGCACGGCATCGGGCGATTCGTCGAGATGGTCGAGCGCACAGTCGGCGGCGCGCGCCGTGAATACCTGGTGCTCGAATATGCGTCGGGTAAAAGAGGCGGCGCGGGAAATATCACTGACAAGCTCTATGTGCCGATGGATTCGCTGGATCAGCTGTCGCGCTACGTCGGTGGCGAGTCGCCGACGCTGAGCCGGCTGGGAGGCAGCGACTGGACGAACACCAAGACCAAGGCCCGCCGCGCCGTGCGGGAGATCGCGGCCGAATTGGTGTCGCTGTACGCCAAGCGCCAAGCGTCCGCAGGGCACGCCTTCAATCCGGACACCCCGTGGCAGGCGGAGATGGAGGACGCGTTCGGGTTCACCGAGACCGTGGACCAGATGACCGCAATCACCGAGGTCAAATCCGACATGGAAAAGCCCATCCCAATGGATCGGGTGATCTGCGGCGACGTCGGATACGGCAAGACCGAGATCGCGGTGCGCGCGGCGTTCAAGGCGGTGCAAGACGGCAAGCAGGTCGCGGTTCTGGTACCGACGACGCTGCTGGCCGATCAGCACCTGCAGACGTTCAGCCAACGGATGGCGGGATTCCCGGTCACGGTCAAGGGGCTGTCCCGGTTCACCAGCCCGTCGGAATCCAAAGCGGCGCTCGAGGGCATGAAAGACGGCTCGGTCGACATCGTGATCGGCACGCACCGGCTGCTGCAGACCGGCGTCACCTGGAAGGACCTCGGCCTGGTGGTGGTCGACGAGGAACAGCGGTTCGGCGTCGAACACAAGGAGCACATCAAGTCGATGCGCACCCACGTCGACGTGCTGACCATGAGCGCCACGCCGATTCCCCGCACGCTGGAGATGAGCCTGGCCGGCATCCGGGAAATGTCGACGATCCTGACGCCGCCCGAGGAGCGCTACCCGGTGCTGACATACGTGGGCCCGCACGACGACAAGCAGGTCGCCGCGGCGTTGCGACGGGAAATGCTGCGCGACGGGCAGGCCTTCTACATCCACAACCGCGTCCGGTCCATCGACCAGGCGGCGGCCAAGGTGCGGCAGCTGGTGCCAGAGGCCCGCGTCGTCGTCGCGCACGGGCAGATGCCCGAGGAGCAGTTGGAGCGCACGGTCGAGGGCTTCTGGAACCGCGAGTACGACATCCTGGTGTGTACGACGATCGTCGAGACGGGCCTGGACATCTCCAACGCCAACACTCTGATCGTGGAGCGGGCCGACACGTTCGGGCTCTCGCAGCTACATCAGCTGAGGGGCCGGGTGGGCCGCAGCCGTGAACGCGGCTACGCGTATTTCCTGTACCCACGGGAAGCTCCGCTCACTGAGACCGCCTATGACCGGCTGGCCACGATCGCGCAGAACAACGATCTGGGCGCGGGTATGGCCGTCGCGATGAAGGATCTTGAAATCCGCGGCGCCGGAAACGTCCTCGGCGCCGAGCAGTCGGGGCACGTCGCAGGCGTCGGCTTCGACTTGTACGTGCGGCTGGTCGGCGAAGCCGTCGAGGCGTACCGCGCGGCAGCGGACGGGAAAACCGTTCTGGCACCGGAGGAACCGAAGGATGTGCGGATAGACCTTCCGGTCGATGCGAACCTGCCGCCGGACTACATCGCCAGCGACCGGCTGCGGTTGGAGGGGTACCGGCGGTTGGCCGCCGCCTCTGACGACGCGGCGGTGGACGCCGTCATAGAAGAGCTGGTCGACAGGTACGGGCCGTTGCCGGAAACTGCGCAGCGCCTGGTGGCGGTGGCGCGGTTGCGGTTGTTGTGCCGTCGCTACAGGATCACCGAGATCAGCGCGGTGTCGGAGTCGTCACTGCGGATATCGCCGTTGCAGCTGGTGGATTCTCAGCAACTTCGGCTGAAGCGGCTGTACCCAAGCGCGAACTACCGCGCGACGACGTCGACGGTGCAGGTGCCGATTCCCAGGGCCGGTGACGGGATCGGTGCGCCGCGGATCCGTGATCTTGAACTCGTCAAGATGGTGGCCGGGCTGGTATTGGCGCTGGATGGGAAACCGCAGGACGATGTTGATATAACGAAGTCGGGGTCGGGGCAACATTCGCGAGGAGGTCAAACACGATGACTGTCGTGTTGGTCGATGCGCGTCGCCCCTCGCTGGTTCCGATCGACGCGATCGACCTGCTCACTGGTGACGTCCAGTACACCGAAGAGATGCCCGTCAAGGTGCCGTGGTCGCTGCCTGCGGCCCGGCCGGCGTACGACGGGGAGGACGCACCGGTTCTGCTGTCGTCGGACCCCGATCATCCGGCGGTGAAGGCGCGGCTGGCCGCGGGCGACAAATTGATCGCGGCCCCCGAAGCCTCGCCGGGGGAGCGGCTGGTCGACGCGGTGGCGATGATGGACAAGCTGCGCACCAATGGCCCGTGGGAAAGTGAGCAGACGCACGAGACGCTGCGCCGCTACCTGCTGGAGGAAACCTACGAGGTTTTCGACGCGGTGCACCGCGGCAACGCCGACGAACTGCGCGAGGAACTCGGAGATGTGTTGCTACAGGTGCTGTTTCACGCACGAATCGCCGAGGACGCACCACAGCATTCGTTCAGCATCGACGATGTCGCCGATTCGCTGGTGCGCAAGCTCGGTAACAGGGTGCCGGCCGTGCTTGCCGGAGAGCCGATCTCGCTCGACGAGCAGCTCGCGCAGTGGGAAGAGCGCAAAGCGCTGGAAAAGAACCGCAACTCCTCGATGGACGACGTGCCAACGGGCCAGCCCGCGTTGGCGTTGGCGCAGAAGGTGATTGAGCGGGTTACGGCTGCGGGGCTGCCCGGTGATCTGATTCCCGCCACGATCACGTCGGTCAGCGTGGCGGCCCATGTCGACACCGAGAACGCTTTGCGGACAGCGGTTCTGGAGTTCATGGACACCGTGCGCCGGACGGAGCACGCAATTGCGGCTGGACGCCGCGCCGATGATGTACCGGAGGAACTCGACATGTCGACTCTCGGGGTGATCAGCGAAGAGGAGTGGCGGGCGTACTGGCCTTCGGAGGCCGAAGAGCCGGCTGCCGACGAAGCCCAAACCGAAGCCGAAGAACCCGTCGCCGAAGAGCCGGTCGCCGAAGACACGGAACCGGCGCCCGACCGCATTCCTGAGCCGACGCCCGCAGATGTTCCCGAACCGGGCCCGGTCGAGGTTCCTGAGCCCAGCCCCGTCGAGGTTCCCGAGCCGTCGCCCACTGCTCCCAACGAGCCTGCGCCCGAAGATGTTTCGACCGAAGAAGCGGCGGCGGCCACGGAGGAATCCGGAGACGGCGAGGAGTCGTCGGAGAAATTCACCGCCTGAGAGCGGTCACCTAGGTTTCCGACCGCGACTGTGCGAACTCGTACGTCGACCCCGGCGTGTCGCGTATGAAACCGCACGGTCGGATGCGACCACGCCCCATTTTCGCGCCCGCGAGGCGTCCCCCGGAAGAGACAGACGGCTGTCGCGAGCGTGGAAGGCCTAGGCGCCGCTTGTAACGCCATGGCGGGATTCCGCGCGAAATCCCGCCACCACGTTACGAGCGACGCCCTCAGCCGACTAGCTGATCACCGAGGAATCGGTCCGGGTCCGTCACCCCGGGAAGCATGAAGAAGAAACCCCCTCCGACGGGAAGGATGTACTCCTCGAGCGGTTCACCTTTAAGCCGGTTCTGCACCGTGAGGAATCCCTTTTCCAGGCTGCGCTGGTAGGCAACGAACGCCAGCCCCTGGTCGAGGCGCCCAGCGCCGTCGAACCCCCTCGAATAGTTGAATCCGCGCCGCAGAATCAGATTCGGCTCGGTCTCGGGAGTGCGCGGGTTGGCCAGTCGGATGTGAGCGTCCAGCTTGATGCGCTTGCCGTCGGGGTCCTCCGCGTAATCGGGATCGGCGAACTCGTCCGTCATCCCCAGCGGCGCGCCGCTGACTTTGCGCCGCCCGATGAGCGCCTCCTGCTCGGCGAGCTGGGTTCTGTCCCAGAACTCGACGAACATGCGGATGATCCGAACGGCTTGATACGAACCGCCGACCGCCCACTCGGGCTCACCATCGTCGGCGCCAACCCACACATGGCGGTCCATCAGGGTGTCGTCGTCCACGTCGAGGTTCGCGGTTCCGTCCTTGAACCCCAACAGGTTTCGCGGAGTCGCAGCTTCCGACACCTTGCCTGCCCCGATACCGCGGGCATAGCCGTCGACCATCCACCGCAACACCAGATCGCTTCGGGTGCGGCGCATCAGCTGCCGCAACGCGAACTGCACCGTGTCGTTGTGATCGGCCTCGAGGATGATCGACAGGTCACCGTGCGACAGCTTGGGATCCAGCCGGTCGTTGGCCAGGAACGGCATGGTGACCAGTTCCTTCGGTTTGCGATCAGCCAGGCCGTACCGGTCGTCGAACAGCGAAGCGCCGACACCGACGACCACCGACAGGTTGTCCGGCGGCGGCTTTTCGCCAAGTATCCCCGAATCGACAGGAGGGTAGGCAGGGTCTCGCACCTCGGGCGGCTTGCCGGTCATCAGGCCGCGGATCTCATCGGTGAGCGCAGCCAGTGTGGCCGAAAGGGCGGCCCTGTCCTTCGACTGCACGGTGAACGACGCGACCAGCCCCTGCTCGGGGATCGGCAACGCCGCGATGCCGGACTGATGCGGCCCCTCGAACGGGACGAACCGGGCGGCGGCCGGCGCCGGCGC
>NZ_DASSCY010000295.1:0-2943 GCF_035697385.1 Mycobacterium sp. | reverse complement strand
TTACCGGTGTCGACTTTGTCGCCAAGGCCGTCGACAAAGCGCGCGCGAAGGCCGCAGCCAACAAGCTCGCGGTCACTTTCTCGCAGGCCGATGTGACGCGGCTGAGCTCTGAGGGCATCGGAACGAACTTCGGTTTGATCGTCGACAGCGGCTGCCTGCACGGCATGAGCGACGAGGACCGCGACGCTTACGTGCGCGAGGTCACGGCGGTGGCGGCGCCCGACGCGCGGCTGCTGCTGGTCGAGTTCGTTCGCGGCGCATCGTTCGGGGTGCCCGGTATCGACCCGGACGAGGTCGAGCGGCGGTTCGCCGCGGACTGGACGCTGCTGGCGTCAGGCGATGAGCCGGAGATGGACCACAACGGGAAGAACCCTGCGCGGCACTACCTGTTTGCGCGACGTTCGTAGAGCGCCGCGACGGCGGGCAAGCTGACCTTCAGCGCCGGGCTGCGCGGCAGTTCGTCGACCACCGCGAAGGCGACGGGCACGTTGTAGACGGGCAGCGACCGTCGGACCAGTTCCTTCAGTTCGTCGTCGGTCGGCACCGGCAACCCCGATGTGGCTTCGATCGCGGCGAACGGCACCTGGCCCAGCCGCGCGTCGGGCACGCCGACAACGCAGGCGTCGCGCACCGCTGGATGTGAAATCAGCACCCGCCGAACGGTTTCCGGCAAGATCTTGAACCCGCCGCGGTTGATCGCGCCGTCCGCCCTTCCGTACAGCGTTACGAACCCGTCCTCGTCGATCGAGGCGATGTCGGTGGTGCGAATCCAGTCGGGACCTATCGGCGCGACCTTGGCCTCCAACAGTCCCTGTTCGCCGACCGGCAGCTCGGCACCGGTGTCCGGGTCGACGATGCGAAGTTGCGTATCGGACAGCGCCCTGCCGACGCTGTTGCGTTTGGATTCGCCGAATTCGCGGGTCATGTCGGCGGTCCACGCGCACAACGAACCCGCGAATTCTGTTGCGCCGTAAGCCAGCATGACCGGAATGCCGTAGCGGGCCTCGAACTCGTCGCGCGTCTCAGGGTCGAGGGGACCAGACGCGCTGATGATGAACTGCAGCGAGGCCAGGTCTTCCTTGGCGACGTCGGCGTCGAGCAGCATTCGCACGACGGCGGGTTGCACGCCTGATCGCGGAATCCGGTGCGTCTTCACCGCGTGCACCCACCCGTCGACGGTGAACCGCTCCAGGATCACGATGCGTCTGCCGTTGTAGACGCCGGCGATCAACTGGCACACCCCGATACCGCCGAACTGCCAGTAGGCCAGCTCGGGCGGCGCATCCGGCGGGGCCGTCTCTCCACTGGTGACGCTGAAGACGGTCCGCTCCAAAACCGTGGTCTTGATCGATTGTCGCTTCGGTGGGCCGGTGGTGCCGCTGGTCAAGATCTGCAGTGCGACACCAGGTTCGGCTTCGGCGTGACGGCGGGATTCGTCGCGATGCTCGAGTCCGTGAACCGTTTCGACGTGCGGCGCCTGCATCGAGATCGCGACGCCCGCGCTGCCGGCCCGCTTGGCGGCGTCGATGACCGGTTGGGTCCAGTCCTCGCGGTCGGCGACGATAGCCGCAAGGCCCAACTTCTCGACGTCGTGGCCGATCGATTCGGATGACTGGAACGAGTAGATCATCGAGACGGCGCGACCTGCGGCGAGGAAGCCGATGATCGCGGCGGCGTGCGGTAGTCGGTTGCGGACGACGAGGCCGACTGGGGCGGTGTCGGGCACCCGTGCGTCGCGCAGCTTCTGGGCAATGGCCTCGCCATAGGCGGCCACGTCAAGGCCGGTGTACCAGCGGCCCTCGAACTCGATGCACGGCTGCTCGCCGTAGCTCGCCAATCCTGCCGCGAACGTTTCGGTAAAGCTTTCGGGCACGTTCGACAATCTAGCGCTAGCACCAGCATCCGCAATCGCAAACCAGCCCGACCGTTTGCTGGATACATTGCATGCCTACCGGGCGAGAGGTGGGCAGGTGCCAAGGAAGTGCATGTTGCTGAATACCGGCAGGGCGGCCTTTCACTGGTGGTTGCGGTTGATCGTCGCCGCGTTCTTGCTGACAGCCTGGATTGCGGTCGGGTGGGGCAGCGGTATCGCCCATGCCGACGACCCGTCATCTTCGGGTGGCACTTCGAGTTCGGAGAGTTCGTCCGATCCGAAGGCTGACAAGGCCGATCCGCCCAAACAGGCCGGCGCGCCGGGCGGCGACACCGGCGGCACCGACACCGAGAACGCGGCAACCGCTGAGGCGACGGTGGGTGATAGCGAGTCGCCCGTCGTCGACGTTGAGCCGTCAAAGCCGACGCCGGTAGCGGATGCCGACCCCGGCGACGAGCCGGAGCCCCGTGTGCGCCGCAACGAGCACCGCCCGGATTTGACCAGCGAATCGGCAGAGCCGGTGAAGACCATCTCCACCGAGCCACAGCCCGCTGCGATTCGCACCATTACGCCCACCCAACGACGTCCAACGCAGATCGCCGGCCAATCGCTGGCCGCGGCGAGCGTCGCGCCGTCCAGCCCCTCGGCGTCGAACACGCCATCCGGCGCCAGCACGGTCCACCTGCCGGAACCCGGGCAAATAGTCGGGATCTTTACCAACGTGGGCATCGTAGTGGCGTCGGCGGTGTATACCGTGGCCGACACTGTCGCTCAGGCCTTCGGCCCGCACAGCTTCTTCGGGGCACCGTATGCACTGGCCACCGCGGTGGCGAATTCCGCTGCGGCCGTTAGCAGGACGCTGATCGGAGCGCCGCTCTATTCCACAGGCACCGGACCGTTCCCCGTCAACTACGGAATCCTTGACGCGCTGTCTTTCTTCAATCCCCAGCGGCCGCCGCCCGGCGCGAATGACCCGTCGATCACCGTCACCCCCGAACATCCTCTGCCGATCATTCTGGTCAATGGAACGACGGCCACTCAGGGAACCAACTGGGGTGTCGGAGCGCCGG
>NZ_DASSCY010000294.1:0-40049 GCF_035697385.1 Mycobacterium sp. | reverse complement strand
CAGTCCGGCAGCCGACGACACGTTGACCAGGTGCCCGCCGTTGCGGGCGGCCAGCATGGGCGGCATGAACGTTTCGATGACGTGGATCGGCCCCATCAAGTTGATGTCGACCATCGACTTCCAGTGCTGATGGGTGAGCTGGTCGACTGTGCCCCAAGCCGACACCCCGGCGATGTTCATCACCACATCCATCGCCGGATGGTTGTCGTGGATGCGCGAGGCGAACGCGGCCACATCCTCGTAGTTCGAGATGTCGAGGACCCGGTATTCGGGCACCTGCGCGCCCAGCGCACGGGCGTCGGCGACGGTCTTCTCCAAGCCTTCCGCGTCACGGTCGGTGAGGTAGAGCTCGGCGCCCTCGGCGGCCAACTTCAGGGCGGTCGCCCGCCCGATGCCGCTGGCGGCTCCGGTGAGAAAACAACGCTTACCGGCAAAACCGCTCCCCTGCGCCATGGCGCAGACGATACCGGCTAGGCCGCCTGGTCTTTGGCGAGGAACTCCTCGATGCCCACAGGCGCGCGACCGAGCAGCTTCTCAATGTCGCCCAGCGGCGTTTCCAGCAGGCCGGCGCGGACGCTCGCGCCGAATCCAGTCAGCACGCCCGTCATCTCGGCCGGCAGCCCCGCGGCCACCAGCCCCTTCTCGTACTGCTCGTCGGACACGTGAAGGACTTCGACCGATCGCCCGTAGCGGGCCGCCAGCACGGCCGCGATCGCATCGTCGTCGAGCAGTCGTGGCCCCGCGATGTCGTAGACCGTGTTGTCGTACCCGTCGCCGAGAAGAACCGCGGCCGCGGCGGCCGCGCAGTCATCACGTGTCACCGGCGCGTGCCGCCCGTCTCCGTTATTGGTGACGAGGGTCCCGGCGGCGCCTGCCTGTGCCCAGCCGGGAGCCAAGAGGTCGATGTAGAGACCGTTGCGCAGCATCGTCCACGACGGTCCGGCGCGGCGCAGTGCGTCCTCAGTGGCAGCGTGGTCGTCGGACAGTGGGCGCAGCGCGATGGGAAATTCGCTGTCGGGGTTGGACATTGACGTGTATGCGATGCGGCTTACCCCGGCTGCGGCGGCGGCCTTGATGGCAGCCTCGTGCTGCGGTCGCCTGTGCCCCACCGCGTCGGTGGAGACCAGCAGCAGCACATCGACTCCACCGAAAGCGGTCGCCAGGGTGTCCGGCTGGTCGAAGTCCGCATGCCGGACGATCGCACCGGCATCGGTGAATTCGGCGAGCGCGGCCGGTCTGCGACTGAACAGCACGAGGTCGGCCGGCCGGTGCGACGCCAGCACGTACTGCGCGGTGCGCCGGCCGAGCGTTCCGGAGGCTCCGGTAATCCCGATGACTGCCATGTGGTCTCCCAACCGGTTACTGTTTGATACTGACCACATCGTGCGGAACTAGGAGAAGCGATGCAAGAAGGCACTTTGGCGTCCGTCAGGCACACCGCGGTAACCCCGCAGGTCCCGACGTTGAGCAAGTGGTTAGCCGTGGCGCCCGACACAGTGCTCGGTGCGTGCCCGGTCCGCGATGTCCTCGACCGCATCGGCGATAAGTGGTCTGTTTTGGTGATCACGCTGCTGGGGGAACGACCGATGCGCTTCACCGAGCTCAAGCGGTCGATCGGCCTTGTGTCGCAACGGATGCTGACACGAACGCTTCGCGGCCTCGAGCGCGACGGCCTTGTGACCCGCACCGTGCATCCCGTCGTCCCACCGCGAGTCGATTACGAGCTGACCGAACTCGGTCACGGCCTGCACGGCATCCTCGCGAAGGTCGCGGAATGGGCGTTCACACACAACGATCACGTCGCCAAGGCCCGCGAGGAATACGACCGGCAGCTAGTCGCCGAGTGGGCGCCCACCCCATAATCCGTATAGCCACAGCCGCTCGACCATCTCGACGGCGCGAGCCGGATCCTGACCGCGGCCGACGAACGCGCTGTCATGGGTGAGCGTCATCGTGGTCGTGGCAGCCAGCGTCCGCACCAGCGCGGGCAGGTCGTCGGAAATTGGTCGCGCGTCGGTGTCCTGCTCAATGAGCGTGACGATCTTGTCGATGACGCCGTCGGCGAAGTCGTCCATCATTTCCCGGATCTGCGCATCGGTATTCCTCGCCACCGCACAGGCGCTCATGATCGGGTCATTGGTGGCGTATACCGCCGCGGCACTGCCGACCATCCGCTTCGCGAAGGCCGATGGAGTCTCCCCTGGCTCGCGCGGCGCGAAATCGTGCGTCAGATTGTCGAGCAGGTCGCCTGCGTCGGCCAGGATCACCGCGAGCACTGCGTATTTCGAGTCGAAGTAGAAGTAGAAGCCCGACCGAGCGACGCCGGCCCGCTCGCTGATCGTGCTCACCGACAGATCGCTGAACGGCCGCTCCTCGAGCAGTTCGCGGACCGCAGTCACGATGGCATCGCGCTGCCGGTCGCCGCGGGTGCGACGGACCTCCGGAGCGGGTTGGGCATTCATCGCCGTAGACCTTCGCACCGCGACGCGCCGGATCCCAAACTTGACATGCGTCAAGTCTGCCATCCAGGATGAAGATTAGGAGTGACAACGGCCACAGTCTTTTCGCTGAGGAGCATTGCATGGCGACGATCAGCACTACCGATTACCTGCTCGATCAGGCCAAACGGCGGTTGAAGCCGACGCCCGTCACGATCCCGGGCATGGGCGTGGCCGAAAAGCGGCTGAAGGAACGGCAGTGGGACCAGTTCGTGCTGGCCGAACCGCCGGCGGACAGTGGCCTCAAGCCCGTGATGGGCGATTCGGGCCTGCCGATCATCGGCCACATGATCGAGTTCTTCCGCGGTGGGCCCGACTTCGCCCTGGACGTGTACCGCAGGTACGGCCCGATTCATTACCAGCAGACGCCCGCGCTGTCGTCGGTGCTGGCATTGGGTCCCGATGCGACGCAGGCGGTGTTCTCCAACCGCAACAAGGAGTTCTCCCAGCGCGCATGGGATCCGGTCATCGGGCCGTTCTTCGATCGCGGTCTGATGTTGCTCGACTTCGACGAGCACATGTTCCACCGCCGCATCATGCAAGAGGCCTTCACCCGTACGCGGCTGTCGGGGTATGTGAAACACATCGACTCAGTGGCAACGCAGGTGCTGGCCAACGACTGGGTGGCCGATGACCCGAGATTCCTGTTCCATCCCGCCGCCAAGGAGCTCACCCTCGACATCGCGTCGGTGGTGTTCATGGGCCACGAACCCGGTACCGATAAGGCGCTGGTGACCACCATCAACCAGGCCTTCACCACGACCACGCGAGCCGGTAACGCAATCGTGCGCAAACCGGTCCGCCCCCTGACCTGGTGGCGCGGCATCGAGGCCCGCAAGACCCTCGAGGACTACTTCTCGGAACGCGTCGCCGAAAAGCGCAGCGGCAGCGGCACAGACATGCTCAGCGTGCTATGCCACGCCGAAGACGAGGACGGGCAGCGGTTCAGCGACAACGACATCGTCGCGCACATGATCTTCTTGATGATGGCGGCCCACGACACCTCGACGTCGACGATGACGACGATGGCCTACCACCTGGCGGCCAACCCGGAATGGCAGGAGCGCTGCCGCGACGAGTCGGCCCGCATCGGCGACGGGCCGCTGGACATCGAGGCGCTCGACAAGCTGGAAACCTACGACCTGGTGATCAACGAATCGCTGCGGATGACCACACCGCTTCCGATGAACTTCAGGCGGGCGGTCCGCGATATCGACCTACTCGGCTACTTCATCCCTGCGGGTACCGATGTGGTGACCTGGCCGTCGATGAACCATCGCCTTCCGGAGCTGTGGACGGATCCGGAGAAGTTCGATCCGGACCGCTTTGCCGAGCCCCGCTCGGAGCACAAGCGGCACCGCTACGCGTTCGCCCCGTTCGGCGGCGGGGCGCACAAGTGCATCGGCATGGTGTTCGGTCAGCTGGAGATCAAAACCGTCATGCATCGACTGCTGCGCAAGTACCGACTCGAGTTGGTCCGTCCCGGATACAAGCCGCGCTACGACTACGGCGGCATGCCGGTCCCGCTCGATGGCATGCCGATTGTGCTGCGGCCGTTGCACTGACCGGCGTCAGGTCGTCAGCAGGCGATTCGCGCAGGCGATGACGGCACGCAGCGCCGACTGCGTCGGATCGTCCGAGAGGCCCATGGCCCACTCGGCGTGGGCGCCGTCGGAGCCACGAACGAATGTCGCGGTGTTCTCGCCTGCCGGAACCTGGTGAAAGGCGACCATCTCGAGCGCGATGCCGCGGTCGTAGAGCATCGCCGTCAGCGCTGCGACGGGACCGCAAGCGGCCGCAGCAGAGGTGCTGATGCGGTCCCCGACCGCCAAGGTGGCCTGGTAGTTGCGGGCCTGCGGACCCAATTGGCTGGCGGGACGGTTGGCGTCGGTACAGGTCCAGTTGCCCAGCCGCAGCGGTCCGGAACTGGGCGCGTACTCAGCGAGAAAAGCTTCCCAAGACATCGCGTCGGCCTCCTCGCGCAGACCACGTGGCATTGGTGCGCCGATCTGGGCCGCAAATGTCAGCGGCGCTGCGCTGGTCGCGGATTGAAATGTCATGTGCCGGTCTTCTCTGGTTTTCAGGAACGACCGACGTAGCAGCTTCGACCCACAGCGAGGGGTCGGTCAGGATCAGACCCCGCTGCGGGTTGCTACTACGAGTCGCCTCGGCACGATCGCGACTCTAGACGCCCCCTGATCGGCGCGCAAACAATTTTCGTTTCGTGTTCTGGATAGAGCCCTGATCCACCCAGTGCTCGTCATCGGCGACAGGCTCTGCGATGACGACGGCGCCGCCGTCGGAAGCCAGGGTTTCTATGTGGACCTCAGTGACTTCGGGGACGAGACGTCCATCGATGCCGCCATCGCGGGTTTCACCGCTCACCGCGCCCTGATCGAACAGGCCAAGGGAATCCTGATGATGACCTACGGCATCTCCGCCGAACAGGCCTTCGACATCCTCGTGTGGCGCTCTCAGGAGACCAACGTCAAGTTGCGCACCCTGGTGCTGCAGATCATCGAGGACTTCACGACGCGAATACACGTGCCGCGCGAGGTCCGCGAGCGCGCCGACCACCTGGTGCTGACAGCTCACCGGCGCCTGCACACGGCGGCGTCCCCGCTGGACGCGGCCAGCGACGCCTGCTAGCCCAGCGCCCCGACGAACAACGGCAGGAACGGCCGGTGGTTGGGCATGCCGTCGCGACGGAACGGCATGCTGTCATGCGACGCCGCGTACCACTGCTCCCGGGAGACGTCGCTCAGGTCGAGCCGCCGGCCCAGCAGAGCGGCCACGGTATGCAGAAGTAATGTGCCCGTCCTGCCGTTGCCCTCCCGGAACGGATGGATGTGGTTGTACTCGGCGTAGAGACGGGCAAGCCGGTATGCCAGCGCGGGCGCGTCCAGTCGAGCGCCATGGTTCGCGATGGCGCGCGCAGACTCGTGCACATGCACCATCGATCGAGCCACGGACGACTGCCATGCGAAGACCGAGTCCCCGCGGCGCAACTCCGTGACGCGATAGACGCCCGCCCAAGGGTAGACGTCGCCGAACACATGTTGATGGATGGCGCGAACGTCGAGATCGCGTATGTCGACAGCGCCGTGCGCCAACCGGCAATGCCACGCCGTGATGCGTGCGGCGGTGGCGACGAATTCCAGCTCTGCAAGCGCTTCGAACGAATCGATGCCAAAGTTGTTGCGCAACACCGTCGTTCCCGGGATCAGATAGGGTCGCCTGCGCCGAAAGACGTGCCGCTGTTCGCGGCGCTCCGGCGTGCCGCTAACCGGATAGCGGGCCCGGTACACCGCGAAGTAGTCGCCGAAGGACGTCTCGTCGCAGACCAATGCGACCAACGCGTCGACGTGCTCGTCCGTCGGCCGCCAGCCCTCTAGCCGTTCAGCGGCCAGCGTCTGCTCGATGGCGTGCCGAAGAGGATCGGGCAGCGCGTCACGCGTCCGCATCGGCCGGTCCTGCGCACGCTGGCATGCGATGGAACGTTGGCAGATGGGCTCGGGCATAGTCAAGGATCGTGACATGGTGGGACACGGCTTTCCTCGCCGCAGCGGGGATCGTCGGCGGTCTCACCGGAAGCATCGCGGGACTCGCCTCGGTTGCCACCTATCCCGCACTGCTGCTCGTCGGCCTGCCGCCCGTGACGGCCAACGTGACCAACACCGTCGCCCTGGTGTTCAACGGCATCGGGTCGGTGTGGGGGTCGCGGCCAGAACTCAAGGGCCAAGAAGAGTGGATCAAGCGCATCGTTCCCGCCGCCGCGCTCGGCGGTGCCACAGGTGCCGCCCTCTTATTGTCCACGCCCGCAGAAGGTTTCGAACGGGTCGTTCCGATTCTACTGGGCGTGGCGTCGCTCGCAATCGTGCTGCCACGGCGAGCCAATCGATACGCGAAAGTCGCCAGCCACCAACGGCATACGGCCGGCGTCTATTTCGAGGTCGCCGCGATCTTCCTGATCTCGATCTACGGTGGCTACTTCGGCGCGGCCGCCGGAGTGCTCCTGCTCGCACTGCTACTCAGCGCGGGACAGGACACGCTCGCCCACGCCAACGCCGGTAAGAACGTGCTGCTCGGCGTCGCCAATGGCGTCGCGGCACTGGCATTCGTATTCCTGGCACCAGTGCAGTGGCTCGCCGTCATCCCTCTCGGGGTCGGATGTCTGATCGGCTCGCGACTGGGGCCGATGGTGGTCCGGCACGCGCCCGCCGGCCCTCTGCGAGTGATAATCGGGGCCTCGGGCCTGGCGCTGGCAATCAAGCTTGGTGTCGATACGTACGGCTAAGTCAGTGCGAATGGGCTGTCGCCCTTGGCAACTCGAGTGCCCATGTCGATCAGGTTCTGCGCGTTGGCATGTAGTCGTTCCCCCGCATCGCGGCTGGCCTGCCCTATCAGAAACCGTGACCAAGTGCCCTCGATCACGATGCCCAGTTTGAAACACGCCATCGCGACATACCAATCGAGACTTGACGTCTCACGTCCCCCGGCCGCCAGGTACGCCTCGAGGAGCTCGCGGCGGGTCGCGAGCCCGCCGAGTGCAGCCAGCTGGGCTCCGGCGGTGATCGTGTTTGTCTCCAGCGGCCAACAGATCAGCATCCAACCCAGATCCAGCAGTGGGTCGCCGACCGTGCACATCTCCCAGTCGACGAACGCAGCCAACTCCGGCTTGTCGCGGCGGAGCAGAACATTGCTCAGATGCGGGTCGCCGTGCATGATTCCTGGCTCGCCATCCGCCGGGCGGTTTGACTCCAGCCACGCCGCCAGGTCCGCGACGGCCAGCGACTCCGGCTCATAGCTGTCGTGGCGATAGCTGTCCAGCAGCCGGAGAAACTGCGGAACCTGGCGCTCTAGAAAGGATCCCGGCCGTTTGAGCTCGGCCAGCGGACTGCCTTTCCATGCCACGTTGCCGAGCTTCGCCAGGCTGGCCGCGTAGGACAAGCCAACCCGATGTCGCCAGTCGGAGTTGCGGACGTACACCTCCTCCATGCTGTCACCGGGGTTGAAGCCGTCGACCTCCTCCATCAGGTAGAACACCACGCCGAGCACGTCAAGATCGTCGCAACCCGCGATGAAGCCGGGATGCGGCACCGACGAACCTGCCAATGTGCGCAGCGCGGCGATCTCACGCAGCATCGTCTTGTCGCTCGTCGGCCGAGGATGTACCGGTGGCCGTCGCAGCACCATGGGCCGCCCGTCGACCAAAAGCCGGACGACGATGTTCTGCGTCCCGCCGGTCAGCGGCTCAACGCCGGTGACCGACTCGCCGATACCCTGCGCGCGCATCCAGCGCTGCAATGCCGCCTGGTCGGCGTCGGACAGTGTCGGCAGCGGCGCGTCGTCGGGCACACCGACATGGTCTCAGGCGTTGCGTGCAGTCAGCAGCAAGTACTCCCATTCCATGCTCGATGAGCTGCTCAAGACGCTGTCGCCCACCTGGGCGATGGCCGCGTCGAGTTCGGCGACGCGCTCCGCGTCGCTCTCGATGTTGCGGTACACCGCGATCGTCGGCCCGTAGACCGCCTTGAAGTAGTCGCGGAACTCGGCGCCGTCGGCGAAGTGGTCAACGGTCAGCATCCGCCGCTCGGTGACGACATCGGTGACGTGGTCGCCGAGCAGCGCGCGGACATGATCTTCTTGACCCCACAGCGGAGGCGGTTGCGCGCCAGGAGGCGGTGCCGGAGCGTACGGCTTCATCGCGGCCCACAACTGGCCGATGTGGCCCTCGGGCGTCCAGCTGATCAAACCGATTCTGCCGCCCGGTTTGCACACCCGAACCAACTCGCCGGCGGCGAGCTGATGGAACGGCGCGAACATCACGCCGATACAGGACATCACCACATCGAATTCGTTGTCCCCGAAAGGTAATTCATGCGCGTTGGCCTCGCGCCATTCGAGGTCGACGCCGCGTTCCGCGGCCACTCGGCTGCCTTGCTCC
The DNA here is from genome assembly GCF_035697385.1 of Mycobacterium sp. Taxonomy (GTDB): domain Bacteria; phylum Actinomycetota; class Actinomycetes; order Mycobacteriales; family Mycobacteriaceae; genus Mycobacterium. The sequence continues at coordinate 31,604 of NZ_DASSCY010000294.1, read as the reverse complement.
AACAGTTCCGGGCATAGGTCGCTGGCGACGACGCTCGCCCCAGTCTCTGCGGCGGGAATAGCCGCATTCCCGGTGCCGGCTGCCACGTCCAGCACTCGATCGCCCGGCCCGATGCCGGTGGCCTCTACCAGCACGGGTCCCAGCGGCGCGACGAGTTCGGCCGCGAGTTTCGCGTAGTCGCCAGACGCCCACATGGCGCGATGTTTGGCCGCCACTGCTTGGGTGTCAACGGTTGGTGTTGGGTTGCTCATGGTCGATTCCTCCCTTGATCGGTGCAAACATGGTCTCGCCGCCGATCGCACGGATCTAGTTACAAATCTGTACTAGCACTGGTTCCATATCTGTACTGCTCACTCAACGCCGGGAGGTGCGCAAATGTCCGGATACGGCCAATTCTGTCCGGTCGCCAAGGCGATGGAGCTACTCGACGAGCGATGGACGCTGCTCGTCGTCCGCGAACTGCTGCTTGGCAGCAGGCACTTCAACGATTTGCGCCGTGGCGTACCGAAGATGTCTCCGGCGCTGTTGTCGAAACGACTGAAGTCGCTCGCCCGCGCCGGCGTCGTCGAACGCGCCGAAATCGACGGCCGCACCACGTACTCGCTCACGGAATGCGGCAAGGAGCTCACCGAGGTGGTCGACGCGCTCGGCAGCTGGGGCGTGCGCTGGATCGGCGAACTCGGTGAGGAGGACCTCGACCCCCATCTGCTGATGTGGGACATTCGGCGCACCATTCCCGTCGCCGAGTGGCCGCGGTCGCGGACCACGCTGGCGTTCCGCCTCGACGGGGTGGCGCCACGGGTGTCGCGGTGGTGGCTGGTGGTCGCCGACGGCGAGGCCGACGTGTGCGACTTCGACCCGGGCTACGAGGCGGTTGGCACCGTCGAGACGAGCCTGCGCACGCTCACCCGCATCTGGCGTGGCGACGTCAGCTGGCCGCATGCACTGCTCGACGGCAGCGTCGCGGTGTCCGGCCCCGCCGAGGTTCGCCGAGCCATCCCCGGCTGGATCGGTCAGTCGTTATTGTCGGCGGTGCCCCGCCCGGCGTGAAAGGCGTTGCTACGCCTGATAATCCAGGCAGGCCTCAGCCCCGTTGATGACGCCCTCGCGGAAGGCCTTCACCCGTGCCCATCCGGCACCCTGACGCTCGACGTCGCCCTCGCCACGGAACACCAACAGTGCCGTGATCGCTTCGTCGAGGTCACCAGGCGAGATGTGGTAGGTGCTGGTCTCCGGGCGGTTGTACAGGATCACGCTGGCCGTGTAACCGCCGGCAAGACAGTCGCCGCGCAGGGTTGACGTCTTCTCGTCCGACTCGTCGCCCAGCCGGGTCAGCGCCGCCAAGCCCCACTGGGTGGCCAGCAGTGAGGCGACCGCGTAATCGCCGCCCTGTTCGTACACCCGCGGCATGCCCGCCACGTTGTCCCAGCCGACGTAATCGTCTGGCACGCAATAGAACAGCACGTAGCCCTGCGCGGACTGGTCACCGCACATCGGTGGCTGGTCGGGATGGAACGGTTCAATGCTGCGCAGCGGTGGCCACTCCTGCCCGTTGGTCAGCTCGGGGTAGACCTGGGTCCAGTAGTCCTCGATGTCGTAGGGCACGCCGTTGACGATGGAGTCGTAGGGGGCGTTGCCCTCCTGCGCCGCGTCCTCCTCGGTACTGAAAGGCAGCTCGAGCACCATCGGGTCGTCGTCGCGGTAGTTCTTGCACTTCTCCAGGCCGTTGTCGTAGCCGTCCTGGAATGCGCTGACCCGGTCGAAACCGCTGCCGTGAGCATTCGGGTCGATCTTCGACGTGCCCGGCGTATCGCGCAGATCGAGCACACCGGCCAGGGCAAGGTCCAGGTCGGCGGCGTTGACGTCGAAGACGCCGTCGTCCTGGGCGTGCTTCGACCATGCTCCCGCAAAGCAGTCGGCCTGTAGCTCGCTGGTGACTGTGCGCGCGGTGAAGTTCGACCGCGCCTGAACCGCGTGTCCCCACTCGTGGGCCATCACTACCGGGATCGCAAAATCGCCGAATTTTGCCTGCAGGCCGGGCAATAACTCCTCTGCGTCCCAGGCCACCACGTCCTCGGTCGAGCAGTAGAACGCATTCATTGCGACATCGTCGGCCGCGTTCGCGCAAGGTGGTACGTCGCGCCCTGAGGGGTAGACGGCGTAGTAGCCGCCGCTTATCGGCTCCCAATCACTGTTGTAGAGGTTCGGGTACTGCTCACCCCAGAACTGCTCGAGGTCGGCAATGGCCTGGATGGCGATCTTGTTGACCGGATCCGACGCATCGCCCTCGATCGTGATGTTGCTGGTGTCGGGCGGCGACGACGTTTTCGACGCCTCTCCGGACACTTCCGGCTTCGACCCGCCGCATGCCGCAAGGAGCAAAACGGCAGCAGCTAGTGACCACACCTTGATGCGCATGGGCAAACTTTAGCGGTCAAGATCAGAATTGGCTGCAAAGCGCAGTGATCAGTCGAGAATGCGGCGCGCGACGTTGGTGGTGACCAGGTCGAGCAGCTCGTCGGCCCGCCCCGCCAAGATGGTGCGGATCGCGTATAGCGAGAAACCCTTCGCCTGCTCGACGGTGATGGCAGGCGGTATCGACAGCTCCTGACGTGCTGTCACCACGTCGACGACGGCCGGTCCGTCGTGCGCGAACGCATCGACCAACGCCTGCTCCAACTCGGCCGGCTGATCGACGCGTCGTCCGAAGATGCCCATCGCCTGCGCGACGGAGGCGAAATTCGGGTTCACCAGGTCGGTGCCGAAGTTGACGATGCCGGCGGCCTTCATCTCCAACTCGACGAAGTTCAGCGACGAGTTGTTGAAGACGATCACCTTCACCGGCAAGCGATTCTGGAGCAGCGTCACCAGCTCGCCGAACAACATGGTCAAGCCGCCGTCGCCTGCCAGCGCGACCACCTGACGATCGCGGAACGCCGTCTGCGCGCCGATCGCGTGCGGCAGCGCGCACGCCATGGTGCCGTGGTTGAACGAGCCGACCAGCCTGCGTCGGCCGTTCATCGTGACGTACCGCGCCGCCCACACCACCGGCGACCCGACGTCGACTGTGAAGACGGCATTTTCGGCGGCCAACCGATTAGCAAGTCCCGCAACGTATTCCGGCCGGATCGGGGTGCGGTCGCGGTCGTTGACCGCCAGGTCGTCCATCGTCTTGCGGGTCTTGCGGTAATGGCGCAGCGAGCGGTCCAGGTGCTCGCGGCGTTCCTTCTGACGCAGCAGCGGCTGCAGCGCGGCGACCGTATCTTTGACGGCGCCAACGAGTCCCAGGTCGATTGGCGTGCGACGGCCGAGGTGACGGCCGCGGATGTCGACCTGGATCACCTTGGCGTGGTCGGGATAGAACTGCTGATACGGGAAGTCGGTGCCCAGCATCAGCAGCGCGTCGGCCTCCTTGATCGCCTTGTAGCCCGACGCGAACCCGAGCAGACCGGTCATGCCGACGTCGAACGGGTTGTCGTATTCGATGAACTCCTTGCCGCGCAACGCATGAACGATCGGCGCACCGAGCGTCGAGGCAAGCTGAATCACGGCGTCGTGGGCGCCTGCGACACCTGCGCCTGCGAGGATCGTGACGGCCTCGGCGTCGTTGAGGATCGCCGCCGCTCGGCGCAACGACTCGTCGTCGGGGCACACCACCGAGCGCGTCGCGACAACGGGATGTGCTTGCCACCCCGAGGCGTTGGCGCGTTGCAGGAAGATCTCGCCGGGGATCACGACGACAGCCACCCCGCGCTCTTCGACGGCGGTCCGCATCGCCATCTCGAGAATGCGTGGCGCCATCTCCGCAGTGCTGACCAGTTCGCAGTAGACGCTGCATTCGCGGAACAGGTCCTGCGGATGCGTCTCCTGGAAGTAATCGGAGCCGATCTCGCTGCGCGGGATGTGCGCCGCGATCGCCAGCACCGGGACACGGCTGCGCTGCGCGTCGAACAGGCCGTTGATCAGATGCAGATTGCCGGGACCGCAACTGCCCGCGCAGACCGCGAGCTGATCCGTCAACGCCGCGTCGGCCGCCGCCGCGAATGCTGCGGTCTCTTCGTGACGAACGTGCTCCCAGGTGATTTCGCCGGAGCGCCGGATCGCGTCGGTGAAGCCGTTGAGGCTGTCGCCCGGCAGGCCGTAGACACGTCGAACACCACTATTCGTCAGAGCCGAGATGACATGATCAGCAACAGTCGCCACGTGCGCAGCGTAGCGCCGCCCGACTACTTGGGGGCGAAGCGCTGGCCCGCGTCCAACCGGATGCACTGGCCGTTGAGCATCGCGTTCTCCACGATCGCGACGGCCAGCTTGGCGTACTCGTCCGGCCGGCCGAGGCGCTTGGGGAACGCGGCGTCCTTGGTCAGTTGCGCGGCGAACTCGTCGGGAATGCCCTCGGTCAGCCCGGTGGCGAACAAGCTAGGAGCGATCGCCAACACGCGGATGCCCATGCTCCCGAGGTCGCGCGCCATCGTCAGGCACATACCGGCGATGGCCGCCTTCGACGCCGTGTACGCGACCTGGCCGATCTGCCCTTCGAACGCGGCGATCGACGCGGTGTTGATGATGACGCCGCGCTCCTCGTCCTCCGGCTCGTTCTTGCTCATCTGCCACGCCGCCAACCGGCTGATGTTGAAGGTGCCGATCAGGTTGAGATCCACGCTGGCGCGGAACGAATCAAGGCTGTGGGGACCGGTCTTGCTGATGGTGCGCTCGCCGATTCCGCCGCCCGCGGTGGTCACCGCGATGTGCAAGCCGCCGAGGCCGTCGACGGCCTGCTGAAGGACCAGCTCCGTGCCGGCGAAGTCGGTGACGTCGAGCTCGTAGAAGGACCCACCGATGGTTTCGGCGACTTCCTTGCCCTTCGACTGCGGGCGATCAAGCACCGCCACGCTGGCGCCGCGCTTGGCCAACGCCTCGGCGGTCGCCCGCCCAAACCCTGATGCCCCACCAACGACGACGGCCTTCTTGCCCTCGATCTCCATCCAGCTTCCTTTCAAGACTGTGACGATCCCTTTCGACGCACATTACTGTAAGCCTTTCGGGTGATTCGCCCAGGTACCTTTGGCGCCATGACAGCGCGGGGGACGAAGGCGTTGGCCGGTGTTGCGGCCGCCGCCGTGGCGCTCGGGGTAACCCAGTTGATCGCCGTCGCGTTCGGGCCGCAGGCCGACGCCCGTACCGCAGTCGGATCGACGGTCATCGACCTGACCCCAGGGCCGGTCAAAGAGTGGGCAATCCAGACCTTTGGCATGGCCGACAAGCTCGTTCTGTCCGTGCTCGTGCTGGTGGTGATCGCCGTCGTTGCCACCGTCGCCGCGATAGCCGAGACGCGTCGACTGCCTGTGGGCAGCATCGCGATCGTGGCTGCCGGCATCGCGGGGTGCGCGGCGGTGCTGTCGCGGGCCGGTGCGTCGGTCGTCGACATCGTCCCGACACTCGTCGGAACCGCTTGCGGTGTCGCGGTGTTGCGGCTGCTTATCTCGGGACGGTTCACCGACGAGCCAGTGGCCGACGATGCCCCTGACTCCCCCGACCGCGGCCGACGGCTCTCACTGGTGACGCTCGGCTTCCTCGGGGCGGGTGCACTCAGTGGAGTCGGTGGCGCGGTCCTGTCCCGTCTGACGTCGTCGGTGGCCGGCGACCGTGACGCGTTCGCGTTGCCGCAGGTGGACGTCGGCGCCCCCGCCGTGCCCGCTACCGTGCAGCCGAAAGGCGTTGCGCTGCCGTCGTTTATCACCAGCAATGCCGACTTTTACCGAATCGACACCGCGCTGACGGTGCCGCAGCTGAGCCGCAACGACTGGCAGCTGAAGATCCACGGCATGGTGGATCGCGAGGTCACCTTGACCTTCGAAGATCTTCAGCGATTCGACGTCGTCGAGAAGGTGGTGACGCTGACCTGCGTGTCCAATCCGGTTGGCGGAGATCTCATCGGAAACGCGTCGTGGACGGGCTATCGGGTGCGAGATCTGTTGGCGGAAGCTGGTGTTCACAGCGACGCCGACATGGTGCTGTCCATGTCGATCGATGGGTTCACCGCGGGCAGTCCCGTCGAGGCCCTCACCGACGGTCGCGATTCCCTGCTGGCGATCGGCATGAACGGTCAGCCGCTGCCCACCGAGCACGGTTACCCAGCACGCCTGGTGGTGCCGGGCCTTTACGGCTACGTCTCGGCCACCAAGTGGGTTGTCGATCTGGAGCTGACGCGATTCGATCGCGCCGAGGCGTATTGGACGCGGCTGGGCTGGTCGGCCCGCGGACCGATCAAGACCGAGTCCCGCATCGATGTGCCCCGCAGTGGTCAGGACGTCGCCCGCGGCCCGGTGACGTTCGGCGGCGTCGCGTGGGCGCAGAACCGCGGCGTGCGCGCCGTCGAGGTCCGCATCGATGACGGGCAGTGGCGCCCGGCCGAACTCGGCGCGAGCTACTCCAACGACACGTGGCGGCTGTGGAGTTTCCCGTGGCAGGCGGACGAACCCGGCTTGCACACCATCAGCGTGCGGGCCACCGACAACTCCGGCGCCGTCCAGACGTCCGAGCTCGCCGACCCCATCCCCGACGGCGCCACCGGCTGGCACACCGTCTCCTTCGCCGTGAAATAACTCCGCGACAGTGCGTGTTTGCGGCCCGGCACGCCGAAAATTCACATGCAAACACGCACGCTCACGCCTAAATTGGCGCCACGTGACCCCTCAACCCGCAGACCAGTGGCGCACCAAACTGCACGACGCACTGCTGACTGCGCGCAAGGACCGCGACACCATGCGGACTTCCGCGCTGCGGTCGGCGCTGAGCGCGATCGACAACGCCGGAGCCGTTCCGACGGCGACATTGGGAACAGAGACTCCCGATGGCGCGCAGGTCGACGGAGCCTCCAGCGGGACGATCGCGGGCGCCGTCACGGGCCTCGGTGGCGCCGAAGTGGCGCGCCGTCAGCTGTCCGACACGCAGATCCGCGCGCTGCTGCGCGCCGAGGTCGACGATCGGATGTCCGCGGCGGACGCGTTCACCGCGGGCGGCCACCCCGAGCGCGCCACCACCCTGCGAGAAGAGGCAGCCGTCCTCACCGACCTGCTCGGGAATGTCTGAGCCTCATGCGAGGCTGAGTTCGTGCAGCTCGTTGACGTCGCTACCGCGTCGGCCGAGGTCGGCGCCACGTCGGCCCGGCTGGCCAAAATCGCCCGGATCGCCGAATTGCTGCGTGTCGCAGGCGCCGAGGACAACCCGCGGCTTGTCGCGGTCGCGGTGTCGTGGCTATCCGGCGAGCTGCCGCAACGGCAGATCGGCGTCGGCTGGGCGGCACTGCGTTCATTACCGTCGCCTGCCACCGAGCCGTCGCTGACGGTGCTGGAGGTCGACGCCAGGTTCACTGAGATCGGCGCGGTCGCCGGCAAGGGATCGCAGGCGCGACGGGCCCAGCTCGTCACCGAGTTGTTCGGCACAGCGACCGACGGCGAGCAGACGTTCCTGCGCCGCCTGCTCGGCGGGGAACTGCGCCAGGGCGCTCTCATCGGGGTGATGGCCGATGCCGTGGCCAAGGCGGCGGAGCTCCCGGCCACCGCGGTGCGACGCGCGGCGATGCTCGGCGGCGCGCTGCCCGCAGTTGCGGCCGCAGCACTCACCGGCGGCGAGGCGGCGCTGGCACAGTTCACTCTCAAGGTCGGCCGGCCGGTGGGCCCGATGCTGGCGCAGACCGCGACCGGTGTCGCCGAGGCGCTCGAACGTCTCGGTGGCACAGCGGTATTCGAGGCCAAGCTGGATGGCGCGCGGGTGCAGATCCACCGCGTTGGCGATGCGGTGTCGATCTACACCCGCAGCCTCGATGACGTCACCGAGCGCCTGCCAGAGGTGGTCGAGGCGACGCTGGCGCTGCCCGTCACCGACCTGATCGCCGACGCCGAGGCGATCGCGCTGCGTCCTGACGGGCGCCCGCATCGCTTCCAGGTCACCGCGTCGCGGTTCGGGCGCTCGGTCGATATCGCGGCCGCACGCGTCGCGCAGCCGCTGTCGGTGTTCGTGTTCGATCTGCTGCACCTCGACGGCACCGACCTGCTCGACCGACCTACCAGCGAACGGCTTGCGGCACTGGACAGCATCGTGCCCGAGACCCAGAGGGTGGACCGGTTGATCACCACCAAAGCCGATGTCGCCCAACGGTTCCTCGACGTGACACTGGAAGCCGGGCACGAGGGCGTGATGGCGAAATCGCTCGGTGCGCCGTATGAGGCGGGCCGTCGCGGTGCGGGCTGGCTGAAGGTCAAACCGGTGCACACGCTCGACCTGGTGGTGCTTGGCGTCGAGTGGGGTTCGGGCCGTCGCACCGGCAAGCTGTCCAACATCCACCTCGGCGCCCGCGACCCGGCGACAGGCGGATTCGTCATGCTCGGAAAGACTTTCAAGGGAATGACGGACGCGATGCTGGAGTGGCAGACCGCCCGATTCACGGAACTGGCCGACGGGCCTACCGACGGCTATGTGGTGAAGGTAAGGCCCGAGCAGGTGGTCGAGATCGCGTTCGACGGCGTGCAGGGCTCGTCGCGCTACCCAGGCGGTATGGCGTTGCGGTTCGCGCGGGTGCTGCGTTACCGCGACGACAAGGGCCCGGCCGAGGCCGACACCATCGACACGGTTCGCGCGTTCTACGAGCGCGGCGCTAGTTGAGCACGAGCGTCAGGCGCTCGTCCTCTCGCGCAATATGTGTCCGCACATTCTGCGCATTGCCCGCCCTGAATACGACGAACTCGTAGTCGCCCATCCCAGAGGTGGCGATGCTGATTTCGCCGCGCTCGTCTGTGACCATGCCGATGTCCCGGATCTCGCCGGGCGCCGAGGCGATGCTCACGATGGCATCGACCACGGGGCGCCCGGCGGAGTCTCGGAAAGCGACGGTGACCACGCCTGCCTCCCGGCTCCTGCGGGTGCTTACAACCCGAGATTCTTCCAGCTCAGCAGCATGTTGTAGACGTTGCTGTTGATCCGAGTCGCCGAATTGCCCGACCCGGCACCGTTGGTGTGGATTCCCACGCCGTAGCGGGCGCCGTTTTCCAGAACCCAGACCGGCGAGCCGCTCTGCCCGCCCATGGTGTCGATGTCATACGTGATGACCTGATTGGACACCGACTTCGGCCGCTGCGCCATGAACCACTGCTGGCGGCCACCCTTGTCGCCGGGATAACCCGACAGGTTGAGCGCCGCGCCGCTCAGAAACGCGTCGGTTCTCGCGCCAAACCCGAAGTACCCGGTCTGGTCGCCGGGCCGTGAGCCGGAAGGAAGGATGATCGCGCCGTAATCGAATTCGCGGTTCTTGCTGGTGGTCCAGCCGGTCACACTGCGAAGGTCCGTGCCGGCGTGAACGCCGTAGGGCTGATCGGCGTCGTTGCATGCGGGGATCACCCGGATCGACCGCGCCCAGCCCCCTTCTTCGTGCATGTAGACGCAGTGGCCCGCGGTGATCACGGTCCGCGGGCCGATCAGCCATCCGGTTCCGATGAACTGGCGGTTGTTCGCCGCGGTGATGCTCAGCGCACACACCGCGCGCCAGGGAAACGCCCTGGTGTTGGTGACGCGGATGCGCTCGTCCGGGCCGATGATGACCTCGAGGGTGGTTTCGGCGACTTCTGGATAGCTGCCCACGATCGCGTCGGGGGCGGCAACGGTGTCGGATTCGTCGAGCGCCAGTCCCCCGGTTTCACCCGGTTCGCTGGCCGCCACCTCGCCGCCTGCCGTCAGTGTCGCGACTAGAGCCTCGGCGTTCGTCGACTCCGTGTACGGGTCGGGGTTGTTCAAGTCGAGCCCGCTGGGCGACTCGTATTCGGTGGTGACTGGCGGCGCGGTGGCCACCGGTCCGGATGAGTCGATGACCTCGTAGTCGGTCAACGAGGCCGGCCGGCGGTTCGATTTGGTGGTGCTTCCCATGGTGATCGGTCCCTTGTCTTGCTGGCTGGTGGGTGAATCCATCCAAGTCGGGCGGGTGTGATCGCGGCGTTATCGATACGTCACACCGCGGTGGGGACGCAGCGCTCGGTGTCTGCGCGGACACCGTCGTCGAGGGCCTCCAGCAGCAGCCGTTCCATCTGCGCCGACGCTGAAATGCCGAGTTCGGAGCGCGCGATGCGGACGTAACTGTGGAATTGCCGGATGGCCTCGGAAGGATTGCCTTCCAGCAGGTGGGCTCTCATCAGGGCCCGGTGAGCCGACTCGCGGGTCGGGTCACCCACCACGCTCGCTAGCCCGGCCATGACGGCCGACGCGAACCGGCCGTGTTCGGCGTGCAGCACGCACAGCTGGTCGAGTGCGTGTAGCCGCAGCTGGCGGTGCCTTTCGCGTTCGTGGGTAAGCCATTCATCGCACCAGCCGGGTAGCAGGTCGGTGGACAATCGCTGCACACAGCCGATATCGAGCGGCACGTGATCGCCGTCGAGCACCGCTGTGGCCAACGCCCGCGCGCGGCCCAGGTCGGATTCGACGTCCCGATTCAGCATCAGAGTTTCGCCACAGACGACCACCGGTGACCAGGGTGCGCGTGCGAGCCCCCACAGCGTCGCGCGAAGGCTTGCCAGGGCTCGGGCGTTGATCACATCGGGCCATAGTCGTTCGGCAGCAGTGGATCTCGCCACCGCGCCGCCGTTCACGGCCAGTAGCGCTACCAGTCGCTGCGCCCGCACGGGCAGGTTCAGTGGCCTTCCATCGCGGATCACGTCGAATACAGGCAGCATGTTCAGTCGTGCCATGTCGGGTCCCCCGTAAGGCTCGGCGTCCGTACTCCATGAGTCGATCTGCGCCCCATGCTGCGCCGCGTGCGGTGCGAGCCGCATGCGTAGTCGGCTACTCGCTTTTTCCCGGGCGCCACGCGTTGACGGAATGCAGCTGAATTGGGGGCAGGTCCAACATGGCAGTGGAAGGATCGGCCCAAGGCACAAGAAACTCCACCGTCGACGAGGGGAGAGAACGTGGCTTCACCCACCGCCGCACCATCGGACCGCATCGAGGAAACCGAAGGCGACGTCACCTATATCCGCACGGACAAGGATTTGCCGCCGGTAGCCATCATCGACCGCTCGCCGATCACCACGCGGCACAAGATCATCTTCGGGATCATCGCGCTCATCGGTGCGATCGCGTGGGCGATCATCGCGTTCTTCCGCGGGGAGACCGTCAACGCGGTGTGGTTCGTCATCGCCGCAATCTGCACCTACGTGATCGGTTTCCGGTTCTACGCACGGCTGATCGAGATGAACATCGTGAAGCCTCGCGACGACAACGCCACTCCGGCAGAGCTTTTCGAGAACGACACCGACTACATGCCGACCGACCGTCGGGTGCTGTTCGGCCACCATTTCGCGGCGATCGCCGGCGCAGGCCCCCTGGTCGGCCCGGTGCTGGCCATGCAGATGGGTTACCTGCCGGGCACCATCTGGATCATCATCGGCGCGGTGTTCGCCGGGTGTGTGCAGGACTTTTTGGTGCTGTCGATCTCCACCCGGCGGCGCGGCCGTTCGCTGGGCCAGATGGCACGCGAAGAGCTGGGTGCTGTCGGCGGCGCGGCCGCCATCGTCGGGGTCCTCGCCATCATGGTGATCCTGCTGGCGGTGCTGGCGTTGGTGGTGGTGCAGGCACTTGCTCAAAGCCCGTGGGGCGTGTTCTCCATCGCGATGACGATCCCTATCGCCCTCTTCATGGGCGTATACCTGCGCTTCCTGCGCCCGGGCCGGGTGTCGGAAGTGTCGGCGATCGGTGTTGTGCTGTTGCTGCTGGCGGTGGCGTCGGGTAGCTGGGTCGCCGAAACATCTTGGGGTGCAGCTTGGTTCGACCTATCGCCGGTTGCGTTGTCCTGGTGCCTCATCATCTATGGCTTTGCCGCTTCGGTGCTGCCGGTGTGGTTGCTGCTGGCGCCGCGCGACTATTTGTCCACGTTCATGAAGGTGGGCACCATCGCGCTGCTCGCGGTCGGCATCCTGATCGCCAGGCCGGTGATGGAAGCCGAGGCGATCTCACCGTTCGCCCTCAGCGGTACCGGTCCGGTGTTCGCCGGGTCGCTGTTCCCGTTCCTGTTCATCACCATTGCGTGCGGCGCGTTGTCCGGTTTCCACTCGCTGATCTCGTCGGGCACCACGCCAAAGCTGTTGGAGAAGGAAAGCCAGATGCGGCTGATCGGCTACGGCGGCATGCTGACCGAGTCATTCGTCGGCATCATGGCGCTGATCACCGCCGCCATCCTCAATCAGCACCTGTACTTCACGCTCAATGCGCCCGCCGCCCAGACCGGCGGCACGGCGGAAACCGCAGCGGCCTACGTCAACGGACTCGGCTTGTCCGGGCCTCCGGCCACCGCGGAGCAGATCACCCAAGCAGCCGAGGATGTCGGTGAAACGTCGATCGTGTCGCGCACCGGTGGGGCCCCGACGCTGGCGTTCGGCATGTCCGAAGTGCTGAGCAAGGTCTTCGGCGGCGACGCGCTCAAGGCGTTCTGGTATCACTTCGCGATCATGTTCGAGGCTCTGTTCATCCTGACGACGGTCGACGCCGGCACCCGCGTCTGCCGCTTCATGCTGTCGGACGGGCTGAGCAATCTCGGTGGGCCGCTGCGCAAGTTGAAGGATCCGAGCTGGCGCCCTGGCGCGTGGGCGTGCAGCGTCATCGTGGTCGCCGCATGGGGCAGCATCCTGCTGATGGGCGTCACCGATCCGCTCGGTGGCATCAACACGCTGTTCCCGTTGTTCGGCATCGCCAATCAGTTGCTCGCGGCGATTGCGCTGACCGTCGTCACGGTGGTGGTGATCAAGAAGGGCCTGCTGAAATGGGCCTGGATACCCGGTGTTCCGCTGCTGTGGGATCTCACCGTGACGCTCACGGCGTCCTGGCAGAAGATCTTCTCCGGCGACCCCAAGGTCGGCTACTGGACGCAGCACGGCATCTGCCAGGCCGCACAAGAGGCGGGAAGGCTCTGCCTTACTGCGAAGACCCCCGGTGACGTCGACAAGATCGTGCGCAACACGTACATCCAGGGCACGCTGTCGATACTGTTCGCGTCGCTGACGGTGATCGTGTTCGCCGCCGGAGTCATAATGGCACTACGGGCAATTCGTGGTACCGGAACGCCGTTGAGCGAAGACGAGCCGGTGGCATCCCGGATATTCGCCCCGTCGGGCCTGATCCCGACAGCCGTCGAGAGGAAGGTGCAGAAGCAATGGGACGCGTTGCCGAAGTCGCACACCAGATCGGTTGGTACTGGGGCACATTGATGGGTGACAATCACTACCGCCGTTACGTCGAACACCGCAGGCTCACGCACCCCGGCGAGTCCGTCATGTCGGAGCGGGAGTACTGGCGCAGGCGCCACGATGCGACGGAGTCCAACCCCAACCCTCGCTGCTGCTAGGGCCCGACGACTAGCCAGACGCAACGACGCCGTCGGAAACCCACGGCGCCAGTGGCGAATCCGACGACCGAAACCCCTCGGGCACGTCCTCGGTAACGTCCCACGTTGCCGTCAACCGCCCCATGCCCAACGCGTAGGCACAGTGCACGCCGAGTTCGACAAGCTCGTCCTCGGTGAAGTGGCGCCGCAGATCGTCGTACACCGTGTTGTCGATCGACAGATGATCGGTGGCGAAGAGGTCGGCGAATCTCAACGCGCTGCGCTCGGCCTGCGACAAGTCGTCAGCGTCTGCGGGCCGCTCGAGCGAGCACACCGCATCTTCCGTGAGGCCGTCGTCGATGGCACTCTGATAGCGCACCGACATACAGCTTCGGCACTGGTTGTGGAAGGCGATCCTGAGCCGGACCAGTTCCACGAGTCTCGGCGGGAGGGTTCCGCTGGTCTGCAGAGCCGCCTTCAGCGAGCCCAGTGCGCCTGCCACTTCGGGACGATGCCCGAGTATCGCCGCCACCCCGAGGTTGATCCGGTCGCCGTGACCGAGATCAGCGGTGGAAATCGATTCGAACGCCGTTGAAGGAGTAATTCGAGCCATCATCGCCTCGCGTCGCCGTAAGTTGTCGGTTACGTACACGCTATACGGCCGGGGGTCGTTTCGGCGCTAAACTGTCGGCCATACGGTAAGGCCGTCGTGAAAGGAGCGTCCTGATGAACAAGGACGACATGATCTTGATCAGCGTTGACGATCACATTGTCGAGCCGCCGGACATGTTCAAGAACCATCTGCCGAAGCGCTACATCGATGACGCCCCGCAGTTGGTGCACAACCCGGACGGCAGTGATACGTGGCAGTTCCGGGACACGGTGATTCCGAATGTGGCGCTCAATGCGGTGGCGGGCCGGCCCAAGGAGGAGTACGGCCTGGAGCCCCAGGGGCTCGACGAGATCCGGCCGGGGTGCTGGCAGGTCGATGAACGGGTCAAGGACATGAACGCCGGCGGCATCCTGGGATCCATCTGTTTCCCGTCGTTTCCGGGCTTTGCGGGTCGGTTGTTCGCCACCGAGGACCCCGACTTTTCGTTGGCGCTGTTGCAGGCCTACAACGACTGGCATGTCGAGGAGTGGTGTGCGGCGTATCCGGCGCGGTTCATTCCGATGTGCTTGCCGGTGATTTGGGACGCCGAAGCCTGCGCTGCTGAAGTGCGTCGCAACGCCAAGCGGGGGGTGCATGCGTTGACGTTCACCGAGAATCCGGCGGCGATGGGATATCCGTCGTTCCACGATGACTACTGGACGCCGCTGTGGGAGGCGCTGGTGGACACCGACACGGTGATGAATGTGCACATCGGCTCGTCAGGGAAGTTGGCGATCACCGCCGCGGATGCGCCGATGGATGTGATGATCACCCTGCAGCCGATGAACATCGTGCAGGCCGCCGCGGATCTGTTGTGGTCCAAGCCGATCAAGAAGTATCCCGACCTGAAGATCGGGTTGTCCGAAGGCGGCACCGGGTGGATCCCGTACTTCCTTGAGCGCGCAGATCGCACCTACGAGATGCATTCGACGTGGACGGGTCAGGACTTCAAGGGTCAGAAGCCTTCGGAGGTGTTCCGCGAGCACTTCTTGACCTGTTTCATCTCCGATCACGTCGGGGTCAAGCTGCGCAACGACATCGGTATCGACAACATCTGCTGGGAAGCCGACTACCCGCACAGCGACTCGATGTGGCCAGGCGCCCCTGAGCAGCTGCACGAGGTGCTCACCGAAAACAACGTGCCCGATGACGAGGTCAACAAGATGACCTTCGAGAACGCGATGCGCTGGTATCACTGGGACCCGTTCAGCCACATCTCCAAAGACCAGGCCACCGTCGGCGCGCTGCGCAAAGCCGCCGAAGGCCACGATGTGTCCATCAGGGCGCTGTCCCACCACGAAAAGGGCACGCGAGGAGACGCGCTGCACGCTGCAACGCGCGGAAACTCCGGGGACTAGCGCTTCAGCGAATAGCGGATCGGCAGGTGCTTGAGCCCGCCGACGAAAGTGGTCGCGACGTACTCGGGCTCTCCTGCCAGCTCAACTGAATCCAACCGCGGCAGCAGCTCACTGAAGAAGCTGTTGATCTCCATGCGGGCCAGGGCCGCGCCGAGACAGAAGTGCACGCCGTAGCCAAAGGCCATGTGCTTGTTGGGATCTCGCGTGACGTCGAACCGGAACGGATCGTCGAAGATCTCTTCGTCGCGATTGGCCGACGGGTACGACAGCAGTACCGACTCCCCGGCCCTGATCGGCACACCGCGCACGGTGGTGTCCTCGCTGGCGGTGCGCATGAACTCCTTGACCGGTGTGACCCAGCGGATCATCTCCTCTGTTCCCAGCGGCATCAAATCCATGTTGTCGCGCAGGCGCATTCGTTGATCGGGATTCTCGATCAGGGCATGCAGCCCACCGGAAATGGTGGCGCTGGTGGTGTCGTGGCCGGCGGTGGCGATGATCAGGTAATACGAGACAACGTCGATGTCGGATAGGCGCTCACCACCGACGACGGCATTCGAGATCGCAGAGGCCAGGTCCTCCGTCGGGTGTTCGCGGCGCGACGCGGTCAGCGCGTTGAAGTATTCAAACATGTCCATCAGCGCCGCTCCGTGCTCCTCTAGCGTGGTGCCCCGCTGAAGTTCATCATCGTCGCTGCCCAACAACTCCTGGCTGTACGTGAGGATTCGCGGGAAGTCAGCTTCGGGCAAACCCAGCAGGGACATGATCACGTACAGCGGGAAGTTCACCGCGACCTCCTGAACGAAGTCGCATTCAGTCCCGGCGGCCATCATCCGGTCCACGAACATCTTGGCCAGTTCGTCGACACGAACCTTCATCGCCCGCATGGCTTTTGGCCGGAACCAGTCCGCGCCGATCGCCCGCACGACGCGATGCTGCGGATCATCCAAGTGGATCAAGGTCTTCAGGCCCATCCCTGCCTGTAGCTCGTCGGACTCGGTGGTCATCAGCACGGGGCGCGGCGAGTTGGTGAAGAGGGTGTTGGCGCGTTCGATCGCCATGATGTCGGCGTGCTTCGTGATCGCCCAGAACGGCCGGTAATTCGGCACGTCGACCCATGACACCGGAGCATGGGCGCGTAGATGGCTCAGCGCCGCATGAAGTTTCGGCTCGTCGGTGTACGCCTTGGGATCGGCGAAGACCTTGGCTGCCTCATCCATGATCGGGGTGGTCATGAGCTGCTCCTTACTGAGGTAGTCGGCTGGCGTAGTTCCTCCAGCAGCGCGGCAACGGTGTCCTCTGACACCGAGGACGGAAAGCCCACCAGGACACGATCGATCACGCCGTCGCACCGATCACGGATCCTGCTCGCGACCATGTCAAGAGGGGCGACTACCGCGAACGCGTCGAGGACCTCGTCGTCGATCAGGGATCCCATGGCGTCCCAGTCGCCCTGCAGGCTCAACCGGTGCAATTCCGTGTGCAGGTCGCCCCAGCCGTGCAGATCCAAAACCTTGCGGTACGCGGGGGTCGAACCGTAGAAGGCGATCTGCTTGCGTGTGCCGGCGGCGCCGGCGGCCAGTTCGGCTTCGTCGGCTCCTGTCACCACGAAAACCGGGGCGGACAGCTGGAATTCGCTTCGCTTGCGACCGGAGCGCTCCATCCCCCGAAGCAACGCCGGCGTCGTGACCTCTTCGAAGTAACGCTTCGTGGTGAACGCGTGGGCGAGCATTCCGTCCGCGACCTCGCCGCACATCTCGGTCATCGCCTCACCGACCGCGGCGACGAAGACCTTGGGGAACGGATATGACAACGGCTCCGGCGTGAACATCGGCGTCATGATCTTGTGGGTGTAGAAGTTGCCTTCGAACTGAAGCTTGGTGCCGTCCTGCCAGCATGTCCAGATCTCTCGCAGCGCCAGCACAAACTCGCGCATCCGCTGCACCGGCTGGCTCCATGGCATGCTGAACCGCTTCTCGATGTGGGGTTTGATCTGCGAGCCCAACCCGAGGTTGAAGCGACCCTTGGAGAACGCCTGCAGATCCCAGCCGATGTTGGCGACGGTCATCGGCGTTCGCGCGAACGCCACCGCGATGCTGGTGCCCAGTTCGATCGTGGTCGTGTGCTCGGCGGCCAGCACCAGCGGCAGGAAGGGGTCGTGGTTGATCTCCGCTGTCCAGCAACAGTCGTAACCTCGTCGCTCCAGCTCGCGTGCCGCCTCGGTGACGCCAGCGAGTTGGCTGGAGACGGCCCCGTCGACCTTGAGGCCGCCGCGGTCACTCATAAGAGAGGACGCTACAGTAAGCAATTCAGTATGGTCAACGTGAACATGCCGGTGCGACGATCGCCTTGGACGACAGGAAGTGCGCATGACGAACGAGCAGGGCTGGAAGGAGACGCTCGAAGATCTCGATCTTCGGCGTGAGCGTTCGCGCGCGATGGGCGGACCGGACCGGCTGGCCAAACACCGGGGAAAAGGCAAGCTCGACGCGCGCTCGCGTCTCGATCACCTCCTCGACAAGGGCACGTTTCGTGAGTTCGGCACGTTGGTCGGCGGAGACATCGCCGCCGACGGGATTATCACCGGCGCCGGCCTGATTAACGGCTCGCCGGTGATGGTCGGCGCAGAAGACTTCACCACTCTGGCTGGCAGCATCGGGCCTGGCGGCAACGCCAAGCGCTACCGGCTAGCCGAGTTGGCGTTGCGCGACAAGATTCCTCTGGTGATGCTGCTCGAAGGCGCGGGATTCCGCCCCAGCGGTGAGCATTACGGGCGCACGCCCACGGATCTGCTGGCACAGGCGCAGTGCTCAGGAAAGGTGCCGACCGTCGCGGGGTTGCTTGGCCCCTCGGCCGGCCACGGCGCCCTCGTCGCTCCAGTGTGCGACTGGACCATCATGAGCCGTCAGGGAGCGATCTTCACGGCCGGCCCACCCGTCGTGAAAGAGTCGACGGGCGAAGAGATTTCGAAAGAGGATCTGGGCGGCCCCAATGTCGCCATGGCCAGCGGGGTGATCCACAATCTTGCCGAGGACGACGAGGGCGTGCTCGACGACATCCGCAGATATCTGTCGTACTTCCCGCCGAGCGCGTGGTCGTATCCCTCGTCGTTGCCTGAGAGCGAGGCGACCGAGCCACGACCGACCCCCGAACTGCTCGAGATCGTTCCGCGCGGCAATCGCCGCGTGTACGACATGCGTGCGGTGCTCGACGTCGTCTTCGACAGCCCCGACTGGTTCGAGATCCAGCCGAAGTTCGGGCCCGCGATCATCTGCGCGCTCGCCCACCTCGGTGGCCATCCCGTCGCTGTCGTGGCCAATCAACCGAAGGTGCTCGCCGGCTCCATCGATGCCGACGCCGCCGACAAAGCGGCGCACTTCATCACCGTGGCCGATTCGTTCCACC
The DNA here is from genome assembly GCF_035697385.1 of Mycobacterium sp. Taxonomy (GTDB): domain Bacteria; phylum Actinomycetota; class Actinomycetes; order Mycobacteriales; family Mycobacteriaceae; genus Mycobacterium. The sequence goes on along the minus strand of NZ_DASSCY010000294.1, from coordinate 12,829 downwards.
TGCCGATCGTCTTCCTCGCCGACAACCCCGGCATGCTGCCGGGCAGCCGGTCGGAGAAAAGCGGCGTGCTGCGCAGCGGAGCGCGAATGTTCGCCGCGCAGACGGCAGCGACCACGCTGAAGCTTCATGTGACGCTGCGCAAGGCATACGGATTCGGTTCGATGGTCATGTCACTGCTCGGGTTCGACAACCAGGGCGCGACGTTCGCCTACCCCGGCGCCACCATGGGAGCGATGAGCGCGGCCGCGCTGAGTAAGGCCTCCCACGCCGCGGAGGACATGGAGGCCAAGCTGCGCAACGCGGAGGTCGAGGCGTCCTTCAGGTCGGCCGGCCATCTCGGCTTCGACGACCTCATCGATCCGCGAGAGACCAGGGACGCGATACTCGCTGCCCTGCAGCGCGGCATCTACAGTCGGCAAGCCGCACCAGAGCCGGTGTCCCGCACCGTAATCACGCCCTGACTTCGAGCGATTTTGGTGCGTTTTGTTGCGCTGAGCGCTCTGCGCTGAGCGCTCCTCAACGCACACAAATCACAGCCGCTTGAGGCCGCGGACCACCTTGTTGAAGGGCCGCACCGTCGCGATCGCGTTGCGCACCCCCGGCTGCATCGGCCCGAAGTTGACCACGACGATGTAGCGGACTCCGTGGTCGCGCCACTGGGCCGCCTGCTCAAGCACGTCATCGACGGTGCCGTTCAGCACCATCCCCTTGACGACCGAAACCGGTACCTTGGCTGACTTTTCGCGGATCGTCTGCTCGTCCATGGTGAACGCGACGTGGTCCTGCATGCCGGCGAAGCCATCCCCCATCGGATGCACGGCATCGTGGTGGCCGAAAAACTCCGCGGGGGCATTGAGAGCCCACGTCTTGACGACGGTGGACTCCAGCGCCTCGTCGACGACCCCACGGCTCGGGCCCGCGATGACGGGCAGCCATAGGGCGGGCGTGATCGACATCGGGTCGCGCCCCGCGTCCGACGCCGCCGCCCGGATCACCTGCAGGCGTTCGGCATAGTCCTGGGGCCGGTGGGCGAACCCGGGAAACCACGCGTCGCCATAGCGTCCGGTTGCCCGCAGCATGCGGGGGCCGTGGGCGGCGATCCAGATCTCGGGCCATTTGCCCTTGTAGGGCGGCAGATCGAAGATGGCGTTGCGCAACGGGAAGAACGGTGAATCACGGTTGACGAGTTCACCTTTCGAGGCCCACAGCGCGCGAATAGTGGCCAGCGCCTCCTCGAAGCGCGCCACCGGCTTCGACCAGTCCACACCGTAGGGCTCGTTGCCGACACGTTCGCCAGGACCGATACCCAGTATCGCGCGGCCCCGGGTGAGCAGATTCAGGGTCGCGATCGCCTGCGCGGTGACGGCTGGGTTGCGACGGCCGGTGTCGGTCACCCCGATCCCGAGGCGGACACGACTGAATCGCCGCCGGGCCGCGAGACTTCCGAGCAGCGTCCACGCCTCCATCGCCGCGTCGGGCGATTGCAGCAGCCGCGCCGCAGCGGTGTACTTCGGATCCCACAACGGCCGAGGCGTCTGCCCGTTGATGTGGTCGGGCACCCAATACGAGTCGACCCGACCGGCAACGGCAGCAAGATAATTGGCGCGTGTAAATGCATCGGCGGTCGGCCTTCCGGCCATCACCGAGTCCATCAAACCGACGAGCATGTGTTCTACTCGCCGCGATACGCGTCGACGATCGGCTCCAGTTCAACGGGTGTCGCGCCGTGCATGATCACCGCGTCGGCACCGTAGCCGAATTCCTTGCGGATACGGTCGACGCACTGTTGCGCCGACCCGGTGGCCGACGGCTCCAGCCATTCATCAGGTATCAGCGTTGCGATGTGCTCGATCTGCTCAGGCGAGGCCTTGTGGTCGATGCCGCCAGGGATTGAGGTGACGACCGAATCCTCCCGAAATCGTTGCAGCACCGCAGGTTCCCAGCCGTTTGTGCTGACCAGAAGATCGCCATAGCCCTGCAGATATGTTGCCAGCCGGGCGACCGTCTTCTTCAGCCGCAGCTCTTCCGGTAGGTGATCGCCCACCGTGGCGAAACACGACCACACCCGCACACTGTCGGGATCGCGGCCGGCCTTCTCGGCGGCGTCCTTCACCGTCTTGACGCACCGCTGCAAGGTCTCCGGCGTGAAGTAGGTGTGCAGGACGACGTCATCGAAAGCCCGGCCGCCCAAAGAAAGTGTGTTGGGGCCGAACGCCACGATGGCCAGCCGAATGTCCTCCTTGAAATCGGGATCGAGGAACAGCACCTGATACTTGCCGATGGGCCCGTCGTGATTGAAAATCACCTCGCCTTGCCAGAGTCGGCGCATGACGTGGGCGAAGTCCTCCATCTGCGCGGTGGTCACCGCGGGAACTCCGAACGCCGCGTACATCGCCGCCACTCCCCGCCCGATTCCCAACGTGAACCGTCCACCTGAGAGCCGATGCATGGTCGTCGCCCACGATCCGGTGATCAGCGGATGGCGGGTGTTGTGATTCGTTGCGGCCGTGGCGATCTGCATACGGTTAGTAACCGCGCACGCGGCGCCCACGAGCGACGAGGCTTCTTTGACATTCCAGCGCTCGGAGATGAACGCCGTACCGAAGCCCATCTCTTCGCCACGACGCGCCTCGTCCATCAGCGTCGCGGGACCCTCGCCGCCGGCACCGGCCAACAGGTAGTAGCCCAGCTCGTCGAGCACGCGTTCAGTTTCCGTCGGCCCCGCCGACAATTCAGTCACTGCCAAAACCCTTGCTTGTAGCCGCAGTTGTAGACCTCGGTGATCCGGCCGTCGACGACGTGGAACACTTCGATGCTCCCGATGGGCATGTCGTTTCCGTCGGGGGTAGTCCCGGTCATCTGATAGACGATCGCGACATGCTCACCGTCGTCGCCGGCGACGACGAGATTGAGGTCGAAGCGCAATTTGTCGAACATCGCCCACGAGTCCTTGACACGCTGGACCGCCTGGTCGTGGGTCAGGGTGGTGACCTCATCGACGTCGTGGCGAATCACCGTGTCGGCGAACAACTCATCAGCCAGCTCGAAGTTTCGCTCATTCCAGACTACGAAGTTGTACAGCTCGACCACTTCGCGTGCGGTGCGAGTCATCCGAATACCTCCAGTGCGTCGATGTCGTCGATGGTGGCCACGGCACGTTCGGTGAGCTTCAGGCACAACGCGCGCGAACGTTCAGGCAGGGCATCCCAGCCGATCAGGATGATGACTGGAAGCAGCATCAAGTACGCCACGGCGAATCGATATTGCCGCCACGCCTCGTCGAACGAATAGTCGGAGACACCGTGGGCCGCAAGGTGTTGCAGATACTCGCGGACCAACTCCTCATCGTGGCCGCGACGCACCTCCGTCGGAAGGCCCTGGCTGACCAAGTAGCCGATGTCAGCCGCCCCGGGGCCCTGCGCCGTGAACTGGAAATCGACCACCTTCAGCCGATCACCGTCGAAGAACATGTTGTCGGCCCTGATATCGCCGTGCAGCAGCATCGAACGTTCGGTCAATGCCTCAAGGGCCAAGGGGGCGTGCTCAGCGAACTTGTCGGCGTAGCGGGCCACCTTCGTCGGAACAGGCTCCGATGACTTGTCCAGGTAGACCTGCCACCCGGCTCCGAACGCCGGAAAGAACAGGTCGCGGGCCATCGGCGTGTCCAGACGCGGAAACTCCTCGAGCACAGCCGTATTCGCGGGATTCACCGACCAACCGTGCAACCCGGCGAGTTCTGCGATACACAACCGAGCGCGATCCATCGACAGGCCGGCCAAGTGATCGGCGTTTTCCCAATCGCGCAAGTCCTCCAATACCAGGATGAAGTCGGCAGAGCCTTCGACTATGCGTGCGACGTAGACCTCCGGCGTGCTCAACGGCGCCCTGCCCGCAACGCTTCGATAGAACGAGACCTCGCGTCGATACCCGCCGAGCATGTCCATCGCTCCGCGAGCCTCCGACTCGGCGGGCAGTTTGACGATGAGTGTCGACGGCAGGCCAGCGTCGCCCACGAGATGGAGCCGATACAGCAGCGAAGAGAATCCGGTGTCCTGCGCGATCCGCTCGGCCCGCATGTCGGTGACCGTCGCGCCGCCCAGCACGGTTGTCAGCCACTGCGGGGTCACGTCGTCGATGCCGGACGGAACCGCCGCCGTGGTGCCGCCGGCCGAACCGGCAATCCCACCAGAAGTCAACCTTGACCTCCCAAAGAAATTTGACGCAGAGCAACTAAGTTAGTTGTCGAGCGTCTAATATGCAAGGGTGCCTTCCCCCGCCCGCGGGCTGACGCAGCCCGAGCGCGTCGAGACCTCCAACCGGCGGTTGCTCCAGGCTGCCGCGGAGCTGATCGTCGAGAAGGGCTGGGAGGCAACGACTGCTGCTGAGATCGGCCGACGGGCCGGCTATAGCCGGGCGATGGTCCACGCCAGGTTCGGCAGCAAGGACGCCATCCTCGAGGCCTTCCTTCACGAGTACGTGAGGCATCTCAACCCCGATCCTGACCCGAAGACCAGCGGCATGCAGCAGATGCTCGCCCACTTCGACCGGATTGAGGAGATCTACGCCGAGGACCGCGGAATGCTCCTGGCGATGTTCGTTGCGACGTTCGAGGCGGTGAAGACCACATCGCCCTTACGGCATCGCGTGCGGGATCAGTTGAAGAGTGGCGCCGCGAAAGTCGAGAAAGGCCTGCGAAAAGGGATCCGCGACGGTTCAGTCCGTTCCGGTATCGACATCGCCCGGGCCGTCACTGACATCAGCACAGCGGTGTTCGGCATCGCATTCTGGTGGACGGCGCTGCCCGACCAGTCCGACCTCGGACGGGAGCTGGCGAACGTCCGAGCACGCATCGTCGACGACTACGGAACGTCCTCCGCCGCGCACTGAGTCACTTTTCGTACCCGCACTATCGGCGGCCGCCTTCCGCGTTCAGCCCGTCAAGGAACCTTTCGGTCACCGCTTGCACCCGTCGGGAAACGAGGTGGCCGGCGTGGCTTCCGTCGTGCCAGTAGAGTTCGCCACCCCACCGGTCTTGTAGCGCTAGAGCAGGTTCGCGCATCGCCATTCGGTCGTGCCACGCGCCCACTATGAGGCGGCGATGCGGTGGTGGCGACGGCTCGACGTTGAGATGGTCAACCGCAGAATTCAACGACGACACGACTTCGGACTGCAGCAGCTCCTTGATGTCCTGTACCGACGGGCCCCATCGTCCAATGTGATTCGCGATCATGGCATTCAGCCCGAAGATCGGCGTGTACACCGCCACGGCGTCCACCTTCTCGAGATGCGATACGAGCGACGCGACCGGACTGCCCATGGACACTCCCGACACCGCAATGGCGGTGGCTTGCGGCGCCAGCCACCGAATCACGGCCCGCACCTCCGAAACGGATCGAATCATGCCGGCGACGTTGTTCAACGGGTCCATGTTGGGATAGGGCGGCCACGCGTTGCTGCGCACACCATGGCCCGGCTGCACGGGCAACGCGATGTTGAACCCCAGCTCGTCCTGGATGCGTCTGGCGCGGGAGAAGAGAAGGTCCAGCGGTTGCCCCTGTCCCGCCCCGTGGACCCAGACCAGCCAGGGCCTGCGGTCGTCGCCGCGGCGACACAGGTGCACCGCCACGGTCGCCGGCCCACCAAGACCCTCAGCAACCAGTGAGCTCGGCAGGTGGGGATGGTGCTCGAATGTCATCTGTTCGTATGCCAGCCGCCCGATCCTGCGCCGGCGAACAGTCTTCACACGCAAGGGTTCTGGGTCCGCATGAGCCCGCATGCCGAGCCCGGACAACTCGTGCGCCGCTGCCCCGCATGACGCGACCGAACGCTCGAGTTTGGGCGGCGGAGCCGTCAACGTCATACCCGTCAGAGCCAACTCATCGAACAGTAACTCACCTAGCAGGCGAATACCGTTTGGCGACAGAGGATTCCAGCCGCCCGACTGCCGAAGTGGCGCGTGTGCCCGCGGCAATACGCCCGCGAAGTCACGGCCGATCCGCCAAGCGCGTTCAGCCGGTCTCATCACGCGAGCTTGAATCCGGTGTACCCGGCGTCGGCGATTTCGTCGCAGCGGCGCCGGTACTCAGGTATGCCCGCCGTGTAACCCATGTACATCCGCTTCTTGCCGGGGACGTTGCCGCCGTTGTACCAGGAGTTGCATGTCGGATGCACGAGCACGGTCGGCGCGACCAGCGATGTCGTGTGTTCGATCCATTCGCGCTGCGCCTCGGGCAGCGCCTCGATGGTGCGATAACCGTTGGAGCGCAGATAGGCGACGCAATCGCCGATCCACTCCACGTGTTGCTCCAGCGCGGCAACGAAATTGGTTGCCGCCGACGGGCTTCCCGGCGCCTGAACGATGAACAGGTTGGGGAACCCGGCCACCGCCAAACCAAGATAGGACAACGGCCCTGCGCTGCCCCAGAACGCCCGAAGGGATAGGCCATCTCGACCGCGGATGTCGATGCGAGTGAGCGCACCGGTCATCGCGTCGAACCCGGTGGCGTAGACGATCACATCCAGTTCGTAGAGACCTTGTTCGGTGTGGATGCCCGCCGGCGTCACCTCGCGGATCGGGCTCTTGCGCAGGTCGACCAGGGTGACGTTGTCACGGTTGAACGTCTCGTAATACCCCTGGTCAATGATTGGCCGCTTGCAGCCGAAGGGATGACTCGGCGTCAGTGCCGCGGCCGTTTCCGGGTCCCGAACTATTCGCGCCACCGCCTCGCCGTAGAGCTTCGCGGCCATCTGGTTGGCCTCGATGTCGAAGAACACGTCACCCCAGCTGAGCGCGCCGACCACTCCGTGCTCCTCAACGGCGCGCCGTTGTTCTTCACGAGAGGCCGTTTTCAATGGCGGCCGCGTAATCATCTCGAGCATCACCGAGAAGGCGCTCAGCCGCGCGGCCCCGACAGGGTGCTGTCGCTGTGCGGCCCGGATCTCGCCGTAGCGGGCCTTCATCTCGTCGAGCTCGCCAGGCTCTAGTGAACGGACCTGCCACGGCAGTGTGTACGCCGGCGAACGCTGGAACACATGCAGATGTCGGGCCTGCCGTGCCACCACCGGAATTAGTTGCACGCCAGTCGAACCCGTGCCGATGACGCCGACGCGCTTGCCGGCCAGCTCGTAGCCGTCGACCGGCCAGCGGCTGGTGTACAAGGAGGTTCCCGCGAAGGTGTCCATTCCGGCGATGTCGGGTTCCAGCGGCACAGACAAGATGCCGGACGCCGCGACCACAAACGGCGCAACGAAAAGCTCCCCCGCCTCGGTCCGCACCTCCCACATCGCGGCTTCGTCGTCGAAGGTCATGGCGACGACCTTCGTGCCGAACTGAATATCGCGGCGCAGATCAAGCCGGTCGGCGACGAAGTTGAGATAGGCCTCGATCTCAGGCTGCGTCGGCATCGTCTCGGTCCACACCCACTCCTGCTGGATCTCGTCGGAGAAGCTGTAGGAATACTCGACGCTTTCGATGTCACACCGTGCGCCCGGATAGCGGTTGTACAGCCATGTCCCGCCGACATTTTCGGCCATCTCGAGGATCCGGGTCCGCACGCCGAGTTCGCGCAGTCGGTGCAAGGCATACAGCCCGGAGAAGCCGGCACCGATGACGATCGCGTCGAACCGGGCAGAACCGGGCATGCGGCACCTCACGTTCCCTGCTACGGCGATTACTGTAACTATTACAGTACAGAAACCGGGCCGCGGGGTGATTTGAGCGAGAGGCGCAGCGAGGGGTCAGCGACCGGACGGAGCGCCTGCGCTCGCCAGTCGTTCCTGACGACGTTGCTCATAGTGGGCGGCCTTGGCCTCCACCAGATCGAGAAAGCCCGCCAGCTCATTGCGCGCGCGCTCTCCTTCACCGTCGAGATCGTCACGCTCGAACACTCTCCAGAACCGCAACACCGGGCGCACGACATCATCCAAATGCGAACGTAGGTCATAGATCCCGGCCTTGGCGATCGTCAGAGCTTTTTCCGCGAAGCCTGGCATGGTGCTTCCGGGCATCTGGAAGTTGATTACCTCGCGAGCAATCGCCTGCATGGTTTCATTCGGGGCGATGTCAAGCGCGGCGTCCACCAGGTTCCGGTAGAAGACCATGTGCAGGTTCTCGTCGGTTGCCACTCGGGTGAGGAGTTGTTCGGCGACAGGACATCCGGATGCCCGGCCGGTGTTGCGGTGGCTGATCCGCGTCGCCAGTTCCTGGAAGGACACGTATGCCAACGCCTCTAGAAGTGATTTGTCGCCCGAGTCGTAGCCGGCCGCCGTGTGCACCATGCGGCCCTGCTCGAGGGCTACGGGATCGACGCCGCGGGTGACGATGAGATAGTCGCGTATCGCAATACTGTGCCGACCCTCTTCGGCCGTCCACTGGCCGACCCACTGCCCCCAGGCGCCGTCAGGTCCGAACCGCAGAGCGATTTCGCGATGGTATGACGGCAGGTTGTCCTCGGTTAGAAGGTTCACGATCATCGCCGCTTTGGAAACCTCGTCGAGCTGGGAATCCTCCGGAGCCCAGTCCTCACCACCTAACAACGCGAAGTCACGCCCACGGCTCCACGGAACGTAGTCGTGCGGATTCCAGGGCTTCGCCTTCGCGAGGTGGCGGTTGAGGTTGTCTTCCACCACGGGTTCCAGCTCAGTGAGTAAATCGACTTGCATGGTCGTCATCGAGACTCCTCCCGACTTTCAGTCCTGCACCTACGGCTGCGTAACCTACGCTACCGTAGGTTGACAGAAAATCAAGAGTTCATCAGTGGTCGAATTCAAATTTGTTGACTGACAGCCTCTTTCGCACCGGCTGTAACGCCATGGCGGGAAATCGGCCGAATTCGCGCCATAGCGTTACGCACGGCGGGTGCCCTGATCTTGCCCTTTGCGGAAATCTATACTGTAATCGATTTAGTATCCATCAACTCAGGAGGCGCCGAGGTGAAAGTCCCGTTCACCTGGAAGGTCACCGGCTGGTTCATGATCGGCTGGTCGGCTGAGTTCGGCGCCAGCGAGGTTCGTCCGCTGCGGTACTTCGGCGAGGACCTGGTCGCCTACCGCGACGAAGCGGGCGAACTGCACGTGCTGTCCGGCCACTGCCGTCACCTCGGCGCCCACATCGGCCACGGCGGCAAGGTCGTCGGCGACTGTGTCGAATGCCCGTTCCACGGCTGGCGGTGGGGACCCGACGGCACCAACCGGTACATCCCCTACCAGCCGGACCGGCCGAACCGAGCGCTGCGCTTGCGGGTGTTCCCCGTGCGCGAGCAGTACGGCTGCGTGTTCATGTGGCATCAGCCCGAGGGCAAGGAGCCGCAGTGGGAACTGCCTGACCTCTTTCACAAGTTTCCGCAGTTCCCGACCGACCCCGACGCCTACTACCGGCCCTATCCCGAGTTCTCGCGGCGCACGGAGAACGAGCCGGTGCATCCACAGATCGTCGCCGAGAACGGACCGGACAGCTCCCACTTTCACTATGTACACGGCGCGACGGTGACTCCGGTGTGTCTTAATTGGGAAGTGGTCGACGAGGAATGGAGATTCCTCACCGGTTGGCCCGACGCCCGCAGCGATGATCCGAACAAGATGGCGTTGTACATCCACAGCCATTTCTCCGGACTCGGATTCGCCATCAGTGCGTTCGAAGGCTCGTCGAACCATCGCCTGATCTTCGCCTGCACCCCCGTCGACGACGAATCCTCCAACATGTTCTATTCGATCTGGTGGCCCCGCCTGCCCGGGGACACCTCCGACGTGCCACCGGACGCGGTGCGCGAGCGAGTCGAACGGCAATTCCTCGGCACCGTCTGGGAGGACCTCGACATCTGGCGCTACCAGGAGTACATCGAGCGCCCGCCGCTGGCGAAGATCGACGCGAAACCCTATATGGCCATGAGGAAGTGGGCGACGCAGTTTTACGAAGTTCCTCCCACCGGTGTCCCCCAGAATGACGAGGTCGCGTCCGCGTGAAGCCAGACCTTGCCGAACTGGTCTCACCGGCGCACACCGCGATCGTCACCCAGGAGTGCCAGGGCGCAGTGATGGGTCCCGACGCTGGGTTAGCTGTGCTCGCAGACGAAGCGCGCCGTGAAGCGCTGCCCAACATCGAACGGCTCCTGCCAGCCGCCCGTGAAACCGGTGTGAAGGTCGTCCACTGCCTCGTGCAACGGCGGCCCGATGGTCTCGGCGCCAATCACAACGCCAAGATCTTCGCGATCGGCGACAACGTCGCGATCACACCGGGCACGCCGGGCGCCGAGCTGCTGCCCGAACTCGGCCCGGAGCCAAGCGATCTCGTTCTTCGTCGGTGGCATGGCATCGGACCGATGGGCGGAACCGACCTCGACGCCGTGCTGCGCAATCTCGAAATAACGACCATCGTCGCCGTCGGCGTCTCGGTCAACGTCGCGATAACCAATCTCGTCATGGACGCAGTGAACGCAGCATACCGCGTCGTCGTGCCCCGAGACGCCGTTGCCGGCATCCCTGCCGACTATGCCACCGCGATCATCGACAACACGCTGTCGCTGCTTTCAACCATCACGACCACCGATGACCTCCTCGACGTGTGGAAGCAGTCGTGACCGACACCGACAACGAGATCCGTGAATTCGCAAGGGTGAAACCGGTTGACGCACCGCCGGAAATGGCCCGATTCATGACGGCCATGCGGCGTCTGCAGGACATCGCGGTGTCCACGAGCCCCGACAGATCGCTCTGGAACGACACGGCCGAACTCATCGAAGACGTCTGTGCGCGCCTGGAACTGCACAGGGCGCCGGCCGGTGTCGCACCTGCTGGGCGTGCTCGACACCTACCCGGACTGGGCCATCCTCTGATGCCGCCTTGGCAGGTTGCGGAATCCGGACCCGACGGCGTCACGATGCAGGGACACTTCACCCGTTTTCATGTCGGCGGCAACGGCGCAGTCCACGGCGGCGTGATACCGCTGTTCTACGACTGGCACTTCGGGATGGTCGTTTCCGCCGCCGGCCGCCCCGACAGCAGGACCGCCTATCTGCACGTCGACTATCGCAAGATCACACCCACCGACGAACCCTTGGTCTCCAAGGCCTGGATTGACTCCATCGACGGACGGAAAGCATTCGTCAGGGCGACAATGAGTGACTCGGACGGCAACGTACTATCCGAGGCCAGCGGTCTGATGATAAAACTGCTCCCCCACCAGCCCTGAGAGGCACGATGTCCGATTCGCTCCTCACGTCCGCGGAGTCCGACTCCGCGACACAATTCACCGTCCCGGCCGCCGCCGACACCGTCAGCGCAGTTATCGGTGACCGGGAATTCATCATCCAAGGCCGCCGCCGCTATACCTACGCCCAGGTCGTCGAGCGGGCCAACCGACTCGCGGCCTACCTCCATTCGCGGGGACTGGGCGCCAAGACCGAGCGCTCGACGCTTGCCGGTCACGAAGTCGGGCAGGACCTGCTGGGCATCTACGCCTACAACGGGCCCGAGTACGTCGAGGCGATGCTCGGGGCGTGGCGGTCCCGGGTCGCGCCGTTCAACGTCAACTACCGCTACGTCAAGAACGAATTGCACTACCTGCTCGCCGACTCCGGCGCCACCGCACTGATCTACCACGCGTCGTTCGCGCCGCGAGTCGCCGATGTGCTTCCCCAGCTGCCGCGGCTTCGCGTGCTCATCCAGATCGCTGACGACTCAGGCAACGACCTTGTGCACGGCGCCGTGGACTACGAGTCGATCGTCAGGTCGGGCGATGCCGTACTGCCGCCCGAAGAGCCGTCACCCGACGACCTCTACGTGCTTTACACCGGCGGCACGACGGGCATGCCGAAGGGCGTGCTGTGGCGCCAGCACGACATCTTCATGACGTCGTTCGGCGGCCGCAGCCTCTACACCGGCGAGCTTGCCAAGTCCTACGAGGACATCGCCAAACGCGTTGCGGACGCGCCGGAATCCAGGCTCATGATCCTGCCCCCGCTGATGCACGGCGCCGCGCAGTGGGCGGTCTTCACCGCGATGACCACCGGCCAGTCGGTGGTCTTCTCCGCGGTCACGGACCGGTTCGACTCCGATGAGGTGGTCGCCACGATCGAGCGCGAGAAGGTGATGGCGGTGACGGTCGTCGGCGACGCGATGGCGCGACCATTGGCCGCAGCCATCGAACGTGGTACGGCCGACCTATCGTCGCTGGCGGTGGTGGCCAACGGCGGGGCGCTGCTCACCCCGACGGCCAAACAGCGCCTCATCGACGTCAAACCCGGCCTGATCGTCGTCGACGGCGTCGGCTCCTCGGAGACCGGCGCGCAGATGACCCATATGTCGGCCTCAGGCGCGGTGGCGACCGGCAATTTCAACGCCGGCCCGGACACATTCGTTGCGTCCGAGGATCTCAGCGCGATCCTGGAACCGGGCCACGACGGCATGGGCTGGCTCGCGCAAAGAGGCTATGTGCCACTGGGTTACAAGGGCGACGCGGCCAAGACCGCGGCCACCTTCCCAGTGATCGACGGTGTGCGGTACTCGGTGCCGGGCGATCGCGCGCGACACCTCGCCGACGGTTCGATCGAACTGCTGGGCCGTGACTCGGTCACCATCAACTCCGGAGGCGAGAAGATCTTCGTCGAGGAGGTCGAGACGGCCATCGCGTCGCATCCGGCGGTGGCCGACGTGGTCGTCTCTGGCAGGCCCAGCGAGAAGTGGGGGCAGGAGGTCGTTGCGATCGTCGCCCTCGCCGAAGGCGCCAGCGCCGACGCCCAGGAGCTCATCAACCACGCCGCGGATTCGATCGCGCGGTACAAACTCCCCAAGGCAATCGTCTTCCGGCCGGTGATCGAGCGCAGCCCGGCGGGCA
>NZ_DASSCY010000293.1:0-17843 GCF_035697385.1 Mycobacterium sp. | reverse complement strand
GCCCCTGACGCATGGTCCGACGGCGACTGGCCCGGTCGGTCGATCGAAGGCAAGGCGATCTACGAACTGCACGTCGGAACGTTCACACGCGGCGGCACATTCGACTCCGCTATCGAGAAGCTGGACTACCTGGTCGATCTGGGCGTGGACTTCGTCGAGTTGATGCCGGTCAACGCCTTCGGCGGCACACATGGCTGGGGTTACGACGGCGTGCTGTGGTACGCGGTGCACGAACCCTACGGAGGGCCCGACGGCCTGGTCCGCCTTGTCGACGCGTGCCATCGGCGGGGCCTTGGTGTGCTGATCGACGCGGTGTTCAATCACCTTGGCCCGTCGGGAAATTACCTGCCGCGGTACGGCCCGTATTTGTCGTCGGGAAGCAACCCGTGGGGCGAATCGATCAACATCGCCGACGCGGACGCCGACGAGGTGCGCCGCTACATCATCGACTGTGCGCTGCGCTGGATGCGCGACTTCCACGCCGACGGCCTGCGGCTCGACGCGGTGCACGCACTGGTCGACACCACGGCGATTCACATTCTCGAGGAGTTGTCCGCTGAAACCGATGCGCTGGCAGAGGAATTGGGCCATCCGCTATCGCTGATCGCTGAGAGTGACCGCAACGATCCGCGGCTGATCACACCGCGAGATCACGGCGGATACGGGATGACCGCCCAGTGGGACGACGATATCCACCACGCCATCCACGCCGCGGTCTCGGGTGAACGGCAAGGCTACTACGCCGATTTCGGCTCACTGGAGACGCTGGCGCAGACCTTGAAGAACGGCTACTTCCATGCGGGCAGCTACTCGTCGTTTCGGCACCGCCGCCATGGGCGCCCGCTGGACACGTCGATGATCCCGGCGACGCGGCTGCTCGCGTACACCTTGACACACGATCAGGTCGGCAACCGCGCGGTCGGTGATCGGCCGTCGCAGAATCTGACTTTCGGTCAGCTTGCCGTGAAGGCGGCACTGGCCCTCGGGTCTCCCTATACGGCAATGCTTTTCATGGGCGAAGAGTGGGGATCGTCGTCGCCGTTTCAGTTCTTCAGCAGCCACCCGGAGCCCGAGTTGGCCAGGGCGACCGCCGAGGGCCGCAAGCGAGAGTTCGCCGAGCACGGGTGGGATGCCGACGAAATCCCTGACCCTCAGGACCCGGCGACCTTCGAGCGGTCCAAGCTGACTTGGGCCGAGGTCGACGAGGGCGAGCACGGTCGGCTGCGTCGCATCTATCAACATCTGATTGCGCTGCGGCACACCGAACCTGACATGGCCGACCCCTGGTTGGGTCATCTGCGCGTCGATTTCGACGAAGACCAACGGTGGGTCGTGATGCACCGCGGTTCGCTGGCCATCGCATGCAATCTGGGCGCCGAAGCCGTAGATGTTCCTGTGACCGGCGAGGTGGTGCTGGCATGGGGCAATCCCGTCACAGACGGCGAGAACACGCAGCTGCAAGGGCACTCGTTCGCGATTCTGCGCATGTCGCCCCAGGCCGTGGCCTAGTCGGTTGATCGGTCAGCGGCGGCGTCCCCAATTTCGCTGCCGTCGGTGCCGGCGTCGCCAGTCTCGGTATCACCGCCCGTGAAGCGACCGGTGACATTCGAGATACTGGAAGTTATCCGGTCAGTCACTGACTTCACTGTGCCAGCCAGCCCGTCACCGGACGCGGTGTCATCTCCTCCGACCTGGCCCGGCTTGACCTTGTTGCCGTAACTCATCACGTCGGTCGACGTGGTGGTCGTCGGCTCCTCCTCGACCGCTGTGCGCGGGGTATCCGGCCCTTGGCCGGCGTCAGCGAAAATCTCGGCTTCACCACCGGCTTGGACGCCAGCCAGGTCGTCAGCGCCATCCTCGGCATCCGGCGAGTTCCGGGTGGGTACGTCAGCAAGTTCGTCGCCGAGTTCGTCAGCGGCGTCTTCAGTGACGCCCGGGACCTCGTTGTTCTGGTCCGCGCTGATGGTCAACGTCTGTGCGGGGCTGGGTGAAAGCGAAGGGATCGACGTTGGCGAAACCGGAGAGAAAAATGGTTGCGAGAAGTCGCCAGGGATAAGCCGCGCCAGGGTAACGGTAGCCACCGCGGAGATGACCTTGACGGCTGTGCTGACCGTCTGGATGTACGTAGACGGTAAGAACAGACTTGCGATGAAATCAGGCGACGGCAGCAGGAAGACGGCAAGCCCCGCAGAGAGATCCACCGCGGTTGTGAGGACGCCCTGGATGTCGGGGAGCTGAATCGTAGACGGTGTGGTCAAAGTTGCGATGAGACCTTGGATGGGCGCGAGTGGATCGACCCTCCCGGTGGCAACTAGCTGCGAGAGCGGCACGGTAAACCAGGTGCGAAACAGCGCACCCGGGTCGGGGCAGGGCGCGGGAACCCCCGCGCAGCCTTCTGGATTAACAGGTAGCTCGGCAAGCAGAATCGCGTTCAAGTTGTCTGCGATGGGCTGGGCGATCAGTGGGAACGGCAGCAGCGCCTCCACCACGGCCTCCATAAAAGCTTCGTCAAATCCTGGCTCCCAACCTAAGAAGTTGTTAGGCGGACAAGACGGAAAACACGCTAGTGGCCCGTTCTCCTGAAGAGCATCCGCGAGAGCTTGGAGGGCCGCAAGCTCGTGGAAAGGAACATTAGCGATGGCAGCGATCGGCCCGGGCAATTGACTGGCAGCAGTCAGACGCGTAGCCGGGTTGGCGATGCGGATATCGGATGGTGGCGCGATCGGCGTGACGGCTAGGACGCTGGCCCCTACCAATGCGGCGCCGGCCAAGACGTGCGGACGCACAGCTGCATACACAACGGCTCACTTTCATTGTTGTGGCGTAGGAGCCCGACACGTTTCAATGCGGCGAAACTCCTCAGGCAATCGCGTAGTCCGCCAATGGAAAACGCGCCTGTTCCTTAACCGCGCTATGCACCGAGGTCGGTCGGAACAGTGGCGCCTCCCCGCTGTGGTTGAACCAATACGACCGTGAGGTCGCGCAGTTGCCGAGGTGGAACACCGAATCGCCGAGCAGCTCGGTCATTTGATCGAGGAAGCGAGCATTGGCCTTTTCGGTGACCTCGAAGGTGTGACCACCGCGCCGCTGTAGCTCGCGGAACAGCCGGTCCATGTGCCGCCTCTGGTATTCCACCGTGTTGAACCACGACAGGCCGACCCACGCGTACGGGCTGGCCAGCGTCAAGAAATTCGGGAAGTAGGGCACCGCGACGCCCTCGTACGCCTGGAACCTGTTCTCCCGCCACCATTTTCCGAGATTACGTCCTTCCCGCCCGATCACCTCGATCGCTGGCAGGTTGGCGTCCCATACGTCGAACCCGGTCGCGAGGACCAAGGTGTCGATGAACCGTTTGGTGCCATCGCGGGCGACGACGCCGTCGGGCTCGATCCGCGCGATACCACTGGTATCCAGATGCACGTGCCGTTTGGTGAATGTGCGGTAGTACGAATTGGACAAGGTCGGCCGCTTGCACCCGTAGTCGTAATCGGGGTTCAGCTTGCGCCGCAAATCCTTGTCGCGGATCGATAGGAACCGATGGAATTTGGCCAAGGCTGACGCTGCCTTGTTGACTTGCTTGAAATAGCGGTATTTCCACATCGCGATCACCATCATGAACTCCATGCCGGTGTCGGTGAACCACCGCAGGGTGCGCTGGGCAAGAGGTACCCGGGCGAAAAGCCGTTGTACCGCCGGGGAGAACCCGATATCGAACTTGGGTAGCACCCAAATCGGAGTGCGCTGATAGACGGTCAGTTCTGAAGCTTCCTTGGCCAGCTCGGGTATGAGCTGCACGGCGGTGGATCCGGTTCCGATGACGGCAGCCCGGCGTCCATTGAACGAGTAGCTGTCATCCCACTTGGCGGAGTGGATGATTCGCCCGTTGAACGTGTCGATACCGGGAATGTCCGGGGTGCATGGTTGGCAAAGGAAGCCGGTCGCGGTGATCAGGAACTGTGCGCTCAGCGTTTCACCGCCGGCGAGCGCGACCCGCCAGACCTGGACGTCGTCATCCCACCTGGCGCCTTCGACGGTCGTGTTGAACCGCATGTACTGACGCACGTCGTACTTGTCCGCCACGTGCTCGGCATAGCGCTTCAATTCCGCGCCCGGCGCATACAGCCGTGACCAATGTGGATTCGGCTCGAACCAATAGGAATACGTTGTGGACGGGACATCGACAGCAAGGCCCGGGTAACGGTTCACGTGCCACGTTCCACCGAGGTCATCCTCGCGCTCGAGGATCACGATGTTGTCATAGCCCAGCCTATTGAGTTGGATCGCCGCGCCGATTCCACCGAATCCCGCTCCGACGATGACTACGTCGAACTCCTGCATGGTCATCTGGCGATTCCGCGACTTATTCGGCGTCGCCGGTCTCGCCGCCAATGCCGCCCGTCAAGCCACCGGTGACGTTCGAGATGGTGTCGTTGATCTGGTCGGTCACGGAATTCACTGTGTCACTGAGTCCGCCACCGGATGGGGTGTCGTTTCCACCGACCTGGCCTGGCTCCACCTTGTTGCCGCCATCCATCTCGTCGGCCGAAATCGTGTTCGTCGGCTCGGGGTCCGGAGTAGCGGCGCTCGAGGTAGTGATCTCTTGGACGGGGGCAGGGGTCAGCAGCTGCGTCACGGTCTCTGACACCGTTTCGACCACCGGAGCCGGGGGCGGAGGTGCCTGGGTGGCGGTGCTGGGGCCGGGCACGCTGTCCGGCTGGACGTTCGCGGCCGCCACCTCGTTGCTCGTCACAGCGGGTGCCGGCGCGACGGGAGCCGCTTCAATGGTGAACGTCTGCATGGGATTCGGCGTAAACGAAGGGATGAACGTTGGCGGAGGCGCAGTGGCATATCCCGTGAAGAGGTTTCTGAAGAACTCAACGAATTCGGGCATCATTCGGACGAAGTTGGCCGGGTCGTTGAAGATCGGCATCGTCAGGAAAACGCGGATCCCCTGGGCGAGCTCTTGAATGGCTGTGACGACCTCCTGCAGCGAGGGCATCGGCTGGATCTCGGACGGCTCGCTCAGGCTTGCGATGAATGCATTTATGGCCGCGACCGGATCCAGCATCCCCGACGCAAGCAGCTCCCATGGAGGTATGGTCCACCAGCTCATGAACAATGTTGCCGGGTCAGGGCAGGGGGCCGGAATAGTCGTGCAGGCCTCGGGATTCGTAGGCAGCTCGTTGAGCAGCACCTGGTTGAACTGCGCAGCGAGCGGTCCCGCCAGTCCCGGGAACGGCAAAAGTGCCAACACGAACGCGTTCGTGAAGTGCTCGTCAAACCCTTCCTCCCAACCCAAGTAGTTGTTGGGTGGACAGTCTGGGTAGCACTGCAGCGGGCCATTTTCGTTGAGAGCATCCGCCATTGCCTGCATGGCCGCGATCTCGTACGCCGGGATGTTGACGATCGCTGCGAACAGCCCGTTGACCGGATTGGCGGCCAGCTGCGCCTCCGGGTTGGCAATGTAAACATCGGGTGGCGGCGGCGCGATCGGAGCGACAGCGATGACGCCGGCTCCTACGAGTGCCGCTCCAGCCGTAACGCATGGACGGACAGCTGCAAACATGACGGCCCCCCTGTACAAATCGTTGTGTCGTTGTGTCGTTGTGGTTGCCTCGAACCTACCGAGGAAAATCCGAGTATTGGCTAAATTTCCGATTATTTTGGTGAGTGTTGGCGTTTGGTTCTCTCAGCAACCTCCTTGATTGGTGTAATACGCTGTTATTACGGCTTATCTCCCGGCACTGGCGAACACACTAGGTTTGCGAATGCAAGCTCTAATTGAACATGCTGTTGCAATTCTGGCAAATCGTACAGGCGTCTTATGATCTTGACTCCAATCGTCCAAGCTATTCGCCATTTCGTTGGATGGTGTTGAAGGACAAGGGTTTGACGCCCGTAACGAAACCACGCCTAGGTGCTTCCCCCGGATTTGCCGAATGGGCATGCTAGACATCAGGTTTCGAGCCATGTCCGGTTCCCGTAGGCATTGAGGTGGGTCACCTGGTCGACCGGCTTTCGGGTGGTCGGCCCGTAGCGTCCGCGCGGCCAACCGAGTGGCACGATGCAACAGGGGGTCACGTCCAGTGGCAGTCTGAGAGTTCTACGCGCCGAAGCCACGCTCCACAGCGGCAGGGTGATGAGGCAAGCACCCAGACCCATCGCGCGGGCGGCAAGCAACAGGTTCTGCACGCTGGGGTAGATCGATCCGAAGTATCCGGATGCGGCCGCGTGGGGCATGGGCAGGTACGGCAGCCGCCCCTCGCGAACGCCAAGGCGCAGACATGCCACTACGAGGACCGGGATCTCGGTGAAGTGGTCGACCTGCCATTGCACTGCGCGCGCCGTCCTGGCCATCGACTCGTCGCGGGCAGCGACGCGCCGGATTACCGCGCCGTAGTAGATCTTCCAGGCCAGGCGGTAGCGCCTGGCGAGCTTCTCCTTGACACGGCGGTCCTTTACGACGATGAATTCCCAGTTCTGCCCGTTCGCCCCGGTCGGTGCTCGCAGCGCAAGTTCGATGCACTTCAACACAACCGCATCGTCGACGGGGTCCGGGAGGACACGCCGCACCGCTCGCTGAGTCATCATCGCGTCGAGCAGCGGCATGTCGAGGCGGGCCAGCGCCTCTGCTGCGGCCGGCGAGTCAGTCGCAGTCATGCTCGGTGATCCATGTTGTGGTGAAACGTTGAATTGCAGGGATCTGCTCGGCCAATTGACCACCGATGTAGGTCTCGATCTTGCCGCCGACCAACGGGAGTTTGAACTCCACTGTCGCGGTGAACTTCAGCGACGAGCCGCTCCCCGCCGGCGCTAGCAAGGCCTTGCCAAGTCCCGATGCAGGCGCCCCACGCACCGCGATGCTGATGTGCCCGTGTACCCGACGGTCGCCGAGGGGACTCCACGTCTCCTTGCGCAGGATTTTCAGATCGCCGGGATAGAACTTGGCGATCAATCCGGGCAGGCGGTCGTGGCGCAAGTCCTGTGTGGTGGTCACGGTCACTGAGTCGTCCGCATCGACAATCAACGATGCCAGCGTGGTACCAGCATCGAAGGCCGCGAGACGGGCCATCCAGTAGTCCGCCTCACCGAACGCCGAATGGACTTGTTCCACACTGGCGGTGGATTCGGTCAACACGTCGAACGAATACGGCATAGCAGAAACCTGCTTCCTAGCGAACGTTCGCGCCCTCGGCGAGTAACCCATCGGTAAGCACCGACGCGAACTGCCGGGTCCGCGCCAACTGCTCCTGCTGGATGTTGGTACTCGGAATGCGCAAACCCAGGTATCGGTCGCGATACTCTCCCGACCCGAGGTAGCTGCTGAGCGAGAGTAGGGAGCGGACCTGTCCGCCGGGATACTCGAAATGGACTCCACCCACATACCGGCCTCCTCGCTTCTCCCCCAGCTTGCGCACCGTAGTGAAGTTCTCGCGCCAATATCGACGGCAGACGACGAACACGGCGAAGGTTCTGCCGCCGAGGAGCTTTCGCGCTTCATCCGACACCAGAAACGAGCGCATAGGCATGTTCGTGGTCCGCCACCAGGTCGGCGAGCCGATGCAGATCAGGTCATAGTCCGCGTTTCGCACCTCGTCCGGAGTTCGGATTTCTCCGCTGGCACGGCGCGTCTGAGCCGGCAAGACACTGAGAAGGTCTCGCCACACATGTCGCATCGGAAAGCGCGAGAACCGCTCGGAATACCGCGGATCGGTGAACTCGATCTGGGCCTTATCCACTTCACAACCTCGTTCGCGGAAGACATCTCCCGCGGCTTCGAGCACCCTGAGCGCCTGCCCCGTGTACGTGTAGTACAGGAGCAGGACCCGCGGCCGCCGGTCGCCGCGCTGGTCGCTTGCCACGTCAGTCACTGCTGCACCCCCTCTATCGAGATTTCCTTCAAACGGCTTTCTTGCGACGAGTTTTCGTCGCAAGGCGCTTCTCGCGGACTAACCTCAGACGTGTGACCGACAAGGTTTCCGTCGACCTCAGTGGCGCTGCGCAGACCATGCTGGCGACCCTGTATCTCAAGGCGCTGGATGCTGGTTTCGACCGCCCCGTGCTTGGCGACCGGTACGCGGTCGAAGCGGTCGATCGTCTCGATTGCGACTGGCGCGCGGTCGCGATACCCGGCAGATGGGCACCGCTGGTCACCGTTCGCACCGCCCAGTACGACATCTGGGCACGCCAATTCCTGGCCGTGCACGAGCACTGTGCCGTGGTGCATCTCGGCTGCGGGTTGGACAGCCGGGTGTTTCGGCTTGACCCCGGACCAGGGGTGGAGTGGTACGACGTCGACTATCCGGCCGTCATCGCCTTGCGCGAGAAGGTCTATCCGACGCGCCCGCGGTACCACCTGGTGGCCACTTCCGCGACGGATCCATCCTGGCTCGAGCAGATTCCCGCGGACCGCCCTGTGCTGATGCTCGCCGAAGGCATCAGCATGTATCTGACGGAGACCGACGGTGTCGCACTGCTGCGACGCGTCGTCGACCGCTTCCCCTCGGGCGAATTGCAGATCGACTTCTATAATTCGCTTGCAATCAGGTCGCAGAAGACGCATACCTTGGTGCGGCGGTCCGGGGCGACGCTTCACTGGGCGGTCAACAGTCCTGAGGACATCCTTTATCGAGTTCCCGGGGTTCGATTGCTGATCGCGGTTACCTTTTTCGACGCGAACACATTCAGCCGGGCACCTGCAGGATTCCGGTTGGCGAGACGTTTGACTCGCATGGTTCCCCCTGCACGCAAAGCGCTGCAATACCATCGCTACGCATTCGGGAACCATTAGTTGGCACCGGTCTTGGCATGCGACTCGGCGGCAGCACAAAGCAGCGAACGTATCGCGTCGAGGGGCTCTTCCGGCACCGGTGCATGGGAGTGGTGCTCGATCCACATTTGCCCGGCGAATATCTTGCTGGTGTACATGTCGATGCCGGCGTTGACGGCGAAGAACAACTCGCCGTGACACGCGGTCATTTCCACATCGGGCGGGGTGCGCACCGGAGGAACCACACCATTGTCGGTGAGCATGACGACATCGGGTAGGCCGGGTGGATTCCCGACGTACTCGGGGCTGAAATGCAGCAGAGACTGCTGGATCACGCCGTCGGCCAGGTCCTTCCGGAAAGCCTCTGCGATGTCGTAGGCCAGTCCCGCGATAGTGGTGTGGTGGTCGATCTCCGCGAGATAGGTGGCCACTCCCACGGGGTTCGTGCATGCGGTCGCGGACACCGGCGGTGAGAGGAAGTAGCGCAGATCGACTGGGTAGATATAGGGCACTGGGATGTGCGGCGTACCTCGGAGTCGCCACTCCGCCAACAGAACAGCCGCGGAGAGCATGGCGTTCAAGCCGAGCCGGTGCGCACGACAGAACGCGACGACGTCACGCGTCTCATGCTCGTCGAGGCGACACCACGCCATCGGAACACGCACGGGCGAAGCAGCTTTGACACCGGTCGCCGCCCGCCGGGACGGTGGTAGATCGTAGGCGAACATCGCAGGCATGAACCGCTCGAGTCCCGACCGATTCTGTTTCTGTATCCCCCGATCAGCGAGGACAACCTCTAACGGCGCAGGGGCAGGCGAAACGCTGACCGGGCCGATGCTGCCGCCGCAGACGAGATTCGTATACCGCGAGAAGACCTCCTCGATGAGACTGAACTCGTGGTGTCCGTCGGCGAGGCTGTGATGGACGTAAAGGGTCGGCTCCGCGTGTCCGTCACGAAGCGTCAACCGGAGCTGGACCAGCGACTCGCCCTGATCGAGGTGTAGCGGGGGGCTTTCGGCAGCCGGATCGTCGAGCTCCACCACGACGATTCCCGGGTGAAGTAGGTCGTCGACGACGATCTGATGCCGGCCGTCGGGGGCTCGCTCGAGGTGGCCTGCGAGAACCGGGTGCGCCTCGAGCAGCGCGTCGAAGGCTGCCGACAGCGCGTCGACATCGACGGAACCCGTCACGTGTGCGCCCAGACCCACGAAATTGTGTGTCTCGGCGAACATTTCCTCACTGCGCGCCAGCTTCCGGATGACCGACGATGAAAACATTTCATGCCCCCTCAGCCGCGCATGCTGGCCCGTCGGTACCCGATTGCCATCGGCACCGCAAAGGCCGCGGCGATGCCTGCCGACCAGAGCAGCATCCCAACCATCGGCGACAACACCGGGCCACCGAGCGACAATCCGCGCATCGTCTCGATTGCATAGCTCACCGGCTGATGTTCGACAACCGGTTGAATCCACCGCGGGAACTGATCGAGTGGCACGAAGCCGGTGCTGAAGAACATCAGCAGTCCCCAGATGATCTCGGTGGCCTCCAGCACGATCGTTTTCGCCGTGTACAAGGCGAGGGTGATGACGGCCATCGAGAACGCCACCGCGAAGGCGGTCGGGATGAACAGCCATGCCACCGATTCCAGGATCCCCTGCCGGAAGCGGAAACCCAGAACCAGGCCGGCGCACAAGATGACCACAGTGGTGACCACAATCCGGACGGCGTCGGCCACCAGTCGCGACAGCAGACCCGCCGCCCGGTGCACGGGCACCACCCACAATCGGGACAGCAAGCCGTCTGTGCGCTCACGCATCAGGCCGATACCACCGACCATCGCGCCAGACATTGCCCCGACCATCGCGACCAGGGGCACACTGTTGTAGAGGGCGCTGTGTCCGGTTACCTGCGAAATACCATCCCCGAGAACGATGTTCAGTGTGACCAGAAACGCCACCGGAACGATCAGCGATTCGACCACGGTTGCACGATCGCGGCTCCACCGACGAAGTATTCGCGCGGTGAGCACCCACGTATGCGGAATGAGCCGCCGAGGCGAGCTCTCCGAGAAGTCTCGGCGTGCTCGATGTGCGCCCCGACGTGGTGCGACTGCCTTCCTGTCCTCCAGTGCAAGAGACATCATCGCCGCCTAGAAGAAACGAGAGCGTGCAGTGGAATCAGAATCACGGTCAATCCCACCGACCAAGCCAATGCAGGGCCGGTGACGGACCACGTCACCTCACCGGCCGCCGGTGTACTGTCCCCCGCCAATGCACGCAGCGCGTAGACAAACTGGGAAATCGGTTGATCCCGGACGAAGGGTTGGATCCACTCCGGGAACCGTTCGACCGGTTGCAGGCCGACCGACAACAGACCGAAGATCAATTGCGGCAGCAGCATTATCGGTGCGGTGGCTTCCGGGTTCTCGTTCGCAGCCCCGATCAGGTCGCCCAGGAAAGAGAGCGCGACGCCGATCAAGAGCACCAGTAGGCAGAAGCCAATAGTGTGCGCCACCCCGCTGTAGAACCGGAACCCGATGATATGACCACACACAAGGGAGACCACCAGCGCGATGACGCAGCGGTACATGCTGGCCGACATCCGCGCGCCCAGTGGTGTCAGCGGGGCGATTGGCATTGCTTTGAATCGCCGGTTGATGCCCTGAACCGAGTCAACGGCAGATCGGAACGCCGCCGATACCGCTGCGAACGCGATCGCTTGAAGGGCGATCAGCGGCATCAGGTACTGCGCATAGCTACTCATCCCCTGGGCGAAGGCGCCGAGTATGTGTTTGAGCGGGATGTAGAAGCCGACGGTGAACATGATCGAAGCGGCGACCTGAGTGAGCACTTCCCCATTACGCAGCGTGGGCGTGACCATGCGAACCGTCAGCACCCACCACTGCTGAACGGTGGATGCCGTCGGCCGGATAGCCGCGGAAGCCGTCACGAGAGCACTTCCTCTTCGACGCGTTCCGTCGTCATCGCGAGGAACACTTCGTCAAGTGAGGGTCGCCGAAGCGCGATATCGCGCAGCTCGATGTTTGCCCCGTTCAAGTGAGACAGGGCAAGCACGAGCGTGTTCGGACCGTCAGGTGCGGGCATCGAGATGCGGTCGGACGCCGGCGTCAGCGCCGCGCGGTTGTGCTCGGGCAACAACGACCCGAGCGCCTCGGCGATGGCGGGCAGATCTTTCAGGTCGCGCGGGACGATTTCGCAATAGGTCCCTCCCGTACGCTCCTTGAGCTCGTCGGCGGTTCCCTCCGCGATGATCGTGCCGTGGTCAATCACGATGATGCGGTCACTGAGCGCGTCGGCCTCCTCGAGGTACTGGGTCGTCAGCAGTGTCGCGATGCCCGCGTCCCTGAACTCGGACACCAGGTCCCAAATGCTTTGCCTGCTACGAGGATCCAGTCCGGTGGTCGGTTCATCAAGGAACGCCACTTCGGGTCGGACCACCAATCCGCACGCGATATCGATCCTTCTGCGCATGCCACCTGAATACGTGCTGACGCACCGGTCGGCCGCGTGCACAAGATCGAACTGCTCGAGAAGTTCTTTACCCCGCGCTCGCGCGTCCTCCTTCTTCAGCCCCTGCAGACGCCCGAACATCACCAGGTTCTCGCGACCGGTCAGCATCTCGTCGAGGGCCACCTGCTGTCCGGTGAGCATGATCGACCGCCGGACGCCTGCCGGGTCGGAAAGGACATCATGGCCGGCCACCGTCGCCGTCCCCCGGTCTTGCCGAGTCAGTGTCGACAAGATGTCGACCATCGTCGTCTTACCTGCCCCGTTCGGTCCGAGCAAGCCGAGCACCTCGCCGCGGCTGACGTCGAAAGTGATGTCGCGCAGGGCGACAACGGAACCGAAGGCTTTCCTGATCCCGCTGACGACTACCGCCTTATCGGTGTTGTACATTCGCTTCTCCTATACCGAGTCGGTCGACGACAGGTCCACCAGGGCCAGTTCCTCGCCGGCCGATGCGATTTCATCCTCTGCGAGCGCCTCTTTGGTCAGTTCCGTAAGCGCGAGCGGGAACTGCCGGGCGAACGATTGCGCCTCCGCCGCGTCCAGGCGGCGGCTGTCATACCACCAATCCAGATGCAGCGCACCGGAGGTGCGATACGCCCGAAGCTCGACGGCGTGCCCAAGGCCGGGAATCGCATCGCGCACCGGCAAGGCCGTGTCGGAATCGAACTGAACGGGAGCATCTTCGGAGGACATGGCCCGTAGGTCGGGAATCGTTCCGACGTTCGAGAACAGGATGTCGGCGGGGCGGCTGGCGCCCAGCAGTCGTGCGGTTGGCGCGTACACGTATCGCAAGAGCCCGTACCCTATTCCGTAGTGTGGAACGGCTTTCAGCGTTTCGTGCACCCCGTCCAACAGTTGCCTGGCGCTCGCCTCCTCGCCCTTTGTACAGGTGAGAACTACGGGATAGACGGTGGTGAACCAGCCAACCGTGCGACGCAGGTCGACATCGGGCTTGAGAACCGCCCGGCCCGGTCCGCCGAGGTCGACGGCGACGCCACCCTCACCGACTGTCGCCGCGATCGTCCGGGCCAGTGCGGCCAGCAGGATTTCGTCGATCGGCAGCCGGAGCCTGCGACGCGCATCATCGATCGCGATTGTTTCGTCGGCAGTAAGCGTCGAAGACAATCTCACCAGGTCGTCGGGCCCCGGCGGGTTCGAGTCGTTCGCGCCGGCCACCCATAGTGTCGCTTTGGTGGTGGTTTCCAGCCAGAAGTCCCGGCTCTCCACGACCGCGGGATGCGTGGCGAGTGCGGCACAGCGTTGTGACCACTCTCGCCATGAAGTTGTGACAGGTTGCAGCGCAATGTCTTCCCCGGCCAAGTGTTGGGCGAAAGCCGTGAAGATGTCGGTGAGCAAGATGTCGCGTGACGCGTTGTCACTCACGATCCCATGCACACTGATCACGAGGTAGCACTGCCCGCCCGGCCGCCCTTGGATATACGTGGCGGTCAGCGGCGCACTTGACAGGCCGTGACCGCGGATCTGCTCATCGACGATGCCCAGCACTGCTTCTCGCTCCTGCGGGCTGCCGGGTGCGAGGTCGTCCGGAAGCGACCGTGTTACCAGTTCGATGAAATCCTGTGGTTCTCCGATCTGCTGCTCCCACGTCCCCGCCCGCGGCGCAATCCGCAGTCGAAGCGCATCGTGATGGTTCGTCACCGCGGTGAGCACCGACCGGACGTCCTCCACCTCGACGTCGGGGCGAAGCTGCAGGATCACGGGGATGCGCCAGCACCCGGGATCGCGCAGCCCATGCTCCAGGAAGTACGCAATGTTGGGTGGAACAGGTGGTTTCTCCGCGTCATTCGGCGACTGACGCCCCAAGCCGCCAATTGCATAGCGGGCGGTCAGGGCCTTGGCGAGCGCGGCTACGCTCTGGTTCTCGTACAGATCCTGCGGTGTGAGATCGAGCCCTTCATTGGCCGCGCTCATGGCGACGCTGATCGCGATCAGTGAGTCGCCGCCGAGTTCGAAGAAGTTGGCGTTCCGATCGATCGAGCCGACACCGAGACACTGCGCCCAGATACGCTGTAACGCCGCTTCCATCGGCGACTTGCCATTCGTGGCCGCCTGCGTGTTGGCTGCCGTCCCGGCTGACGACGCCGTCGCCATCCCGTTGGTCGCGCCGGAACCCCGCGTCCATTCGGCGGTCGCATTGTAATCGACCCAATGTCGTTGGCGCGCGAACGAATAGCCAGGAAGCGAGACCAACTGGGGTCGGTGACCTGCCATCCGAGGTGTCCAATCGACTTCGACACCCGCCGACCAGAGTTGCCCAAGAGCGAGAAGAAAGGCGTCGTGGTCGCTTCGGTTCTGGGCTTGGTGGCGCATGAGGCGGATGGCGCGGTGCCCGCTCGACCACCTGGGGTGGCGCGTTGCGGAGGCCGTCAGACTGCCACCGGGACCAACCTCGACAACGACCCGGCTCGGATCGGCAAGCAGCACATCGAGTTCGTCGGCGAATCTGACCGTCGCCCGTATCTGGCGCGCCCAGGTAGCGGGATTGGTCGCCTCGCCGGCAGACATCCAATTTCCGGTGACGTTCGAGAGCAAAGGTATCTGCGGCTCACGGAGAGTCAGGCGGGAGACGAAACCCTTGAACTCTGGAATCACGGAATCCATCAACCGAGAATGGAACGCGTGCGACGTCCGGACACGACGAGCCACGATCCCCTGCTCGGCAAGGCGATCGGAGAACTTACGGATCTCCTCCTCGGATCCTGCAACGACACAACTGCCAGGGTCGTTGACCGCCGCAAGATCGACGTCTGCCGAAAGATGGTCAGCGATGGCATCGGGAGTCAGCGCCACCGCGACCATGACGCCACGGGGTGCCGCATGCATCAGGCGCGCGCGCATGGACACCGCCTTGACCGCCGTCGGCAGATCAAAGACGCCAGCGATGGTCGCCGCGACATACTCACCGATGCTGTGTCCCGCCAACGCCGCCGCGCGAACACCGTAGGACTCGATCAGCTTCGCCAGCGCGTATTCCACGGAAAAGAGGGCGGGTTGGGCCCGGTCGGTGCGCTCAAGGCTTCGTCCGGTTCCGTCGAATACCTCTGCACGCAGGTCGACGGCCGACTCGTCACCGAACGCTGCCGCGCACTGATCGAAGTGCTCGGCGAAGACGGGCTCGGCCTCGTAGAGGCCACGTGCCATCCCGATGTGTTGAGCACCCTGTCCTGGAAAGAGGAAAACCACACGCTCCGTTGCTGATTCGTTGCTCTGCACCGACTCACCGACAAAGATGTTGTCGTGTTCGGACGCCCGCAGCACCGCCGCCGCGTGCTGCTGGTCGTCGACGACCGCGGCCATCCGGACGTTCTCTGTCCGGCGACGGCCGAGCGTGTATGCGGCATCCGACAAGCTGACCTTGTCTGGGCAGCCCAATTCGTCGGCCAGGGCCGCACGTGACTCCTGCAGGTCCTCGACAGTTCGAGCCGACAACAGAAGCACTTGGGAGCCGGCCTCGATATCGGGAACCGACACCACCGGCGCCTCTTCGAGCACGATATGCGCATTGGTGCCACCAACACCGAACGAGCTGACCCCAGCGCGGCGAACGCCGTCCCATTCCCACGGGCCGTACTCATCGCGCACGACGAACGGTCCCCGGTCCAGATGCAGCTCGGGATTGGGCCCGGTGAAGTGCAGGGTGGCCGGAATCGCCTGGTGTTTGACGCACAGGATCGCCTTGATGAGGCCGGCGATCCCTGACGCCACCTCCAGGTGACCGATGTTGGACTTGACCGAACCGACAAAGCATGGGCCGGGTCTAGTTGCGGTGGAAACAGCGAATGCCTGTCGCAGTCCTTCGATCTCGATCGGATCGCCGAGTGGCGTGCCCGTTCCGTGGGTCTCGACATAGCTCACTGTCGACGCATCGATTCCCGCCACCGCATGCGCCTCGGCGATTGCCTCGGCCTGACCGGCCGCATTGGGCGCCGCATAGTTCATCTTTGTCGATCCGTCGTTGTTGATCGCCGAACCTCTGATCACGGCGTGAATGCGGTCCCCGTCGTCGACTGCGGCGTGCAGTGGCTTGAGGACCACAACGGCGACTCCGCTGCCGAAGATGGTGCCGTCCGACCTCGCATCAAACGGGCGACAATGACCGGTCGCCGACACCATCGACCCTGGTTGGTGCCAGTACCCCACGCGGTGCGGGACGCGGATCGACGCGGCGCCTGCCAGCGCCATATCGCATTCACCGCTCAGAATGCTCTGGCAGGCCAAGTGGACCGCCACCAGCGACGACGAGCATGCGGTCTGAACAGACAACGCGGGACCCCGGAGATTGAACTGGTGAGCCACCCGGGTCGCCAGATGATCCTTGTCGTTCTGCAGCGACAGGTTGACCATCTCGAAGGTGGCGCCCTGCCCCATGATCGCGTTCGGATCGTGGTGCGACATCAGGTTATGAAGGAGATACCCACTGGCCGAGCTGGTTCCGAACACCCCGACCGAGCCATCGATCTGAGCCGGGTCGGAGACAGCGTCCTCCAGGGCATGCCATGCACACTGCAGGAACAGCCGGTGTTGCGGATCCATCATCCGAGCAGCCTGCGGAGTGAAGCCGAAGAATTCGGCGTCGAATTCGTCGATACCATCGAGGAGCGCGGCGCGCCGCACATACGAGTGGTTTGCAAGTGCCTTTTCGCCGACGCCTGCGGCGACGAGTTCCTCCTCCGACAACGTGACGATCGATTCCTCAGCGCGCCGCAAATTGCGCCAGAACGCTGACACGGAGTTAGCGCCGGGGAATCTACCGGCCATGCCGACAACCGCAATCGCATTGAGTGGCAGTGAGTTAGAGGCCAACGGGATTTCGTAATTGCCGGTCATGCTCGTTGTCCTACCTTTCGCCGCAGCGTGGCTCGTTGGCGCGCTGCGGCACGCTGCTGGGCGCGATCGCCAAGCCCGCTCGTCCGCTCGGCGTTGTCCTCGACGGAGAGGCCGAGCTGACGGATGAGATCGGCTGCGAGGTCGGCAAGGGTGGCGCCCTGCAACAGAAGTGCCACTGGCGGCTCCACGCCGAAGTCACCTCGAACGGTGTTCCTCATTCGCACGGCCATCAGGGAATCCATGCCCAGCCCGGTCAACGCCTGGTCCGTGTCGATGGCACAGTCGTCGGGGAAGCCCATGATTGCCGAAATGCGTCTACGTAGGCGCGCGGTGACGATCCGGTTGGCCTCCACGGAATCGAGATCACGAAGCGCGCCGGGACCTGCCCAGTCATCGTCGTCGCAGGTTGAATCCAATTCCTGGACAAGGTCGGCGAAGTAGCCGACACGGTGGATCTCGGGGTATGCGGCCGCTGCGCGATCGAGGCGCAGCCGTGCCACACCTGCCTGGGCGAGGTCGCAGGCAAGCAGCGACTCCAGGGCCTCGATACCCTCGACGGGAGTGATGGGATCGAGCACATCAATCCTGCGCGAGCGCGCGACTCCGACATCGGACCACTGGCCCCAATTGATGGTTGTGGCGGGCAGACCCGATGCTCGTCGCCACACGACGAGCGCATCGAGCCATGCGTTCGC
>NZ_DASSCY010000292.1:0-12933 GCF_035697385.1 Mycobacterium sp. | reverse complement strand
AGCTTGGCGCTCAACGGCAACGGCGTGACCGGCATCGTGATGGTCTCGCTGCTGGTGTGCCTGATCCCGACCACCATCGGTGCGCTGCTGTCGGCCATCGGCATCGCAGGCATGGACCGCCTCGTGCAACGCAACGTGCTGGCCATGTCGGGCCGCGCCGTCGAAGCGGCGGGCGACGTGAACACCCTGCTGCTGGACAAGACCGGCACCATCACGCTGGGCAACCGGCAGGCCGCGGCCTTCGTGCCGCTGCCAGGGGTCACAGCCGAGGAGCTTGCCGACGCGGCGCAGCTGTCCAGCCTCGCCGACGAGACTCCGGAAGGCCGCTCCATCGTGGTGTTCGCCAAGCAGGAATACGGGCTGCGGGCACGGACTCCCGGCGAACTCGATACGGCGCACTGGATCGAGTTCAGCGCCATGACCCGGATGTCGGGCGTCGACCTCGGCGAGCACCGGCTGCGCAAAGGCGCCGCCGGAGCCGTGGCCGAATGGATCCGCACCGAAGGCGGCCGCATCCCAACCGAACTCGGCGACATCGTCGACGGCATCTCGGCGGCGGGCGGCACTCCCCTGGTGGTCGGACGCGTCGTCACCGGCGACACCGACCCCACGAAGGCCGAGGTGCTCGGCGTCATCCACCTCAAGGACGTCGTCAAGCAAGGCATGCGTGAACGGTTCGACGAGATGCGCCGCATGGGCATCCGCACAGTGATGATCACCGGCGATAACCCGTTGACCGCCAAGGCCATTGCCGACGAGGCCGGTGTCGACGACTTCCTCGCCGAGGCCACCCCCGAAGACAAGATGGCGCTGATCAAGAAGGAACAGGCCGGCGGACGGCTGGTCGCGATGACCGGTGACGGCACCAACGACGCTCCTGCCCTGGCGCAGGCCGACGTCGGCGTGGCGATGAACACCGGCACGTCCGCGGCCAAAGAGGCCGGAAACATGGTCGACCTCGACTCCGACCCGACCAAGCTCATCGAGATCGTCGAGATCGGCAAGCAGTTGCTCATCACCCGCGGCGCATTGACGACGTTCTCGATCGCCAACGACATCGCCAAGTACTTCGCCATCATCCCTGCGATGTTCGTCGCGTTGTTCCCCGGGCTCGATCTGCTGAACATCATGCGCCTGCACAGCCCGCAGTCGGCGATCCTTTCCGCGGTGATCTTCAACGCGATCATCATCGTCGCGCTGATCCCGCTGTCGCTGCGGGGCGTGCGCTACACACCGAGCAGTGCCTCAAAGCTGTTGAGCCGCAACCTCTACATCTTCGGGCTCGGCGGGATCATCGCCCCGTTCCTCGGTATCAAGCTCATCGACCTGGTCATCCAACTCTTCCCGGGGATGTGACATGAGATTCTCCAGCATTGTTCGTCAACACACCGCGGCGCTTCGGGCGCTGCTGGTCCTGACTGTCATCCTCGGCCTCGGCTATCCGCTGTTCATCTGGCTCGTCGCCCAGATCCCAGGCCTACGCGACCAGGCCAACGGCTCGATCATCGAGGCACACGGAAACCCGTTGGGCAGCAGCCTTATTGGGCAGTCGTTCACCGACAGCGACGGCAAGCCGTTGCCGCAGTACTTCCAGAGCAGGCCGTCGGCCGCCGGAGACGGCTACGACCCGATGGCCACCAGCGCAAGCAACCTCGGACCCGAGAGCGTCGTCGACACCCCTGACAAGCCAAGCCTGCTCACCCTGGTCTGTCAGCGCAGCGCCGCTATTGGCGAACTCGACGGTGTCAACGGAGCCAGGCCGTTCTGCACCGGTGACGGTGTCGGCGCGGTGCTGTCGGTAATCGGTCCACGCGACGCGCGCGGCAACATCGTCCACCCCACCAAGGTGGTCAGCGTCAACGAACCCTGCGACACGACGCCGACGCCGTTCGTCAACACCTACGAAGGCGTGCGCGTCGAGTGCGCCACGAGCGGCGAGGACTACAGCGCCGGGCAGATCGTGCCGGTACGCGGGGCGGCCGCCGCCGATCCGCAGGTACCCGCCGACGCCGTCACCGCCAGCGGCAGCGGTCTGGATCCCGACATTTCGTTGGCCTACGCAGATATCCAGATCAATCGGGTGGCCGCCGCCCGCGGTGTCAGCGCAGACCAGATCAGGCAGGTCGTCGCCGACAACTCCGCAGGCCGCATCCTCGGCTTCATCGGCGAACCCCGCGTCAACGTGCTGGCACTGAATATGGCGCTCGATCACCAGTTCCCAGGTGGATGATGGTTAAGTGACGTCGCCCGACTACAAGCGCAAGCGTGGTGAGCTGCGCATATACCTGGGCGCCGCCCCGGGCGTCGGCAAGACGTACGCGATGCTCGGTGAAGCGCATCGCCGGCTGGAACGCGGCACCGACGTCGTCGCCGCGGTCGTCGAGACACACGGCCGCAAGAAGACCACCGACCTCATCCACGGCATTGAACTGGTGCCGCCGAAGTACATCCCCTACCGCGGCAGGCAATTCCCTGAGCTCGACGTGGACGCGGTGCTGAAACGCCAGCCTCAAGTGGTGCTGGTCGACGAGCTCGCCCACACCAATACTCCCGGCAGCAAGAACCCGAAGCGTTGGCAGGACGTCGACGAGCTGCTCGACGCCGGGATCACGGTGATCTCGACGGTCAACGTGCAGCACCTGGAAAGCCTCAACGACGTAGTCACGCAGATCACCGGCATCGAACAGCAGGAGAGAGTGCCGGACGAGGTGGTCCGCGCCGCCGACCAGATCGAACTGGTCGACATCACCCCGGAAGCATTGCAGCGCAGGCTTGCTCACGGCAACGTATATGCGTCCGAGCGCGTCGACGCGGCGCTGTCCAACTACTTCCGGCGGGGCAACCTGACCGCACTGCGAGAGCTTGCGCTGCTGTGGCTGGCCGACCAGGTCGACGCCGCGCTCGAGAAGTACCGCGAAGAGAACAAGATCACCGACACCTGGGAGGCGCGCGAACGCGTCGTCGTCGCCGTCACGGGCGGGGCCGAGTCGGAAACCCTGGTGCGCAGGGCATCTCGCATCGCATCGAAGTCCAGCGCCGAGCTGATGGTCGTGCACGTCGCGCGGGGCGACGGACTCGCAGGCGTTTCGGCACCGCAGATGGGTAAGGTGCGCGAGCTTGCCAGCAGTCTCGGTGCCACCCTCCATACGGTCGTCGGTGACGACGTGCCAAGCGCGCTGCTGGATTTCGCACGCGACGAGAACGCCACCCAGCTCGTCCTCGGCACCTCTCGGCGGTCGCGGTGGGCGCGCATCTTCGACGAGGGCATCGGCGTGTCGGTGGTGCAGCAGTCGGGGAAGATCGACGTCCACATGGTCACCCACGACCAGGCGCCGCGCGGCTTTCCGTGGTCGCGACTGTTGCCGCGTGACCGCCATGTGGTGTCTTGGCTTGCCGCCGTTGCCGTTCCGTCCGCGATCTGCGCACTAATCGTCGGGCTTCTCGACCCGCTGCTCGGAGTCAGCGGCGAGAGTGCGCTGTTCTTCATCGGAGTGCTCGTCGTCGCGCTGCTCGGCGGTGTTGCGCCCGCCGTGCTTTCCGCGGTCTTGTCCGGGCTGCTGCTGAACTACTTTCTTGTCGAGCCGCGCTACACCTTCACCATCGCCGAACCCGACAGCGCCGTCACCATCGTGGTGCTGCTGCTCGTAGCCATCGCGGTCGCCGTCCTTGTCGACGGGGCCGCGAGCCGTGCCCGGGAAGCCAGGCGGGCATCGCAAGAAGCCGAACTGCTCGCGCTGTTCTCCGGGTCGGTGTTGCGCGGCGCGGATCTCGACACATTGCTGGAGCGGGTTCGTGAGACCTATTCGCAGCGCGCCGTCAGCCTTCTGCACGAAGGCCCCGACGGATCCGCGATCGTCGGGTGTGTCGGCAAGGATCCCTGCGTGAACGTCGACACCGCCGACACCGCCATCGAGGTGGGCGACGACGAATACTGGATGCTCATGGCGGGCAGGAAGTTGGCCGCCCGCGACCGCCGGGTGCTGGGGGCGGTCGCCAAACAGGCGGCGGGTCTGGTCAAGCAGCGTGAACTCACCGAGGAGGCCGGTAAGGCCGAAGCCATCGCACAGGCCGACGAGTTGCGCCGCTCTTTGCTTTCGGCGGTCAGCCACGACCTGCGGACGCCGCTGGCTGCCGCGAAGGCCGCGGTCTCGAGTCTGCGCAGCGACGACGTCGACTTCTCCGCCGAAGACACCGCCGAGCTGCTGGCCACCATCGAGGAGTCGCTCGATCAGCTCACCGCGCTTGTCGGCAACCTGCTCGACTCGTCGCGCCTGGCCGCCGGTGTCCTGCGTCCAGAGTTGCGCCGGGTGTATCTCGAGGAGACGGTGCAACGTGCACTGCTCGGAATCAGCAAGGGCGTCACCGGTTTTCGTCGCCGTGGACTGGACCGGGTGAAGGTCGACGTCGCCGATGCCGTCGTGATGGCCGACGCCGGCCTGTTGGAGAGGGTGCTGGCCAACCTCGTCGACAATGCGCTGCGATACGCCCCGGACAGCCCCGTGCGGGTGACTGCTGGCCAGGTCGGTGACCGCGTGTTGATCGCGGTGATCGACGAAGGGCCGGGCATACCGCGCGGCACCGAGCAGACGGTGTTCGCGCCGTTCCAGCGGCTCGGCGACCACGACACCAGCATCGGTGTCGGCCTTGGCCTTTCGGTCGCCCGCGGGTTCGTCGAGGCGATGGGCGGTGCGATCTCCGTCACCGACACTCCCGGCGGTGGACTCACCGTCGAAATCGACCTGGCCGCACCGAAGGACGCGTCATGACACGGGTGCTCGTCATCGACGACGAACCGCAGATCCTGCGGGCACTGCGCATCAACCTGTCGGTGCGCGGCTACGACGTCAGTACAGCCGCCACGGGAGCCGACGCGCTGCGCGAGGCCGCCGACCACCGTCCCGACGTCATCGTGCTTGACCTCGGCCTGCCCGATATGTCCGGGATCGAAGTGCTTGCGGGACTGCGTGGTTGGCTGACCGCGCCGGTGATCGTGCTGTCCGCCCGCACCGACTCGTCGGACAAGGTCGAAGCGCTGGATGCCGGCGCAGACGATTACGTCACCAAACCCTTTGGCATGGACGAATTCCTGGCCAGGCTTCGGGCGGCCGTGCGTCGCGGCGCGGCGGCCTCCGACACCGACGAGCCCGTCATCGAGACGTCGTCGTTCACCGTCGACCTGGCCGCGAAGAAGGTGACCAAGAACGGCTCGGAGGTCCACTTGACCCCCACCGAATGGGGCATGCTGGAGATGCTGGTCCGCAACCGCGGAAAGCTCGTCGGCCGCGAGGAACTACTCAAAGAGGTGTGGGGCCCGGCCTACGCGAAGGAGACCCACTACCTGCGGGTCTACCTGGCGCAGCTGCGGCGAAAGCTGGAGGACGATCCGTCGCGCCCGGTGCATCTACTCACCGAGGCGGGAATGGGATACCGCTTCCAGCAGTAAAGGCGTTCAGCATCCAAGCTCGACGACAGCGGCGGCGACGATATCGCCCGCAGCGGACACTGAAACCCTGAGATCTTTCTGGACCACCTGGAGCGCGTTCGCGGAGCTCATGCCGCCGCTGGTTGCGCTGCAGACAGTTCGCCCCGCGGAAAGCAGCTGCTCGGATGTCAGGAACGGGTACTCGGCTTGCAGCTTCTGCACGTAGGCGCCTTCGTCAGCCGCGGCCGGCGCTGCAAACGCTATTGACGCCGCCATGGCTGCGATCAAGAGCCGACCTACGCTGGACCACATTGCAGGGAAGACCTTCGCTAAGTGACTACTTACTCTTGGTAAGAGTCCACTTTACTAGTATTTCTAAGTTCACGCCACTTCACCGCGCGACTGAGTCGGGCTCATTCTGGCTCTGCCCGACGTTCCGCCAGTGCAGCCAGCCTGGCCGTGCATTCCCGGTTCCTCGGGTATGCCGCGGCCAGCGCCAGTCGGCGGGGCACCCAGTTGAGCGGTCCGCCGACTGGCACCTCCGCCATTTCGATGCGGCAGCCGTCCGGGGTGTCGAACAGCCGCAACGTGATTCGTGCGCCCCCGAACGGCCGACCCTTGGCGTGCAGGACCAATTCCTCATTCGGGATGGAGGTCTCGACCACTGTCTCGTCGTTCAGCACCACGGGCCAGACGCCGATCGTGTGATGGATGGTGCTGCCAGGTGCCGGCCAGTTGGGGTCGACCGCTCGCATGCGGGTGTTACCGACGACCCACTGCGAGTACGTCCAGCCATCGGCGATGACGTTCCACACTTGCTGCCGGGTCGCCGTGGTGTCGCGTCGCACGGTCAACGAGCTGTCCACTGCTGCTGGAGAAGACTCCATTTTGCAACTCCCTTCAGGTTCGGCCCGACAGGACGGGAGATCAGCTGGCTTGCCACCGCCCTGACCGCCTCCATCGCCACTGCTTTGGCCATGGTGGCGGGCTACCCGAGAGCTAGTACGCGAAAACGCCCAATCTTCAGCGGCTGGTTTCCTCGGCAAGCGCAATGAGCTTCGCTCGCACCAGATCGGGCCGCTCGTCGACGATGAAGTGCGACGCGTCCGCCGTTTCCAGCGTGTAGTCGTCGGCATTGGCGGTTTCGGGCGCGACGAACGATCGGTCGACTGCGGCGTCGCCCGTACCGAACAGCGCCCGGATTGGCACGGTCGCGCGCCGCGTCTCCGGATTCCTTGCGCCCTGGGGTATCTCGCGAAGCAGGAACGTGCGGTACGTATCTCGGCCGGCGCGGGCGCACACTGGGTCGCGGAAGCGGTCGGCGTAGACACGGGCCGTTTCGGGATCGATGTTGGATCCGATCTTGAAGGCGAGGTTGACCAACTTCGTGTGCCGCTGCAGCGGTACTCCGGCCGTCGCGAGCACTACCTGATACCAGAGGCGCCACAGATGCGGCGCCAAGGTTCGCGGTGACACCCAGGGGTGCGCCATGTTCAGCGCGAGATAGCCGTCGAACCGCTGCGGCTCCCCCAGCACCATGATGTAACCGACGAAGCCGCCCCAGTCATGACCCACGAGCAGCACGCGGTCGAGGCCGAGCGCGTCGATCAGCGCCAGCACGTCGCCCGCCACATCGTCCTTCGCCCATCGATGCGGCGGCGGCCCTGACCAGCCGTAGCCGGGCAGGTCGGGCGCGATGATGCGCAGCCCCGGCGGCGGGTCGGCCAGCAGATCTCGATACTCCCAGTGGTGCTGCGGCCAGCCGTGCAGCACGACGACGGGCCGCCCGTCTGGCGGACCGGCCTCGGTCACGTGAAATCGCACGCCGCGGGCCTCGACGAACGACCGGCGCACGCCTTCGATGGGCGGCGGTTCGGCGGTCATAAACGGAGCATAGAGAAGAGCCGTCGCGCTACCGTGCCGTTATGGCCGGATACCGAGATCTGTTCAACGCCAGCCTCGAGAACCCCACGGCGTTCTGGGCCGACGCCGCGAAGGCGGTGACCTGGACCCGTGAGCCGCAGCGCATCCTCGACGACTCCAATCCGCCCTTCTACCGCTGGTTTCCCGACGGCGAGCTGAACACCTGCGCCAATGCGCTGGACCGCCATGTCGACGGCGGCCGCGCCGAGCAGCCCGCCCTCATCTACGACTCCCCTGTCACCGGATCGCAGCGCACCTACACCTATCGCGAACTGCTCGACGAGACAGCGCGGTTCGCCGGTGCGCTACGCGGCCTCGGCGTCGGCAAGGGCGACCGCGTCGTGATCTACATGCCGATGGTGCCCGAAGCGGTGATCGCGATGCTGGCGTGCGCGCGGTTGGGGGCGGTGCACTCGGTGGTGTTCGGCGGGTTCGCGGCCAACGAACTCGCCGCGCGCATCGACGACGCCCGCCCGGCCGCCATCGTGTCTGCCTCCTGCGGCGTCGAACCGACCCGCACCGTCGACTACAAGCCAATGCTCGACCACGCGCTGGACATCGCTGAACACG
Source organism: Mycobacterium sp. (assembly GCF_035697385.1). Lineage (GTDB taxonomy): Bacteria > Actinomycetota > Actinomycetes > Mycobacteriales > Mycobacteriaceae > Mycobacterium. The sequence goes on along the minus strand of NZ_DASSCY010000292.1, from coordinate 5,018 downwards.
CCCCGCCGGTGTGCGTCATCCTGCAGCGTGAGCAGCAGCCCTGCCAGCTGACGGCGGGCCGCGACCTGGACTGGCGCGAGCTGATGACGGATGCCCAGCCCGTCGACGCTGTCCCGGTCGCGGCCACCGATCCGCTGTACGTGCTGTACACCTCCGGCACGACCGGCAAGCCCAAGGGCATCGTCCGCGACAACGGCGGGCACGCGGTGTCGCTGCTGTGGAGCATGCGGAATGTCTACGACACCCAGCCCGGCGATGTGTATTGGGCCGCTTCCGATGTGGGCTGGGTGGTCGGCCACTCCTACATCGTCTACGGACCACTGCTGCTTGGCGCGACGTCGGTGCTCTACGAAGGCAAGCCGGTCGGCACGCCGGACGCGGGCGCGTTCTGGCGGGTCGCCTCCGAGCACGGGGTTAAGGCGTTGTTCACGGCGCCGACGGCGATCCGAGCGATCAAGAAGGAAGACCCGGACGGCCTGCACCTCGGCAAGTACGACCTGTCGGCGCTGCAGTACCTGTTCCAGGCCGGCGAACGGCTCGATCCCGGCACCTACCACTGGGCGTCGGAGAAACTTGGCATTCCGGTGGTCGACCATTGGTGGCAGACGGAGACCGGCTGGGCGATCGCGGCCAACCCGGTGGGCGTCGAGCCGCTGCCGATCAAACCTGGTTCGGCGACGGTGCCGATGCCTGGCTACGACGTACGGATACTGCGACCCGATGGCACCGAATGCGACGCCAACGAGGAGGGCGCGATCTGCGCGAAGCTGCCACTGCCCCCTGGCACGTTGCCGACCCTGTGGGGTGCCGATGACCGCTACGTCTCCGCGTACCTGTCGGCGTTCGACGGCCATTACCTCACCGGCGACGGCGGCTACATCGATGAGGACGGCTACCTGTTCGTGATGGGCCGCACCGACGACGTGATCAACATTGCGGGACATCGCATGTCGACGGGATCGATAGAAGCGGTGCTGGCGGGGCATCCCGCCGTCGCGGAGTGCGCGGTGATCGGCGTGGCCGACGAGCTCAGAGGTCAGGTCCCGCGCGGCTTCGTGGTGCTCAAGGCCGGGGCGACGGCCGATCGGCTGACCGACGAACTGATCTCGGCGGTGCGCGAAAACATCGGCGCCGTCGCGTGTTTCAAGCTCGTCGACGTCGTCCCCGCGCTGCCGAAGACCCGCTCGGGCAAGATTCTGCGCAAGACCATGCGCGGCATCGCCGACGGCCGCGACGAACCGGTGCCGTCGACCATCGAGGACCCGGCGGTGCTCGACGCGCTCAAACCGATTCTCATGCGTTGACACTGCGCGTATGGCGCGAAAACACAAGGAACGCACGCCCTGTGCGCAGAGTCAACGCCCGGTTCAGCCGAATGCGTTGTTCAGCCGCTGCTTGAACACCTCGTCGAAGCGACGATAGGTGCTGCGCAATGCATGTCCCGGCCAGTGCCGCGGGATCAGCTCGGCTGGCAATAGCGGGTCGAGCTGAAGATGACGCACCACGGTGACGGAGAGTTCGAACAGATAGGTGAAGGCCCCCACCGCTTCGATGTCGAGCTCGTCGCGCATAGCGGAGGTGAGCCTGCGGGCATCGACCGCCCAATCATCAAGATTGAACAGCGATCTCACCGTCTCGGCGGGAATGTCGGTGGCGGCGCCGTGGAAGTGCACACATTGCCGGTCCAGCACAGCGCGCAGCGTCGGCAGGCGCTCCCGGTCCAGGTTGTCGGGCCGAAACCAGATTCCTTCACGTAGCTCGGCGAGGTGTAGCGCCGTGGCGGCCTTACGGAGCGCGAGCCGATCGGCCGCCGACCGGCGTTCCCGCGAGACGACAGCCAGCTCCCAGGTGCCATCCCACGGCGGGGCAGCCGTGTCGTCGGTCCTGGCTGCCTCGTCGACGCGTTGTCGCCGCTCGAGCAACCGCCCCGCGAGCGCATAGGTGCCGTCGTCGCCGACGAGTTCCCCGCTGGAGACCATCCGCCATAGGCAGGTGCGGGCCGCACCGTCGCTGATACCGAACAGCGAGGCCATCTCGACGAGTTCCCCGACCGACAGGTGCGGTTGGTCGGCGCCAAGCAGGGCGGTCGCGAGCACGGACCGCGCGCTCAGCGGACGATCGCCGATCAGGTCTGCCACGCGGGCACGTCGCTCATCGAGTGTGGTTGCCGGCACCCGCCCATCCTTGCCTATCTCACAGAGTTGTTGACGCGTGGCGATCATAGTGTGATACTCCCACAGTATGGGCACTCCGACAACGACGTCGGTGGCCGAGGATGTGGAGATCGTCCGCCGCATCCTCGCGCACATCGACGCAGGCACGACCGACGAAGGTGACGCATGGCGGGAGCCGGTCGAGAACTACTTGGACCCAACCCGATTCACCAAAGAGCTGGAGGTTCTGCGCTCGTTTCCGAGCGTGTTCCTACCGTCGGCAGCCATCCCCAACGCCGGCGACCACGCCGAACGCGTCACCTTCGGCGTGCCGCTGTTCGCCGTGCGCGGTCGCGATGGTCGGGCGCGGGTGTTCCGCAACTCGTGCAGGCACCGTGGGATGGCCCTCGTCGAAGGGCCTGGTTGCTCGCACGCGTTGGTGTGCCGCTACCACGGCTGGACCTACCGCCTCGACGGCTCGCTCTCGCATGTCCCACACGCCGAGGCATTCCCCGACCTGGACATGCCCACCCGGGGACTGGTCGAGGTCGACAGCCGTGAGGTCGACGGGCTGATCGTCATCGGCCCGCTGCAGCCGCCGGCGTCGCAACAACACGCCGATGCCGCGATGGCCGCCTTGACCGACGGCAGCCCGTGGCGCGACAAGCTGCTGCCGGCACAGCGGCTCTTCGCCGTGAGGCCAGCCCTGCGCGCGATGAACTGGAAGGTTCTGGTCGAGCAGTTCCTCGAGGGCTACCACATCCGCACGACGCACAAGGACACCTTCTATCCGATCCAATACGACGACCTCAACGTGGTGGAGTCGTTCGGCCCGAACACCCGAATCACGTTCCCGTATCAGAACATTGAGCGACTTCGTGATCGGCCCGAATCGACCTGGAACGTCGACCATCGCGTGACGTACGTGTATCACCTGTTCCCGAACGTGATGGTCGCGACGTTCCCCAATCAGGTGCTGGTGATAACCATCGACCCGATCGACATCGACCACACCACCGTCACGATCTACGCCATGGTCACGCCTGGTGTGGCCAAGCGTGTGTCGGCCAACCCCGACGCGGTCACGGGAGCGCGCGACCTGCTGAACGAGGGCGGCGTGGAAGACAACGAGATGTCGGAAGGTGTGCAGCGTGGGTTGCACGCCGGCGCGAACACTTTCGTGGAATTCGGTCGGCACGAGAGCGCGATCGGGCGATTTCACGCCACCCTGGACGAGAGGCTGACCTGTAACGCATGAGCGACTACGAGCACCTGATCTACGAGCAGCGTGGCCCTGTCACCGTCATCACGATCAACCGCCCGCAACGCATGAATGCCATTGGGCCGCAGACACATCGGGAGCTCGTCGACGCCTGGGGCCGCTTCCGCGCCGACGACGACGCGCTCGTCGGCGTCCTCACCGGCGCAGGCGATCAGGCCTTCTGTGCGGGCGGTGACCTGAAGGCGGCACTCGCCGGTGAACTGGACGTCGACGCCAGCCCTGCCGACGGCGTGCTGGGCCCGTCGCGATGGACCCACATTTACAAGCCGACGATTGCGGCGGTCAACGGCATCGCCTACGCGGGCGGACTGGAGTGGGCGTGCTGGACCGATCTCGCGATCGCCGACGAGCACGCCACCTTCGGCGTCACATGCCGACGGTGGAACATCGGGCTGGCCGACGGCGGCACCCAACGGCTCACCCGCATTCTCGGGTATCGCCGCGCGATCGAGCTGATCATCACCGGACGGGTCATCGACGCGCGGGAAGCCGAACGCATCGGCCTGGTCAACCAGGTCGTGCCGAAAGGGACGTGCCTACAGCGAGCGATCGAACTCGCCGAGACCGTCGCCCGTCTGCCCCAGCCGGCCCTGCGCAGCGACCTCGAGGCGGCCCGCATCGGGCAGGGCCTGCCCCTCGACGAGGGGCTGCGCGTCGAGGCCCAGTGCTTCAACCGGTCGATCGTCGCGTCCGAAACCTATGAGGGCCTGCGCCAATTCAATGAACGCGACCATCCTGATCGCCGCGCCGGCACCGCCCCGGTGACGCCGGGGCTGGCCCGTTCCGTCTAACCAGACATCGCGCCGAGCCGGGCGAGCTCACTCTTCGCGTGGCGCTCGACCAGCAAGGGCACGAAGTCCCGCACGGGTCTGTCGTCGTATCGGGAATGGACGTCGCGAACCACAGTCGACACCGTCGACGTCGAAATGGTGGGGTACTGAGAAGTCAGACGCACGATTATCTGGTCGATGACCGTCTGTTCGCTCAACTCGATCACCCCAAGAGTTTCTGACGCGTTCACCGATCGGTCAACTTGTGCAGGGGGCGCCAAATGGCAGGCGACGACACCGACGTCATCCCTGCGGCGGGGTGAATTGGCTGAGTGTCAGCTCGGCGCCCTGCGGGTCGCGGATCAAGGCGCTTTTCGTCCAGTCGGTGTCCTGCGACGAAATCACCGTGGCGCCAAGCTTTTCGGCGACGGCCACCGAGTGGTCGCGGTCGGCGACGGTGAACGTCACATGCCAGTGGTCAGGCCCTTGGTCGAGCGGCGCCAGCCAGCCGATCGCGTCGGCGAACCCCGGCGGCGCAGAGATTCCGTCTTGTCGATCCCGAATACCGGGATCGACGGTGGCCGCGAGATGGTCGCCGTAACCGGGCCGCCGGATCATCGTCGCGAAACCCACATCGTCGAATTCCCACCCGAACAGCGGCGCGTAGAACGCCTCCGCTGCCGCGGCGTCCGCGGTGTGCAGATCGCTGAAATTCCAGCTACCGGGCGCATTGGCGACCTGTGCGCCGAGCCGACGACGCGGCTGCCACAGCCGAAAGTGCGCACCGCGCGGATCGACGCAGCCCGCCAGCCG
>NZ_DASSCY010000291.1:0-4185 GCF_035697385.1 Mycobacterium sp. | reverse complement strand
CGACTGCGACGGTCTGGGTGGCGCATGCGTCCTGTGGGACTGCGTGCCGTCCAAGACGTTCATCGCGTCGACCGGCGTACGCACCGAGCTGCGCCGCGCGCCCGACCTCGGTTATGCCCTCGAGTTCGAGGACGCCAAGATCTCGCTGGCGAAGATCAACGAACGCGTCAAGACGCTGGCGGCCGCACAGTCCGCCGACATCGCCGAGCGGCTGCGCAACGAGGGTGTGACGTTGATCGCCGGCCGCGGTGAGTTGATCGACGACGTGCCCGGCATGGCCGCCCACACCGTCAAGATCACGGCCCACGACGGCTCCGTCAGCACGGTCAAGGCCGACGTGGTGCTCATCGCTACCGGTGCCAGCCCGCGAGTGCTTGCCGGCGCCGAGCCTGACGGCGAACGAATCCTGAACTGGCGCCAGCTCTACGACCTCGACAAACTGCCCGAACACCTTGTCGTCGTCGGCTCCGGCGTGACCGGCGCCGAGTTCGTCAACGCCTACACCGAACTCGGGGTGAAGGTCACCGTGGTGGCGAGCCGCGACCAGATCCTGCCGCACGAGGATTCCGACGCCGCGGCGGTGCTCGAGGACGCGCTGGCCTCGCGCGGTGTGACGTTGGTCAAGAACGCCAGAGCCGACAAGGTGATCCGCAATGGCGACGGCGTCGTGGTTGCCATGACCGATGGCCGCACCGTCGAAGGCAGCCACGCGCTGATGACGGTCGGGTCCGTGCCCAATACCAGCGGGCTGGGCCTCGACCGGGTCGGCATCGAACTCGGAAAAGGCGACTACCTGAAGGTCGATCGGGTGTCGCGCACGTCGGTGCCCGGCATCTATGCGGCAGGTGACTGCACCGGCTTGATGCTGCTGGCGTCCGTCGCCGCCATGCAGGGCCGGATCGCGATGTACCACGCCCTTGGCGAAGGACTCGAGCCCATCCGCCTGCGCACGGTGGCCGCCGCGGTGTTCACCCGGCCCGAGATCGCCGCCGTCGGGGTGCCGCAGTCCAAGATCGACGACGGATCCGTCCCCGCACGCACCGTGATGTTGCCGCTGAACACGAACGCTCGGGCCAAGATGTCGGGTCTGCGCCGCGGCTTCGTCAAGATCTTCTGCCGGCCCGCCACCGGTGTGGTCATCGGTGGCGTGGTGGTCGCGCCGATTGCCTCGGAGCTGATCATGCCGATCGCGTTGGCCGTGCAGAACGGCAACGATGTCGAGGACCTGGCGCAGACGTTCTCGGTGTACCCGTCGCTGGCGGGGTCCATCACCGAGGCGGGCCGACGTTTGATGGCGCACGACGATTTGGACTGAGTCCACGTAGCCTGGGATGGACGAACCGTACCCACGAGTAACAAGGAGTCCATTCGAAGTGATTGACCCGAACCCCGCACCGGGCAAGGGGCAGACCTTCCTGGGCCCCAAGCAACGGGAACAGGCCTGGGAGCGGCTTGGCAGCGAACAGTTCGACGTCGTGGTGATCGGCGGCGGAGTGGTCGGAGCCGGTGCCGCCCTCGACGCGGCCACCCGCGGGCTCAAGGTCGCGCTCGTGGAAGCCCGCGACTTCGCCTCTGGCACGTCGAGTCGCAGCTCGAAGATGTTCCACGGCGGGCTGCGCTACCTCGAGCAGCTGGAGTTCGGGTTGGTCCGCGAGGCCCTGCACGAGCGGGAGTTGTCGCTGACCACGCTGGCGCCTCATCTGGTCAAGCCGCTGCCGTTTCTGTTTCCCCTGACCAAGCGTTGGTGGGAGCGGCCGTACGTCGCCGCGGGTATCTTTCTCTACGACCAGCTGGGCGGCGCGAAATCCGTTCCAGCCCAAAAGCATTTGACCCGCGCGGGCGCTTTGCGGCTGTCGCCCGGTCTGAAGCGGACATCGCTGATCGGTGGCATCCGCTACTTCGACACCGTCGTCGACGACGCGCGACACACCATGACCGTGGCCCGCACGGCGGCTCAATACGGCGCGGTGGTGCGCTCGTCGAGCCAGGTCGTGTCGCTGCTCCGTGAGGGTGACCGGGTGACCGGGGTGACGATCCGCGATTCGGAGGACGGGGCGATCACCGAGGTGCGCGGTCACGTCGTCGTGAACGCCACCGGCGTGTGGACCGACGAGATCCAGGCGCTGTCCAAGCAGCGCGGGCGGTTTCGGGTGCGGGCGTCCAAGGGCGTGCACGTCGTCGTTCCGAGGGACCGAATCGTCAGCGAGGTGGCGATCATCCTGCGCACCGAGAAGTCGGTGCTGTTCGTCATCCCGTGGGGCACGCACTGGATCATCGGCACCACCGACACCGATTGGAACCTCGACCTGGCCCATCCCGCGGCCACCAAGGCCGACATCGACTACATCCTCGGGCACGTCAACACCGTGCTGGCCACGCCGTTGACCCACGACGACATCGACGGGGTCTATGCGGGGCTGCGCCCACTGCTGGCAGGCGAGAGCGAGGAGACGTCGAAGCTGTCGCGCGAGCACGCGGTCGCGGTGCCTGCGCCAGGGCTGGTCGCCATCGCCGGCGGCAAGTACACGACCTACCGGGTGATGGCGGCCGACGCGATCGACGCCGCGGCCGAGTACATCCCGGCCAGGGTGGCACCATCCATCACCGAGAAGGTGCCGCTGATGGGCGCCGACGGTTATTTCGCGCTGATCAACCAGACCGAGCATGTCGGCGCGAGCTACGGGCTGCACCCGTATCGGGTTCGCCATCTGCTGGACCGGTACGGGTCGCTGATCGGTGAGGTGCTGCAAGTGGCCGAGGGCCGGCCCGAGCTGTTGACCCCCATCACTGAGGCGCCGGTGTATCTGAAGGTCGAGGCGTGGTACGCCGCTGCCGCCGAGGGGGCATTGCACCTCGAGGACATCCTGACCCGCCGCATGCGGATCGGGATCGAGTACCCGCACCGGGGCATGGACTGCGCCCGCGAGGTCGCCGAAGTGGTTGCACCCGTTCTTGGTTGGAGCGCCGCGGATGTGGACCGCGAGGTGGCCACCTACATCGCGCGGGTCGAAGCCGAGGTGATGTCGCAGGCCCAGCCCGACGACGAGTCCGCCGATGCGCTGCGCGCCGCGGCGCCGGAAGCGCGCGCGGAGATTCTCGAGCCGGTGCCGCTCAATTGAGGCGTGCCGCGCCACTGCCGGTTCGCGACGGACTCGGGCCGGCGCGGGTGCGGCTGCGCGGCGGTGCGGTGCTGGTCGAGCTCGCCGATCGGTTCGGTGACGCCGCCGCGGCCAAAGTCATCAACGGCGAGGTGGTGACCGCCGACGGCAGCGTGGTCACCGCTTCGACTGTGCTGCCGCCGAATTCGCATGTGTACCTGTACCGAGAGCTGCGCGACGAGGTTGAGGTGCCGTTCGACATACCGGTGCTGTACCGCGACGACGACATCGTCGTGGTCGACAAGCCGCATTTCCTGGCCACCATGCCGCGCGGTCGCCACGTCGCTCAGACCGCGCTGGCGCGGCTGCGCCGCGAACTCGACCTGCCGGAGCTTTCGCCCGCACATCGACTGGACCGCCTGACCGCGGGCGTGCTGATGTTCACCACCCGCCGCGAGCTGCGTGGCCGGTATCAGACGTTGTTCGCGCGCGGCGAGGTGCGCAAGACATACCTGGCGCGGGCGGGCGTCGACTCGCAACTTGGATTGCCGACGGTAGTGCGCAGCCGGATCATCAAGCGGCGCGGGCACTTACAGGCCGTCGAAGAGCCCGGCGTGCCGAACGCCGAGACGCTCGTCGAACACACCGGAGATGGCCTGTACCGGCTGACCCCTCGCACCGGACGCACCCATCAGCTGCGTGTCCACATGGCGGCGCTTGGTCTGCCGATCATCGGAGACACGTTGTACCCGAAGGTCATTGACGTATCGCCCGACGACTTTTCGCGACCGCTGCAACTGCTGGCCCACACCCTCGAGTTCGAGGATCCGGTCAACGGACGCCAGCGCGAGTTCGTCAGCACACGCGCGCTGTGACCGTCACCGACGAACTTCGGGCGGGTCCGTCACCTGGGCTCCTGCAGCGATGACCGCCCTGTTGCGTTCAGCCACCGTCTTGAGCACCATCTTGACCAGCCACCGGTCGTAGCTCATGTAGCCGTTGACCTCGTTTTCGACATCGGTTGTCTGCGTGTAGATCGCCCCCGACAAACCGCCCCTGCGCACAGCCTCTTCCAGGTCGCGGGGGT
>NZ_DASSCY010000290.1:0-3342 GCF_035697385.1 Mycobacterium sp. | reverse complement strand
CCTGTTCAGTCTGTGGTTCGGTGGTGGTCATGAAACGTCCCCGATCTTCTCCGCCGGTGCGGTTTTCACGATTCTGAACCCGGTGAATCCATAGACGACGCTGAGCAGCGGGCTGGCGATGTTGAAGATCGCGAACGGTAGATATGACAACGTGGCTACGCCGAGAACCGCACCCATGAAGGCTCCGCAGGAATTCCAGGGCACCAGCGCTGACGTCACCGTGCCGCTGTCCGCAGCCAGTCGCGACAAGTTCTGTGGCGCAAGACCGCGCCGCTCGAACTCTAGCCGGAAAATACGACTCGGCAACACCAGCGCGATGTATTGGTCGCCTGCAACGATATTCAGACCGATGCCGCTGGCGAAAACCGAAAGGTAGAGTCGTCCTGTCGTCTTCGCCGCGGCGATCATCGGACGCACCAACCGGTCGATCAAGCCGAATTGCTCGAGCAACGCTCCGAACGTCACCGCACCGATGATGAGCCAGATGGTGAGCAACATGCTGTCCATACCACCGCGCGACAGCAGCCGGTCGATGTCGCCGATACCCGAATTCATCGTGAAGCCGTTGGCCATCGAGCGCCAGATCGCCTGCACGGAGCCAACGACGGCGTTGGCGCTGCCGTGGATTTCGGCGACGAATCCGTTGACCACATCGCGCTGCAGGATTGTCGCCTGAACACCGGCGAAAAGAGCCGAGGCCAGCAACGCCAGCGACGCCGGCGCCTTGCGCATCGACAGGATCACCAGAACCAGCAACGGCAAGAGGTTTAGCGGGTTGATCCAGAAGATCTCGCTGAGCTTGGCCAGTTCCACGTCTTCGCCGACGGTGTCGTGCACGGCTGGCCCGGCGATGCCGAGGATGGTGAATGCCACCGCCGCGATCACGAATGCCGGGACCGACGTCCACGCCTGGCTGCGGATGTGCGTGTAGAGGTCGACCTCGACCATCTGCGCGGTCAGAATGGTCGTCTCCGACAATGGCGATAGCTTGTCGCCGAGGTAGGCCCCTGAGATGACAGCGCCTGCGGTGATCGCCGCCGACACCCCGAGCATCGACGCGATCCCGACCAGGCCGACGCCGATGGTTCCTGCTGTGGTCCACGAGCTTCCGATGGACAACGCCACGATTCCGCAGATGAGCGCGGTTGCGACGTAGAAGTATCCGGGCGAGAGCACCTGGATGCCGTAATACACCAGGGTCGGGATCGTGCCCGACAGATTCCACGTCCCGATCAGCGCGCCCACCGCGAGCAGGATGAACAACGCACTGGTGATCGACGCCAATGCACCCTGGCCGGCTTCCTGCACGGCAGTCCACCGATGCCCGTTCTTGAGCGCTATCAGGGCGGCGACCGCGCAGCACAGCACCAGAGCGACCTGGACGGGACCGTCCAGTGCTTCCAGACCGAACAACGCGATGGAAGTGCCGATGAGGACGGCAAGCGCAACCAATGGGAGGATGGCATCGTTCAGCGATGGTGGCCGAACCGCCTGTGTCTCTGGCGATTCCGTCATCACGACACACCTAACGGCCAAGCGCAGGCCGACATCCCACTGACGCTAGCAGCGTCCTGCGCTGGAAGTATTACAAATCGGAAATGATTTGCTGGCGCTTCGTGTTGTACTCGTCCTCCGAAATCGTGCCCGTCGCGCGCAGGGTCTCCAGTTCCTGCAGCCGCTGCGCGGCCGACTGCACGGGTGGTGCCATGTACGCCGGTTGCGCGGCCGCATGTGGTGCGGCCGCGGGCGCCGGATCGGCGGGCGCTGGTTGTGCCGTCGCCGCACGCCGGACGACGGCCTGAACCTGTTGCCTGGCAGCCGGGTTGGAGCGGAGGTCGATCATGTTGTTCAAGCCGATGCCGTTGGCTTTGAGGATGTGCAGGATTTCCATCAGCGGCTCGGTTTGGCCGGTGAGGTCGTAGGTCTTGTTGTCCTCGGCAATGGTGAAGTTTGCCGGCATCATTCCACTGACCAAACCACTACGGTCCCAATCGATTTGGTACTCGTGGGTAGTTGGGTCGACGAGCGCGACCAGTTTGCGGTTCATGATCATCGGTAGCCGCGTCATGGATGCGATCACGCGGTCCTGCGACGCGAAGGGGGCGATGCCCGGGGCCGATATCTGCAGATCGAGCTTCACCAGCGGCTGTTCGTTGATCCGCGTACCCGTCTCCTGGATGTTGGTCACCTGGGCCAGTGCCAGCACACCGTTTTGCTCGAGCGCCTGTGACTTGGCCGCCGACTTGGCGCCGAAGCTCGCCAGCGCCAGCGCGATCAACACGTCGGCAGCGGTGATCAGCAGGCCGACATAGAACAACCAGGTCCCGGCAATCGGCCCAACTACGAAGTACACGGCGAGGAAGATCGGCCCCACCAACCCACCACACAGCAGAACCCAGAGCTGAGCCTTGATGTAACGCCCCAACATTTGCCACGCTCCTGATCTGGTCGACGGTTCGCGTGTCAGATTAGCGCCTAACTCGCGGTTGTGAGCCGTATCGTCGGGCGGTGACCTCGGCGGCGGGAACAGTGCGGTCCCGTTGGATCCTGGCGGCCGTCTCGATGTCGCTGTTCTGTGTTCAGATCGACTACTTTGCGATGAATCTCGCGCTGCCGCGGATGGCCTCAGAACTGAACAGCACGGCCACCGATCTGCAATGGGTGATCAGCGTTTACATGCTCGCGCTCGGTGCCTTCATGGTCCCGGCGGGCCGCGTCGGTGACATCTTTGGCCGTCGGCGGGCCCTGCTTGCGGGGGTGGCGTTGTTCGGCGTCGCGTCGGCACTGTGTGCGCTTGCACCGTCGGCGACGCTTGTCATCGCGTTCCGTGCGGTGCAGGGGCTCGGCGCGGCGCTGATCTTCCCTGTCTCTGTGAGTGTTCTGACCAACGCCTTTCCCGCGGTGCGGGCCGGCCACGCCATCGGGTTGGCATATGGCATAGCCGGATTGGGCAATGCGGCGGGGCCACTGATCGGCGGGCTGCTCACTGACACGGTCGGGTGGCGGTGGATCTTCTGGCTCAATGTTCCGCTGACGCTGGTTTCCCTCGTCATCGGCGCATCCACTATCACCGAATCGTCCGATGAGTCCGTGCCGCGTCGCATCGACATCGCCGGGCTTGCCTTGGTCACCTTCGGAATCGGGTTGTTCACGTTGACATTTGACCGCGCACCTAGTTGGGGATGGTTGTCGGCCTGGACGGTGTTGGCCTTCGCGGGATCGGTCCTCGCGCTGGCCGTGTTCGTGGTCGTCGAGAACAGGGTGCGCTGGCCACTCGTCGATCTGTCTCTCGCCAGGAACCCGAGATTCACGATCCTCGTGGTCGCAGGGACCGTCGCGAAC
>NZ_DASSCY010000289.1:0-10620 GCF_035697385.1 Mycobacterium sp. | reverse complement strand
CTGAACCGTCAGGGTCCGATCCTGGCCATCAACCAGACTCAGTTCGTTGTCCAGGCCTGCGTGAGAGGTGCCCGTGCTCGTAAAGAGCGCCGCGATGGCCGCAACCAACGCGATCAGCACCCGACTGATTGCCTTCATGTTCTCCCTAGCTATGTCGACGGAGACCCGGCGGATCTCCGTGTGTTGTTCGTGCCTGGCCCAACTGCTACACCACACACGACGCGTGAACCTCATGTGAGACAAATGAGAGACCTCACATGCTGCTCTTACGCTTCGCTCATCGTTGACACGAGGAACATAACGGGGAGGCATCGGAGCGGCAACGCGTGGGGATGCCTATCGAAAGTCGCGGCGCCCAGAATCCGGAGTTTGCTGAATCTGCCAGGTGTGGATTCGATAGCGAGCGCCGGGCAAGCCAGGACGGTACGTCAAGGCAACATCGGCGCGTTCACCGCGCACACCGGTCACAGGCACTGACTCCGACAGACGCCCAGGCGTTTTCAGCGTTCAGCGCGAAAACACAGGTCAATCATGGTGAGGCGGAATGTTGTCCCGCAACCACTTCTCGTGATCGGCATCGTCGTCGGGCGAAGAAACTTCGCGCTCGTCCGAAGATATCGGGGGCAAGGATTCCCCGAAGATCTTGTTAACTGCATCGCGACTGCGCTTTGGACGATCCGTCACAGCGGACATCCCGTGTGACGAAGATCACATCTGGCCATAGATTGCCGTTCACCTTCGCGTAACACACGAGTAAGCGTGGCGTTTGCGCTGCGGGCGCGCGGCAGCGATACGGCGCTCGATCTGCGTCGTATCGCGGTAAGCCCACCAAGCCGAATCGCTTAGATCTCCAAGCTGGATAGCTGGCTGATCACCTGGACGGCCAGCGGGCTGAGCGTGGCCATGCCGTCGCGCACCGCCGCCCGGGAGCCGGCGAGGTTAACCACGAGGGTGCTGCCCGAGATCCCGGCCAGGCCACGCGACACGCCCGCGTCGATGATTCCGGCTGACAGCCCGGAAGCCCGCAGTGCCTCGGAGATGCCCAGAAGTTCGCGATCGAGGATGTCGCGGGTGGCCTCGGGCGTCACGTCGCGCGGCGTGACACCTGTGCCGCCCACTGACACCACCAAGTCCACTCCGCCGATCACCGCTGTGTTCAACGCGTTGCGGATCTCCACCTCGTCGGCAGAAACGACGACGACGCCGTCGACGACGAACCCCGCCTCACCGAGCAGCTCGGTGACCAACGGACCGCTGTGGTCCTCCTCGCCGTGTGCGGTGCGGTCATCGACAACGACGACGAGCGCGCGGCCCACCAACTCCCCTGGCTGTTCCATGATCCCAACCGTATATCTGGGAACGGACAGCGGCGCGGCCACTCTCAGCGTGGTCCCGCCCGGCGCGGAGATCACTGCTGCGCCTTGCCGAGGGTGACCTCCACGGTCTGCGGCTTGCCCGAGGGATCCAGGTACGTCAGCGTCACCTTGTCACCTGGCGCCTTTGACCTGACAGCGGCCACCAGCGCGTCGGCGCTGCCGATCACCCGGTCGTCGACCTTAGTGACCACCACGCCGCTCGGTAGGCCCGCCGCGGCGGCCGGACCGCCGCCGGTGACCTCGACGATCTTCGCGCCGTCGATGGCCGTGTCGTTGCCGACCTGGACACCCAGCGAGGCATGCGAGGCAGTGCCGTTCTGGATCAGCTCATCGGCGATGCGCTTTGCCTGGTCGACCGGGATCGCGAAGCCCAGCCCGATCGAACCACTCTGCGCCTGCGGTCCGGCGTCACCGCCGAGCGTGGCAATGGCCGAATTGACCCCGACCAGTTCACCGTTCATGTTGACCAGCGCACCGCCCGAGTTGCCCGGGTTGATCGCGGCGTCGGTCTGGATGGCGTCGAGCACCGTGTTCTGGTTCTGCGCGTCGCCGCCGGCGGCCACCGGCCGGTTCAGTGCGCTGATGATGCCGGTGGTCACAGTGCCTTCCAGTCCTAGCGGAGAACCGATCGCCACCACGTCCTGGCCCACCCGCAGATTCGCCGAGGAGCCCACTGCGATGGGCGTCAGCCCGGACACACCGTCGGCTCGCACCACCGCGATGTCGCTGCTGGGGTCGGTGCCGACGACCGTGAACGGCGCGGTGTTGCCGTCGGCGAAGGTCACCTTGGTCTGGCTGGCGGGCCCGCCGCCCCCTTCTTTGGCGGCGGACACCACATGATTGTTGGTCAAGATCAGGCCGTCGGACGACAGAATGACTCCGGAACCTTCCTCGGATGCCCGGCCCATGTCGACCTCGAGCTTGACCACGCTGGGCACCACCTTGGCCGCGACCTGCTCGATCGAGCCGGCAGGCACGCTGGCCGCGGGCACGCTGGGCGCCACACCGCCGATGCCCGACGTGGCGGCCGGGCGGTCCGGCTGCACCAGCAGCGCGACTCCACCGCCGATGCCTGCGGAGACCATCGCAATGGCCAACGCTCCGGCGGTCAAAGCTCCTGCGCGCGAACGCTTTTGGGGCCGCACCGACGGCTGGCCAGGCGCGGGTTGCGGGGCGCCGCGGTAGGGGTCGTATGCCCTGAACGGTTGTGAATGCTGCTGAGTCTGCTGCGTCGCGTAGCGCCAGTCGTACGGCTGCTGCTGGTACGGGCCGGGCCGTTGCGGACCGGGGTATCCGGGCGCGCCATGGTCGTGGGCGCCTGGCCGACCGCCCGGCTGCTGGGGCGGCGGCGAGTACCTCGGGTGATTTGTCATGTCGCTGCAGTGCTCTTCCTGGAGTAGGTCCTGACATTCCGAACAACGACGGATGCAAGCCCAGGGTGCCCATTTGGGCTGAGAATCCACTTAGAGAACCTTCGGGACATCCCCAGATTCCTCCCCTATGACCTCCGCCCCCGATCAGCCATTGTCGGTGCCTTGGACGGACCCGTCCACCTCGGCGGAGCCGTGTCGCGGATTTCTGAACCGTTCGTCGACGATATTGGGCATGGGCCGACCGGGCAGTGTCAGACGAATCGACGTGCCCGGCGGCTGTCCGCCGACGACGGTGTCCTCGACCCTCAGCGCGCCACCGTGTTTGACCGCAACTTGTTTGACGATCGCCAGGCCGAGCCCGGAACCCGGCATGGCGCGCGCCGATGTAGACCGGTAGAACCGCTCGAAAACCAGGGGCCGTTCGTGTGGCGGTATGCCCGGGCCGCGGTCGGATACGACGAGTTCGGCGTGCAACGGGTCGATCTGCGTCAGCCGGACACCGACCTGCCCGCCGGTCGGACTCCATTTGGCGGCGTTGTCCAACAGATTGAGCACCGCGCGCTCCAGTCCCCCGCTGTCGCCGAAGACCTGCCACGGCGCGACCGAAACGTCGAACTCAATGTCGTTGCGGCGCCGACGAGCTCGCTCGAGACAACGGTCTATGACCTCGGACATGTCGACCGGTTCGTGAATAACGCCGCCGGCCTCGTCGCGAGTCAGGTCCACCAAATCGCCTACCAGCGTTGACAATTCCTCGATCTGAGCGATCACATCTGCACGCAGACCCGCCATCTCGTCCTCGGGCAGCGGCGGTGCGCCCGGCGCCATCGACGCCATCAACAGTTCGACATTGGTGCGCAACGATGTCAGCGGCGTTCGCAACTCGTGGCCGGCGTCGGTGACAAGACGCGCCTGACGCTCACGCGATTCGGCCAGCGCCCGCAGCATCATGTTGAAAGCCTCGGTGAGACGGGCGAGTTCGTCGCTGCCGAACACCGGGATGGGCCGCAGATCGTCGGTGCGCGCCACCCGTTCGGCGGCCTCGGTCAATCTGGCCACCGGTCGCAGGCCGGCACGGGCGACCGCGCCGCCGGCCATGGCCGCGATCACCACCCCGAGTCCGCCGACGATGAGCAGCACGGTGCCCAACCGTTTGAGCACCTTGCTGGTCGGCGCGAGGCTCTTCGAAATCAGCAGTGAGCTGCCGTTGGTGAGGTGGCGGGCCAGCACCCGCTGGTGGTTGGCGGTACGCAGCGACATCAGCCACTCGCCTCGCACCACGGCCTTTTCGGGCTCGCCGAGCGGCAGCGTCTGGCCCTGTTGATTGGCGGTGTAAATGGAGCGCCCGGGATTCACCAGCATCGCGTTCACGTCGGAGTAGGCGGTGCCCTCGATTGCCTTGCCCGGGTCGGCGGCCAGTGAGCCGCTGTCGATCAGCAATTGGGCGCGACTCTTGAGTTGGTTGTCGATGTCGTCGTAGAGCGCGCGGGAGACCACCGCGTACACGGCGACGGCCATCAGCACCACGACCATCGCCACCATCGACATGGCCAGCAGCATCACGCGCCACCGCAGAGACAAGGAGCTAGTGGTCGTTAGGCCGTTGGTCTGTGGGCGGAATCCCATTTTCTGGGCAGACATCAGGGCGGTGTCTCGCGCAGCACATAACCCACGCCACGCACGGTGTGGATCAGCCGCGGCTCTCCTTCCGCCTCTGTCTTGCGGCGCAAGTAGCCGACATACACTTCGAGAGCGTTTCCGGAGGTGGGAAAGTCGAATCCCCAGACTTCCTCGAGGATCCGGCTGCGGGTGAGCACTCGCCGCGGGTTGGCGATCAGCATCTCCAAAAGCGAGAACTCGGTGCGGGTCAGGCTGATCGACCGTTGGCCTCGGGTGACCTCGCGGGTGACCGGATCAAGCGACAGGTCGGAGAACGTCATCGCGGGCGTCTCTGAGCCGTCGTCGGGGGTGGTGCGGCGCAGCAACGCCCGCATCCGCGCGAGCAATTCCTCGAGGGCGAACGGCTTCGGCAGATAGTCGTCGGCGCCTGCGTCCAGTCCGGCAACACGTTCGGATACCGAGTCGCGCGCGGTCAGCACGAGGATGGGCAGATCGTCTCCGGTGCTGCGGAGCTGTCGGCACACCTCGAGGCCGTCCAGCCGCGGCATCATCACGTCGAGCACCAGGGCATCGGGCCGGTCGGTGGCGATCAGATCCAGGGCTTCGAGGCCGTCCTGCGCCAGCTCGACCGCGTAACCGTTGAAGGAAAGCGACCGGCGCAGAGATTCGCGCACCGCGCGATCGTCATCAACGACAAGTATGCGCACAGCCACAGTGTCAACCCCCTGTCTGAGAGTGACCTGAGAGGCGCGCCGGGTTTCGCCTTAGCGTTTGTCGAGGTCGATCAGGCCCAGACGCGCGGCCTTGAGCAGGCGACGCGGCACTTTGTGCTGCTGGCCGGCGACGGTCACGCCGACGAGTTCGGGGCGCTTGGCCTTCCACTGCGCGCGCCGGCTACGGGTATTCGCGCGCGACATCCTGCGCTTGGGCACAGCCATGATCGAGCTCTCCTTCTCGGATGTTGCCGCGGGGGACACGGACGGCGGCGACAATTAGAAATAAGGATAACTGGCGAAGTCCCAGCGCCGAAATTGCAGCCAGGGTCGTTGTAGACGCCGCTTCACGACCCTACGTGCAATCTCGGCGCGTCGAGCAGGCTAACCTACCGGTTGGTTGGGTCGATGATGACGACGACGGGAGTGCACGTGCCACCTGCTGTCCGCATCGGCAACTGCTCGGGCTTCTACGGCGACCGGCTGTCGGCGATGCGCGAGATGCTGACCGGCGGTGACCTGGACTACCTCACCGGCGACTATCTCGCCGAGCTGACCATGCTGATCCTGGCCCGCGACCGCGCGAAGTCGCCCGAGCGCGGCTATGCCAAGACGTTTCTCAAGCAACTCGAGGACTGCCTGGGCACGGCGCTCGACCGCGGCGTGAGGATCGTCACGAATGCCGGCGGGCTGAATCCCGCGGGTCTGGCCGCCGCGGTGCGCGCGCTGGCCGACCGGCTCGGGCTGTCGGCCAACGTCGCGCATGTCGAGGGTGACGACCTGGTGGCCCGCGCCGAGGAGCTCGGGTTCGGATCGATCCTGGCGGCCAACGCCTACCTCGGCGCGTGGGGCATCGTCGACTGCCTCGATGCCGGTGCCGACGTGGTGGTCACCGGCCGCGTCACTGACGCCTCGGTGGTCGTCGGCTCCGCCGCCGCGCACTTCGGGTGGGCGCGCACCGACTACCACGCGCTGGCGGGGGCGGTAGCCGCGGGCCATGTCATCGAATGCGGCGCACAGGCCACCGGCGGTAACTACGCGTTCTTCGGCGAGATCGCCGATATGACGCGTCCCGGCTTTCCATTGGCAGAGGTATACGCCGACGGCTCGTCGGTGATCACCAAGCACCCGGGCACCGGCGGCGCCGTCAGCGTCGGCACGGTCACTGCGCAGCTGCTGTACGAGATCAGCGGCGCGCGCTACGCGAATCCCGATGTCACGCTGCGAGTCGACACCATCGAGCTATCTGACGACGGTCCTGACCGGGTGCGGATCAGCGGCGTCAAGGGCGAGCCGCCGCCGCCGACCCTCAAGGTGTCGCTCAACAGCATCGGCGGCTTCCGCAACGAGATGACGTTGGTGCTGACGGGCCTGGACATCGAGGCCAAGGCCGACCTGGTGCGGCGGCAGCTGGAGACCGGCCTGACCGTCAAGCCCGCCGATATGGAGTGGACGCTGGCCCGCACCGATCATCCCGACGCCGACACCGAGGAGGCCGCCAGCGCGCTGCTGCGCTGCGTGGTCCGTGACCCCGACCCTGCCAACGTCGGTCGCCAATTCTCCTCGGCTGCAGTCGAACTCGCGCTTGCCAGCTATCCCGGATTCACCAGCACGACGCCACCGGGCGACGGCCAGGTGTACGGGGTGTTCACGCCTGGATTCGTGCCCACGGCCGAGGTACCGCATGTGGCGGTGCATGCCGACGGCACACGCGTCGACATCGCCCCGGCCGCCGAGACTTTCGAATTGGCGCCCGTTGCACCCTTCGCGCTGCCCGAGCCGTTGCCGTTCGGTGAGACACGGCGTGTGCCTCTCGGCATGATCGCCGGTGCCCGCAGTGGCGACAAGGGTGGCAGCGCGAACGTCGGGCTGTGGGTACGCACCGACCAACAGTGGCGCTGGCTCGCACACACCCTGACCGTCGAGAAGCTACGCGAATTGCTTCCTGAGACAGCCGATCTCGCCGTGACCCGGCATGTGCTGCCCAACCTGCGGGCGGTGAACTTCGTCATCGACGGCATCCTCGGGCAGGGCGTCGCGTATCAGGCCCGCTTCGATCCTCAGGCCAAGGGGCTGGGCGAGTGGCTGCGCAGCCGGCATGTCGACATACCTGAAAGCATCCTATGAGCATCTGGCATACCCCCGAGCGCGAGCAGCTCCGAAAGACGGTGCGCGCGTTCGCAGAACGTGAAGTGCTTCCACATGTCGACGAGTGGGAACGCAGCGGCGAGCTGCCTCGCGAGCTGCATCGCAAGGCCGGCGAGGCCGGGCTGCTTGGCGCCGGCCTTCCCGAGGCCGTCGGTGGTGGCGGCGGTGACGGTGCGGACTCGGTGATCATCTGCGAGGAGATGCATTACGCGGGATCACCTGGCGGCGTGTTCGCGTCGCTGTTCACCTGCGGCATCTCGGTTCCGCACATGATCGCATCGGGTGACGAGCGGTTGATCGACACATACGTGCGGCCCACCCTGCGCGGCGACAAGATCGGATCGCTGGCCATCACCGAACCAGGCGGCGGGTCGGACGTCGGGCATCTCACCACGCGGGCCGTCCGCGACGGCGACCACTACATCATCAACGGCGCTAAGACCTACATCACCTCCGGCGTGCGCGCCGACTACGTGGTGACCGCGGCGCGCACCGGAGGACCTGGCGCAGCGGGGGTTTCGCTGATCGTCGTGGAGAAAGACGGACCCGGCTGCTCCCCTGGTCTGCAAGTCAGCCGCAAGCTGGACAAGATGGGCTGGCGCTCGTCGGACACCGCCGAGCTGTCCTATACCGATGTGCGGGTTCCAGCGGAGAATCTGATCGGCGGCGAGAACACCGGCTTCATCCAGATCGCGGGAGCATTCGTCTCCGAACGTGTCGGCCTGGCCGCGCAGGCGTATTCCAGCGCGCAACGCTGCCTGGATCTGACGGTCGAGTGGTGCCGCAACCGCGAGACGTTCGGCAAGCCGCTGATCTCCCGCCAGCAGGTGCAGAACACGCTGGCCGAGATGGCCCGCCGCATCGACGTGGCGCGGGTCTACACGCATCATCTGGTCGAGCGACAGCTCGCGGGCGAAAACAATCTGATCACCGAGGTGTGCTTCGCGAAGAACACCGCAGTGGAAGCCGGCGAGTGGGTCGCCAACCAGGCGGTGCAGCTGTTCGGCGGAATGGGCTACATGACCGAATCAGAGGTCGAACGTCAATACCGCGACATGCGCATCCTCGGAATCGGCGGCGGAACAACCGAAATCCTCACCGCGCTTGCGGCCAAGACACTTGGATTCCAGTCATGACATTGCCCGATGCTCTTCGTGCAAGCGGCTCATCGCTGCGATCCACCCTTGACCCCGCGTCTCCTGCCTATGTGGAGGCGGCGTCGGTGATGACGACGAAACTCGCCGAACTCGACGCCGAACACGCCAAGGCGCTCGGCGGCGGCGGATCGAAATACGTCGAACGCCACCACGCCCGCGGCAAGCTGACCGCGCGTGAACGCATCGAGATGCTCGTGGACCCGGACTCACCGTTTCTGGAACTGAGCCCGCTCGCCGCGTGGGGCACCGACTTCGCGGTCGGCGCCAGCGCGGTCGTCGGCATCGGCGCGGTCAGCGGAGTGGAATGCATGCTGGTCGCCAACGACCCGACTGTCAAGGGCGGCACCAGCAATCCGTGGACGCTCAAGAAGGTGCTGCGCGCCAACCAGATTGCTTTCGAGAACCGGTTGCCGGTGATCTCGCTGGTCGAGTCGGGAGGCGCAGACCTGCCGACGCAAAAAGAGATCTTCATCCCCGGCGGCCAGATGTTCCGGGACCTGACCCGACTCTCGGCGGCAGGCATCCCGACCATCGCGCTGGTGTTCGGCAACTCCACCGCGGGCGGTGCCTACATCCCCGGCATGTCCGATCACGTCGTGATGATCAAGGAACGCTCGAAGGTGTTTCTTGCCGGGCCGCCGCTGGTGAAGATGGCCACCGGCGAGGAGTCCGACGATGAGTCACTCGGCGGCGCCGAGATGCACGCCCGCACTTCGGGTCTCGCGGACTATTTCGCAGTCGACGAACTCGATGCGATTCGGATAGGCCGCCGCATCGTGGCGAGGTTGAACTGGCGTAAACAGGGCCCGGCCCCCGGCACGGTCACCGAACCGCTGTTCGACGCGGAGGAACTGCTCGGTATCGTCCCTCCCGATCTGCGGGTGCCCTTCGATCCGCGGGAGGTGATCGCCAGGATTGTCGACGGCTCGGAGTTCGACGAGTTCAAGGCGATGTACGGCTCGTCGCTGGTCACCGGATGGGCGACGCTGTACGGATATTCGATCGGCATCCTGGCCAACCACCGCGGCGTGCTGTTCTCCGAGGAGTCGCAGAAGGCCACCCAGTTCATCCAGCTCGCCAACCGCGCCGACACGCCATTGCTGTTCCTGCACAACACGACCGGCTACATGGTCGGCAAGGCCTACGAGGAAGGCGGGATGATCAAGCACGGCTCGATGATGATCAACGCCGTGTCGAATTCGACCGTCCCGCACATCTCGCTGCTGATCGGCGCCTCCTACGGCGCCGGGCACTACGGTATGTGTGGTCGCGCGTATGACCCGCGCTTCCTGTTCGCCTGGCCCAGCGCAAAATCCGCGGTGATGGGCGGCACTCAGTTGGCCGGCGTGCTGTCGATCGTCAGCCGCGCCGCGGCAGCGGCCCGCGGACAGGCCGTCGACGAGGACGCGGACGCCGCGCTGCGGGCGGCTGTCGAGGCGCAGATCGAGGCCGAGTCGCTGCCGATGTTCCTGTCCGGCCGGCTCTATGACGACGGGGTGATCGATCCGCGCGACACCCGCACCGTGTTGGGAATGTGTCTGTCCGCCATCGCCAATGGCCCGATCAAGGGGACGTCGAACTTTGGCGTCTTCAGGATGTGAGGCGCACATGATCACGCGAGTCTTGGTCGCCAACCGCGGTGAGATCGCCCGGCGGGTGTTCGCCACCTGCCGTCGGCTCGGTATCGGCACGGTCGCGGTCTACACCGATCCCGATGCGGCATCCCCGCACGTCGCCGAGGCCGACGCGGCTGTGCGCCTGGCAGGCACCACGGGCTACCTCGACGGCAGGCAACTCATCGCAGCCGCTCGCGCAGCGAGTGCCGACGCGATTCATCCCGGCTACGGATTCCTCTCGGAGAACGCCGAATTCGCCGCCGCCGTCCAGGACGCCGGCCTCACCTGGATCGGGCCGCCGGTCGCCGCCGTGGCGGCGATGGGATCCAAGATCGAGGCCAAGAAGATAATGGCAGCCGCTGGTGTGCCGGTGCTCGACGAGCTTGACCCCGAGACCGTTACGGCCGACCAGCTGCCGGTGCTGATCAAGGCGTCGGCCGGTGGCGGCGGCCGAGGCATGCGAGTCGTACGCGAATTGTCCGAACTGCCAGCACAAGTGGAGGCGGCTTGCAGGGAAGCCACCTCGGCGTTCGGTGATCCGACCGTGTTCTGCGAACGCTATCTGGCCACCGGCCACCACGTCGAAGTGCAGGTGCTCGCCGACACGCACGGCACCG
>NZ_DASSCY010000288.1:0-27792 GCF_035697385.1 Mycobacterium sp. | reverse complement strand
TGTTCGCCGTCGCGGTGCTGGTGGTCTATATAGCCCTCGGGCTGATCGACGTCTCGCACTTTCCGCAAATGTTGATGTTGGTCTTGTATCTGGTTGTGGCACTGGTGGCCTTGCTCGTACTGCGCGTCGGCCTGCACCTGGCACTGCTGCACGAAGCGCATGACGAGATCCAAACCGACGAGCCGCTGTTGTGCCCGCACTGCGGTCATGTCGTTCCCGATATGGCGTTCTGCCCGGCCTGCGGGGCGGCGACGCGCGCATCGTCACGCACGTCCCGGAAGACGCGCCGAGAGATACGGCCGGTGCGCAGCGAGGCGGAGCCAGAAGGCCCATGACCGCGCCCTCCCAATCGCCGAGTTTCTTTCCCGGGTATGCAGTCCCGGGTGGGGAATATGCGGCTCCGCCGCTGCGGCGCACATCGCGCACGCGGCTGGTGCTGACATGGTTTCTGGCGATCGCCGTGATCGCGGCGACGCTCGTCGGGGTCTCGGCGTTGATAGCCAAGCCGCCGGTGCGCTACATGTGCCCGCCCGACTGTGGGCGGCCACCGACGGGCACCCCGGTGGAGATCAATCCCCGCTTCACCGCCCCTGACGGGACGTTCTCGGTGTCCTATCCCGTAGAGAGCACGGCGTACAAGATCACCACCAAACCCAATGGGGTGACGGCAGATTTCCTGGCAGGCGACGGCGGCACCCTGCAGTTGTTCAGCCAGCCCGCCGCCAACCGGTCACCGCAGGACATCGCCACGGCCCTGGTGAACAAGACGTTCCCCGACACCCGCACCGCCTATGAGATCCCCAACGCGATGGTCGGATACCACCCCGGCTACGGGAAGGTGGCCGACTGCTGGCCCCAAGGCGCCAACAGCAGCTACATGAGGATGCGGGTGATCGTGATGGTGGCCGTGAAGAATGACCTGGCCCTGGTGGCCGCCGCTGTCGGACCGTTCCACCAGTTCGGCCCTGACTCGGGCATCGGCAAACCCTCCGGCGCCAATCTCCAAATCGCCTTGGATATGGGCAAATACGTGAACAGCTTCAGCTGGCGAGGCGACCCGCCGCGGTGAGCTCATCGGCCAGGGGATAGCCCCTGTCCTCGGCGACGTTTGCCAGCAAGTTGCGCAGCCGCCGCCGCCCGCGATGCACGCGCGACATCACCGTCCCGAGCGGGACGCCGGTGACTTCGGCGATCTCCTTGCACCGCATCCCCTCGACGTCGGCGTAATAGACCGCCGTACGCAGCTTCTCCGGCAGCATTCGCATGGCCACCGCAACCTCGTTGTCCCCCAACGAAGCCAGCACCACGTCTTCGGCCGACCACAGGCCGCGGTCGGAATGACGTGCCTCTGCGGCCATCTGGCCGTCGGTGATCTGCTCGGTCAGCCAATGGGCGGGCCCGCGCTGGCGTTTGCGGTAACTGCTGATGTGGCTGTTGAGCAGAATCCGGTACAGCCAGCCTGCCAGGTTGGTGCCGTCACGGTAGGTGTGAAACCCGACAAACGCCTTGGCCGCCGTCTCCTGGAGTAGGTCCTCGGCGTCGGTATGATCCCGAGTCAGTCTGAACGCATGACGGTAGAGTCCGTCGAGCAGTGGAATCGCGTCCCGCTCGAACCGTGTCGTCAATTCCGCACCTGCGAACTGCTTGTCCCCGAGCATGGTTCGACTCTTGTGCGTGGCCGCCGCCAAGTCAGCACGGCTGGCCCCCAAGCTCCCGACGGGAAACCCGAACCGTCGGCTACCGGTTATCCCCCATACGCGGCGGAACTCCGGACTAGACCGAGGCCTTCACCTTGGACGCGACCGATTCCGGCATCGGCTCATAGCGCGCGAAGGACCGGGTGAACGAACCTGCGCCGTGGGACAGCGAGCGCAAGTCGATCGCGTATCGGGTGAGTTCGACCTCCGGAATCTCGGCCTTCACCAAGGTGCGATCGTCGCCGACCTTTTCGGTGCCAAGCACGCGACCGCGGCGGCCCGCCAGGTCACCCATCACCGTTCCGACCAGATCGTCGGGCACCATCACGGACACCACATCCACCGGCTCGAGCAGATTCACCCTTGTCGCGGACGCGGCCTCGCGCAGCGCCAGCCCGCCAGCCATCTGGAACGCGAAGTCCGACGAGTCCACGCTGTGGGCCTTGCCGTCGAACAGCGTGACCCGGATGTCGACCACTGGATAGCCGGCGCCGACACCCTTTTCCATCTGCGCGCGCACACCCTTCTCGACGCTCGGGATGAAGTTGCGCGGCACCGCACCGCCGACCACCTTGTCCACGAACTCGAAGCCCGACCCCTCCGGCAGCGGCTCCACCTCGATGTCGCACACCGCGTACTGGCCATGTCCTCCGGACTGTTTAACGTGCCGGCCGTGGCCTTTTGCGTTGCCGCCGAACGTTTCCCGCAACGGCACGCGCAGCTCCACTGTGTCAACGGCGACGCCGTACCGGCGCGACAGCGCATCGAGGACGACGCCGGCGTGGGCTTCGCCCATGCACCACAACACGATCTGGTGGGTCTCCGGGTTCTGCTCGATGCGCAGCGTTGGGTCCTCTGCGGCCAGCCGAGCCAACCCGACCGACAGCTTGTCCTCGTCGGTCTTGGCGCGGGGTTGCACAGCCATCGGCAGCAGCGGCTCGGGCATCGTCCACGGCTTGAGCACGAGGGGATCGGACTTGTCGGAAAGCGTGTCGCCGGTCTCGGCGCGGCTCAGCCGGCCGATCGCACAGATGTCGCCTGCCACCACAAACGGTGCGGGACGCTGCTGCTTGCCGAGCGGGAACGACAGCGTGCCGATGCGCTCGTCTTCGTCGTGGTCGGCGTGGCTGGTGGAGGAACCGTTGTGATCGGCGGAACCGAAGAACGAACTGAGATGGCCCGACACGTGCACCGTCGCGTCGGGCCTGATCGTCCCGGAAAACACCCGGACCAGGCTGACCCTGCCGACGTAGGGATCCGATGTCGTCTTGACCACCTCGGCCAGCAGGGGTCCGCTCGGGTCGCAGGTCAAGCCGTTGCGCGACGCGCCCTGCGGAGTGAACACCTCGGGCATCGGATGCTCGTCCGGGGCCGGGAACCCGCTGGTGGCGATCTCCAGCAGTTCGAGCGTGCCGACGCCGGTGCTGCTGCACACCGGGATCACCGGGAAGAACGACCCTCGCGCGATCGCCTTCTCGAGGTCGTCGATCAGCACCGACTGGTCGATCGCCTCACCCCCGAGGTAACGATCCATCAGCGTCTCGTCCTCGGACTCCTCGATGATTCCCTCGATGAGGGTGCCGCGCAGTTCCTCGATCGCCTCGGCGTAGGAGGCGTCCGGCTCGTGCGTGGTGGAGCGCTTGCCGTTGGCGTACTCGTAGTGCGTCTGCGAGAGCAGACCGATCAAGCCCGTACAGGGCGAGTCGGCGGGCAGGTAGAGCGGAAGGACTTTGTCGCCGAACGCCTGCTGCGCCTCGGCCAGCGCGCTGTCGTAGTTGGCGCGAGCGTGGTCGAGCTTGGTGACCACCACGGCGCGCGGCATCCCGACCTGGCTGCACTCCGCCCACAGCGTCTTGGTCAGCTCGTCGACGCCTTCGTTGGCGGCGATCACGAATAGTGCGCAGTCGGCGGCTCGCAGCCCGGCCCGTAGCTCGCCGACGAAGTCCGCGTAGCCGGGCGTGTCGATCAGGTTGACCTTGATCCCGTCGTGCTGCAGGGACGCCAGGGCGAGTCCGACCGAGCGCTGCGCGGCGATCTCGGCTTCATCGCAGTCGCAGACCGTGGTGCCGTCGACCACGGAGCCGGGTCTGGTGAGTACACCGGAGGCGACCAGAAGGGCCTCGACGAGTGTCGTCTTGCCGCCACCCGATGGGCCCACCAGCACCACGTTGCGGATGGCGGCCGGACTGTCCGCGGTGGGGGCGGCTCCGGCCTGAGAAGTTGTCGCCTTGTCAGCCATGACGGGTCCCTCCTAGTCGCCGTCGGCGGAGCCGACGATTAGATCGCGCGGCGGAGCCGACGATTAGATCGAGCGGCCCATCCTCTTGCTCTGTTAATCCACAATTCCCCGAACTGACACTGAACACAAGGGATTCGGCGACTTTCGGCCGCAGCTAAGGTCAGTTCTAGACATGACCACAGTCACGGCAGACATCGCTGTATCGCTGGACGCCTACGCGGCGGGCCCGAACCAGTCCGAGGAGCTGCCGTTCGGAGAGGGCCTCGAAGACGAACAGCTGCACACCTGGATGTTCGAACACGCAGAGGAGAATCAGGCCGAGGTCGACGCCATCGTCGGCGCGGGCGCCTACATCATGGGGCGCAACATGTTCGCGCCCGGCCGCGGCGAGTGGGATCTCGAATGGAAAGGGTGGTGGCTGCCGGAGCCGCCGTATCACGCGCCGGTGTTCGTGCTGACTCACTACCGCCGTGACCCGGTCGAGTTGGACGGCGGCACGACGTTCATCTTCGTCACCGACGGACCCGAGGCGGCACTGGAGCGGGCGAAGGCGGCGGCAGGTGACGGCCGGGTGTCGATCGCGGGCGGGCCTGCCACGCTGAACCAGTACCTCATGCTGGGAGCGGTGGACGAACTGCGGCTGCACATCGTGCCGATCACGCTCGGCGCGGGCGAGCGCGTCTTCAACGGCGTGAAGAGACTCACGTTCGATTACGCCAGCGTCAGGCCGACGGACCACGTGGTGCACGTGACGTTACGCGTACCCGGCATGTAATCGACCGCCGTCCCTGTCCGTTGAGGCTGGGCCATGATCAATTACGACGACATCGCAGGCCGGTCGACGGGCACCGCAACCAGGTCCGGTTCGGCTGGGAACTCCGTCCCGCCGGCTAACGGAACCGCTTATGCGACAGGGACTTTCGGATC
Organism: Mycobacterium sp.; assembly: GCF_035697385.1. Taxonomy (GTDB): domain Bacteria; phylum Actinomycetota; class Actinomycetes; order Mycobacteriales; family Mycobacteriaceae; genus Mycobacterium. The sequence goes on along the minus strand of NZ_DASSCY010000288.1, from coordinate 22,929 downwards.
TTCGGGACTCACGCTTGCCACGATGTCCACCGTTGCACGTCCACAGTGACAACAGGTCCGTCCAGCGCAATTCTCTGGTACTGAAGGTATTTCCTACGCAGCAGCGAGTACCCGGCCGCCATCTCGTCACCGCTGTAGTGGATCGCCGCGACACCGTCGGCGCGCACCCACCACAACTGTGACCAGTCGTCCTCGTAGTGGTCGACGAGCATGCTCACCTGTGGGTTGGCCTCGATGTTGGCCAGCCGCCGCAATCGTCGCGTCGACTTACGTTTGGCGTCGACAGCGGTGTACACCACGTCATCGTGAACGGCGAAGACCACGGGCACGATGTGCGGCGCACCTTCAGGCCCGGACGTGGCCAGCATTGCCACGGGTGATTCCGCGAACATGGCCGCGGCGTCGAATTCGGCCACGTCCTAGAGACTATTCCTCGCACCCCACTTCTCCAGACTCGACGCCTGCGGTTGCGATACCGGGGAAGTAGCCAATAGTTGTAGGTGTGAACTCTGGGTTCAGTAAGTTGCCAACGGTCAGCCGCCCCGGGCGGCCGCGCAGCGAGCACTCCCGCACCGCGGTGCTGCGCGCGACCTCGGAACTGCTGCACGAAGTGGGTCTTCGGGCGATGACCACCGAGGAGATCGCCAGCCGGAGCGGCACCAGCAAGGCCACCATCTACAAGTGGTGGACCAACAAGTACGCGGTTGCCGTCGACGCCTTCTTGTCGGAGATGATGGCCGAGTCGGGCGATCCGGAAACCGGTTCGGCGCGTGAGGATTTGCGCATAGTGCTGCGGGGCTTGGTGCACTTCTATGCCGGCGCGAGCGGGCGAGTGTTCGCCCAGCTGGTCGGAGAGGCGCAGTTCGACCCGGCCATTCAGGCGGTGCTGCGCGAGCACCTCGTCGTCCCGCGGCGCGACCTGATCCGCGCGATCTGGGATCGCGGCGTCGCCCGCGGCGAACTGCGGGCCGATGTGGACCACGAGGCGGCGACGGACCTGATGATCGGGCCGGTGCTGTACCGGCACCTGATGGGTCACGCGCCGCTGGACGATGCCGCGGCCGACCTGCTCGTCGACACCGCGATGTGCCGCTTGACCACCGGTGACTGATCTCACCCCACGCGTCAGTGGCGCGGCGCTAACCTGAATTAGAAACTAAACGTTCAGTTTCTAACCAGGCTCCTGAAGGAGAAGATCGATGAAGATCAGGTACATCTCACCGCTGGTTATGGGCGTCGCCGCAGCAGCGATCGCGCTCGCCCCAGCAGCATCAGCCGAACCGACGGGGTTTGCGCAGACATGCACAGACCTCGGTGCGTCAAACACCCAATGTCAGACGCCGGGCAACGTGCAGATCAACGACTCACCGCAGGTTCAGTACGCGCCGCAGTACCCCTTCTACGGAAACCTGCTGATCTTCCACCACGGCGGACACCGCTAGTTTGGTAGTCACCAGGTAGTTGGAGTGCGCCACGTAGCGCGAAGCGCCTCCCCGTAGCGCTGCTGGTCCTCATTACTGGGCATCGCAACAACCGCCACGAGGAAGTCGCTGCGCTCGAACAACTCCGGCGTGCACACCACGTTGGTAATGCGCTGGGCGAGCGCAAATCCCGCCGCGCTGAGGTCAATTCCGGCGATCGCATCCGGTTGGGCATCCAGTGGTACACCCACGCCACGGATGTCGTCGAGCAGTGCATCGGGATCGGCTCCGAACCGCTCTTCCGGAAACAGCAGATCGAAGTCAACCAACAACCGCCCATCCCGCCACCAGTTGAAGCGGTGCACTGCATTGACATTCCTGAAGTGCGACACGATTGTTCGGCCAACAGACATAGGCCCGATGAGGCGTTCGGTGACTCCCACAAAGCCGTTGATCTCAGCAACCAATACCCATTTGCCATCGATGTCGGCCACGCCGACCATTGCCTGAGGCGGGTCGTAGCCGCCAACCCAGTGCTCGTCGGTGCGTTCGTCGAGCGCGTCGATGCCTCGCACGTTGGCCACCGGAACGGCGCCCAGCGAAGTGATCAAGGACTCGAGCGCGATGTCGCCGACGAGCGTCACGCAATGCGCCTCGGCCCAGTCCGGTCGCCAAGACCTCCACCACGAATAGGCGGCGGCCGTCACAGTGCGATCGGGTGTCACTGCTAGTTGCGTCCGGTGCGCGGCTGCGGCGCAACGCTGATCGGCGAGCGCGTGGCGGGGGTGCGGGTGACGCCGATCTCCGGCTCCTTGCTTTCCCGCGGGCGCACCCTCGGAGCGTCAACGTTTGGCGCCGTGTTGACCGACGACGCTGACGTCTCCGGCGGCGGAGGCGGTGGCGGTGGCGGTTGGGCTGAGCTGGGCGCAGGTGCTTCTGGAGCGACACTCGTCGGCGCCGTCGGCGTCACCGTCGTCGTGGCGTCATCGGTGTCGCCCGGTGCGCGCAACGCCAGCAGCACCGCGGACACCACGATCGCGGCCATCGCCGCGGCGGCGGCGATCAGCGCGGTCACCGCCGGCTTGGTGCGATACCAGGGTGTCGGGGCCGGCTTGAAATACCAGGTGTTCGTGTCGAATGCGTCGAAAGCGCCGTCATCGGCGGACTCGGGATCACGGTCCCAGACGTTCTCGCCGTCGAGGTCGTCGTACAGATCGTCGGGCTCATCGTTCGCCGACTCGTCGGCTTTCGCCTGGTCGTCAAAGAGGTAATCGAAGTCCCCCGGGGCTTCGCGTTCAACCACGTAAAGATGGTACTGCCGGTACCAGGGCATATGCGCGGTTGGCGGCATACCCGCGCCGACTCTGAAAGAACACGGCGCGACAGCTGCCTGGCCGCGGTAGTGTTCGGGCGCTTTGTTGGATTCATTCACCGCGGCGACCCGGCGCCGTAACCGCTGCGCCACCTCGCCGTCTCGTGTCCATCGGAAGGTTCGGCAATGAAGAAATCCCGGCTGCTGGCAGCCTCCGCATCGGCTCTCGTCCTCGCGGCACTGGTCGCGTGTGCTCCGCCCGAAAAAGAGAACGCGGGTGAGGCGACCGACTCCGGCGTGAAGGCCGGCGAGGCCACCTCGGCCGAGGACTTCGGCGGCATGGAGGGTCTTGTCGAGGCGGCCAAGAAGGAAGGCGAGCTGAATGTCATTGCTCTGCCGCCGGATTGGGCCAACTATGGCGCCATCATCAAGGCGTTCTCCGACAAGTACGGCATCAAGGTGAACTCGGCCCAACCCGACGCGGCAAGCCAGGACGAGATCAACGCGGCCACCCAGCAGAAGGGCAAGACCACCGCGCCCGACGTGTTCGACCTCGGACAGTCCGTGGCGCTCGCCAACACTTCGCTGTTCGCGCCGTACAAGGTGGCGACGTTCGACGACATTCCGAGCCAGTTCAAGGACGCCGACGGCACCTGGGTCAACGACTACGGCGGCTACATGTCCATCGGCTACGACTCGGCCAAGGTGCCCGACATCGCAGGAGTCGACGACCTGTTGAAGCCCGAATACCAGGGCAAGGTCGCGCTCAACGGCGATCCCACCCAAGCCGGTGCCGCGTTCTCCGGCGTCATGATGGTCGCGCTGTCGCAGGGTGGCTCCGCCGACGACATCGCGCCGGGCGTCGAGTTCTTCACCAAGCTCAAGCAGGCCGGGAACTTCCTGCCGGTCGACCCGACGCCGGCGACGGTCGAGTCGGGGCAGACCCCTGTCGTCATCGACTGGGACTACCTCAACGCCGCGGAGACCAAGAAGCTCCCGTCGTGGAAGGTCGTCGTGCCGCCCGGCCCTGCCGTCGCCGGGTACTACTTCCAGGCGATCAACAAGGACGCGCCGCACCCGGCGGCCGCGCGGCTGTGGCAGGAGTTCCTCTTCAGCGATGAGGGCCAGAACCTCTATCTGGGCGGCGGTGCACGCCCGGTCCGCGCGGAGTCCATGCAGAAGGCCGGAACCATCGACAAGGCGGCATGGGACGCGCTGCCCGCGGTCAGCGGCGAGCCGGTGATCGTCTCCGTCGACCAGAACAAGAAGGCCACGGAGTATCTGGCCAACAACTGGGCAAGGGCGATCGGCTGACGCGCGATGCCGGGTGACACCCTGGCGCGACGGGTCCGCGACGGGCTGCCACTGCTGCCGTTCCTGACCATCGTTGCGATCTTTCTGATCATCCCGACGATCACCGTGATCGTCAGCGCGGTGTACGCCGACGGCGTGTTCTCGTTTGCGCGGATCCAGGCACTGTTCACCGGCACCGCGTTGAACGCACTGTGGAAGAGCGTGCTGTTGTCGGGCAGCACGGCGCTCATCGGTGCGGTACTCGGCGCGGTGCTGGCGTGGCTGATCGTCAGCAGCCCGCCCACCTCGATGGTGCGCCGCGCCGTGATCTCGCTGTGCAGCGTGCTGGCGCAATTCGGCGGTGTGGCACTGGCATTCGCGTTCCTGGCGACGGTCGGGCTCAACGGCGTGCTGACGTTGTGGGTGCAACAGATGTTCGGCTGGAATCTCGCAGGCTCCGGCTGGGTGTACGGCCTGTCCGGCCTGATACTGGTGTACACCTACTTCCAGATTCCGTTGATGGTGATCGTGTTCGTGCCTGCCCTCGAAGGCCTGCGCGATCAGTGGCGCGAGGCGGCGGTCAACCTCGGCGCGTCGACGTGGCAATACTGGCGCGAGGTGGCCGTGCCGCTGCTGCTGCCTGCGTTCCTGGGATCGGCATTATTGTTGTTCGCCAACGCTTTTGCAGCGTATGCGACGGCCGCGGCGCTGGTGAGCCAGGGCAGCCCGATCGTGCCGTTGCTGATCCGGTCTGCGCTGACCAGCGAAGTGGTGCTCGGTCAGTCGGGATTCGCTTATGCGTTGGCACTGGAGATGATCGTCGTCGTCGCGCTGGTGATGATGGCCTACAACGCGCTGGTGCGCCGCACCGCGAGGTGGCTGAAGTGAGGCGTACCACTCTGGGCGGCAAGATCTTTCGCGGCTTGCTGTGGATGCTGTTCGGGTTGTTCTTCCTGTTTCCGCTCTACGCTATGGCCGACTTCTCCACGCGTAATCTCATCGCAGGCGGGCGCACCATGGCCGCGTGGAAGAATCTGGTGGCCGACGAAGCGCTGTATCAGGCGATCGTCATCTCGCTGCTGCTGGCCGTATTCACGGTGGTGGCAATGCTTTTGGTGCTGGTGCCGACGATGATCTGGGTGCGGTTGCGGACGCCATGGGCCAAGGGCCTTGTCGAGTTTCTGTGCCTGTTGCCGCTGACCATCCCCGCCCTGGTGATCGTGGTCGGGCTTCGCAACGTGTATCTGTGGGTGACGTACTTCCTCGGTGAGTCCGCGCTGACCCTGACGTTCGTCTACGTCGTGCTCGTGCTGCCGTTCGCCTACCGCGCAATCGATGCCGCGCTGTCGTCGATAGACCTGCGCACCTTGGCCGAGGCGGCACGGTCGCTGGGGGCCGGATGGACGACCACGATCCTGCGGGTGGTGGTGCCCAACATCTGGTCGGGCATCCTGTCGGCCGCGTTCATCTCGATCGCGGTCGTGCTCGGCGAGTACACCATCGCCTCGCTCAGCGGCTTCCAGACGCTGCAGGTGCAGATCGTCGCGATCGGCAAGAGCGACGGGCCGACGTCGGTGGCCGCGTCGCTGGCCGTGCTGCTTTTCGGTTTTGTGCTGCTGCTGATCCTCTCGCTGGTGACCCGCGGCCGCCGCCGCGCTCCAGTCCTGGACGCCGCGGCACCCACACCCACGGGAGTTTCTGAATGACAACCCGAAGACGACCGCGAGTGAGGATCGCAGCGAGGAACGAGCGAGGACCGGTGGGCCCACGCCCGCAGGGCAGGGGACGAGCGGGAGTCGAGGAATGAGCAACGGTGTCGCTGTCGACCTCAACGACCTGACCCGGGTCTACGGCACGGTCAAGGCGCTCGACGGTTTCACCCTGCACATCGAGCCGGGCGAGCTGGTCGCGCTGCTTGGCCCGTCGGGCTGCGGCAAGACCACCGCGCTGCGGATCCTCGCCGGCCTCGACGAGGCCACGTCGGGCACGGTGTCGGTCGGTGGCCAGGACGTCAGCAAGGTGCCCGCCAACAAACGCGATATGGGGATGGTGTTCCAGGCCTACAGCCTGTTTCCGCATCTGACGGTGCTCGACAACGTCGCATTCGGGCTCAAGATGCGCGGAAAAGCCAAGAGCGAGCGCACTTCTCGCGCCGCCGACATGCTCGACCTTGTCGGGCTGTCCGCGCACAAACACAAGTACGCCAGCGAGTTGTCCGGCGGCCAGCAGCAGCGGGTGGCGCTGGCAAGGGCGCTGGCAATCCAGCCGCGGGTGCTGCTGCTCGACGAACCGCTGTCCGCACTGGACGCCAAGGTGCGGGCACAGCTTCGCGACGAGATCCGGCGCGTGCAACTCGAGGTCGGTACGACGACGTTGTTCGTCACCCACGATCAGGAGGAGGCGCTCGCCGTCGCCGACCGCGTCGGCGTGATGAGTCAGGGCAAGCTCGAGCAGCTGGCGGCGCCCGCGGATCTGTACGCCAACCCCGCGACGCCGTTTGTCGCCGAGTTCGTCGGGCTCAACAACAAGGTGCCGGCACAGGTATCCGGCGGGCAGGCCCGGTTACTCGGCGCGACGGTGCCTGCGCTGGCGGGGTCGATCACCTCCGGCGAGGGGCTGGCGATGGTGCGGCCGGAGTCGGTCACCGTCACCGCCGACCCAAGAGGCACGTCGGCGATCAGCTCCGTGGCGTTCCTCGGGCCGATCTCGCGGGTGTACGCCACGCTGGCCGACGGTTCGGTGATCAGCGCTCAGATGGCCAGTTCGGCGGCCAGGGCATTCTCGCCGGGTGACCCGGTGACGGTGGGAGTGGAGCCGAGCGGGGTGCTTGTGGTGAAAAGCGACGCCGCCTGACCATCTGCGATCGCACCGAAGGACTGAGGTCGACCAGGCCTTCGGGGTAACGTCCGGCGCGAGTGCGGTGGCACAGCATGGCGACGCATGGGTGAAATCTGTAGCCCCGCTCCGGAATCGCTGGGAGGCGCGACGATGCCCGAACATGGCAGAGCCGTCGCGACGCATCGAGACGCCGATCATCTCGACGTCTTCATGCGCTCGCCCGAGGGGACATTGATCCACATCTGGGGATATGGCGGCGTCGCCAATGCTGTGGACAGCGCGATCGACCTCGGCGGAGACCTCGACTCCGACCCTGTCGCGATCCGGCGCTGGCCCAAGGGCATGGACGTCTTCGCGCTCAGCATGCGTAAGACGGTGCTGCACTGGTCGTGGGACGTCACAACGGGACTCTGGAGGATGCCGGAGGACCTGCCTGGGCTGGTTGTCACCGAGCCTCGCGCCGTGGCCGACGACGACACGTTGTACGTCTTCGCGAAAAGTGTCGATGGGCCGATTCGGTGGTGGATGAAGACCGGGGCCGGTCGCTGGGGGGCCCGGGTACCCATCACTTCGCCGAACCATATCGAGTCAGATCCCGTCGTGGTCCGGCGAGGCACCGGCGTGATCGATGTCTATTTCAATGCCAAACACCAGATCGGTGTGACCGAGCGGGACAAGGTCACGGGCAGCGAAAGAGTCGTCCAAAAGGACGTCTTCACCGTCGACACGGTGACGATCGCGAACGGCACCGCAAGTGGCGCGACCTCTCTGCGGACGGGGAACTTCGCGCAATCGGGTCATGCGATCGCCGCATTCTCGTGGGAACCAAGACGACAGGACGTCTTTGTTCGCGCGCAGGAGCGGAAAGGGCCGGGCATCGTCCCCGGCACAGCTAACGGTGTCCTGGTTCCCGGCCTTCCCGACGGCGCCCTGATCCACTGGGGCAGTGGTTTTGTCGAGTCGGCGAAGACGCAAGATGGTTGGTGGGGGCCCGAGAAGGTTGGTCCAGAAGGTGCCCTTCTGGACTTCGATCCCATAGCCGTCAGCCGTGGCGTCGGCGACGCCGACATATTCTTCCGCGACAGACGATCAGAGCTGCACCACTGGAGTTGGGAAGGCAGCCCGCTGCGAGAGTGGGTGGATCGCGGGTCCGTCAGCGGAAGATTCGCATCCAACCCAGTGGCAGTCGCGCGTAACAAGGACACCATGGAACTGGTCCTGCGCACGGGCGACTACGCGGTGCAGGTGTGGAGGTGGCAGGTCCAGCGCCCCCGTTGGGAGCAATTCGAGTGGAAAGCAAGTTTTTTCAAGCAGGCGCCACCCCAGGACCCACTCGCGGGAAGCACCGACGACGAGCCGCCGGAGTTCCTTATCATCCGCCCCGAGGACCACCTGCTCGTCGGCTTGAACGCACCGACTCATGAGCTAAACGACGGTTTCGTGCCGCAACTCACCAACGGGCATGGACCAGTGCGCGTCACCTTCCCGCCCCAGCACATCGCAGAAGAGACGTCCCGCGCCGACGAACCCGCCCCCGCGAGTCGCTTCTGGCTCGCCTTACTCTCTGGGCCCAGTCGTGTGTCACTCAACGCCAGTTCCACGTTGATGCTCACCGCTGAGGGGATCCTGGCCGGACTTGACGACAACACCGTGGACAGCAATGAGGACGCCTCGGCTATCGAGTTGCCGCGCGGGCTGATCTTTGCGCCGCGGTCGTCGGAAGCTGAACAGCAGGTGATGATCCGGCATCCCACGACGCCTATCGGCCGCGACGGCACCTTCGGGCTGTGGCGCACCCGGTTCGGAACGGCCGAAGGCGACGGCGGGCTGCGCATCAAGGGCGTCAACGCCGGTCGAGACGACGGCTTCGTCGTTGCCCTCCCGAAGGCCGACCGCGTTCTCATCGCCGAACAGGACACACCGGCATCCGCCGACCGACTCGAATTGAGCAGCCTGGGCGGCACACTGACGGCATCGGGCCGCTGGGATGAGTTCGAATGGGACCACCGCGCCATCCTCGGCCGCGACCACATCGTGCGGACGGCGCTGAAGGGAGTGCTGTATCCGTTCGGGCACCGAGCGGTGTGGGTGCAGATGACCGAACGCAGCGACGACGAAGACATTGCCGTACTGCGCAAGACGAATACGCTCTATGTGGTCGAGCCTTTGGTGCGACCGGGTGTAGCCGCGCCGGCTGAACTGCGCCGTGCTTTCCCGTTCAGCGAGGTGGAGCTGGCCACCCGCGAGTACCGAAACCTCGACGAAGCCCACTGGACCAACACTGCGCGTTCGACGCGCCAAGTTGCCGAACTCGAAGCGCGCTGCGCTGAGCTCAACCGAGAGATGTTTCCCATCCACGCCGGATTATTCAACGGCGCTTATCAATTCGGCCTCACGACGGAGCTGCTCGCTGAAGTCGACGGCGACGCCGGACGATACCTGAAGTTGTATGCCGATCGGCAACGCATCCAGCGCGCGATCGACCTATTGACTGAAGAAGGGCTCGGAACCGTCGACATTCCGACGTTCTTCATGCCGACGAACAACGCTGTGCCGATGCGGTTTCCGATACGGTGCCGAGCAGCCAACGGCGACGTGCACGTCACGGTCCCGCTGATCTTCGTCGCCGACCTCGACCTGGGAGGGGATCTCCGGCCGCCATTCACGACGCTGACCGATCCGCGAGTTGCCGCCGCGCTGCACAAGAAATACACCACCCAAGGTCACGGAGTCGTACAACTGCCCGGGGTACCCATAGATCTCACGCCCGCCGATCCTCCCGTCAGCACCGAAGCGCAGACGACGGTGCACGAGGTACGAAGGCTGAACATTGTCGGAAATCTCGCGGGCAGAGGCTATCTGCCATCACTCGGGTTGCCGGGCGACCCACTGTCGTGGGCGGCCGACGTCGCAGTGCCCACCATTCGTTCGCTCGTTGGCACCGATCCGACGGCGCGCGTCACGTTCACCGGGGACTACCTGCAGGGTGTCGCCAACGATGTTCCGCTGCAGATCAAGGGAGAGGTCGTCGACGCGGCGCAGAACACCCTCAAGGACCTCGAGGTCGACTTCACCGGCAGCACCGATCGAGCAGGTGGACTAGCGGCTCCGAAGATGATCGTCGACCGAGTCTCTCAGGTGCACGGCCTTGTCAACGCTGCAGGGGCGCAATCGCTTGATCCTCGCGACCTGTTCGTTGATGGCGCATCGCTACTTGGCTTTGACCTACGCGACCTGGTGCAGAGCAACCACGTTCCGCCGGAGCTCAAGACGATCGTCCGCGACGGTATGCCCAACGAGGTGAGGATGACGTGGGAGGGCGTTGGCCTGAAGGCGTCACCCGCCGAGTCGCCGATGTTCAGCCCGACGGCGCCGACCTCGACGGTGAGCATCGCGGTGGTCAGTTCAGCGGACAGGAATGAAACGACCTGCACAGTAACTGATTTCAAGTTGCGAATGCCGCCGGGTGATGACGACGCCCTGATCGAGTTCACCTTCGGCATGGTTAAGTTCCATCAGGTACAGGGGCAAGCTCCCAGTCTGAAGGTCGAGATCACGGACATCGCATTCGTCGGCAAGCTGCGGCTACTGAACGAACTGCGAAAGGTGATCGGCGTCTTGAAGGATCTGCCGGTCAAAGTCGACGCCTCGAGGGACAGGGTCGTCGCACGATATGCGCTGCCACTGCCAGACGCTTCGGCGTTGGGGTTCGTAATCAGCAACGCATTGTTCAGCGCAGCGCTGACGGTGCCCTTCAGCAACGACGAGTCGGTATCCGTCGGACTCGGCTTCGCGTCCCGTCAGCGGCCTTTCACGCTGACCGTGTTGATGTTCGGCGGCGGTGGCTACGTCGATCTCGAGCTGATCCATAGCGGACTGCGCCGTTTGGAGATCTCCCTGCAGTTCGGGGCCGCGATCGGCATGAACTTCGGCGTGGGACATGCCGAGGTGCACGCCTTCGGTGGCATCCGATACGCCCTGGTGTCCGGCGCGGCGGTGTTGACCGGCTACCTCCACATCGGCGGCAGCCTCGACATCCTCGGGCTCGTCTCCGTTGCTATCGAATTGCGGGTCGAACTCGCATATGACTCCGAAGCAAACCACCTCGTCGGTCGTGCCACGATTGTCGTCGACATCGATGTCACGCTCTACTCGGACTCATTCGAACTCGACAGCGGGGAATGGGTGATCGCGGGTGGCTCCGGCGCGGAGGGCGCGGGCCATCGCCGTCTCGCTGCGCCGCACGACGCGGCCTCGGACACCGACGACGCCGGGGTGGCGGCGTGGCAGGCCTACCGGAGCGCATTCGCGTGAACGAGGATATCGAGAGCCAGATTCTCGTCATCGCAGTTCCCGGCGGGCAGGTCACCGCGGACGGTATCGCCCCGCTGCGCGCCCTGATCGTTCCGCAGCTCCGAATGGGCGGGCATGAGCCTGATCTCGAATCGGATCCCGGAAAGCCGTTGTCGGACTTCGGCTTCGAGGACTGGCCCGATGTCGTCAGGAATGCGACCTTCACCGTGCAGATCGCGCCGAACCGTGACTCTGTCCGGCACTCCACCCCGCTCGCCCCGTCGGCGGGCGCGTCCAGCGATGTGTGGCGCGCGTTCTTCTCGGGGGGCGTCACGGTGCGCAAGTCGCGCAACGTGAACTACGGGCAACTGAACGTAACTGAGACGACCGAGGATGCCCGCAGGATCGCACGCAACTACACAGCGTCGGCTGGCGCATACAGCGGAGACCACGTCGATCCAACCGCGGTGGCTCGAATCGTCGAAGATCAGTATGCGCAATGGCAGGAGTTGCCGGAAAGCTCGGCCCCGCCACGAGCCACGCATGGCTCTAGCGCTCCCGAAAACTGGCCCGCACCTGACTTTCAGCGCATCGTGTCAACGTTGCGGGCGCACCCCGCCGTACTGATCCGACTAGGTCTCATCCTCGAGTTCAAGGTACCCACCAGCGTCATTCCGATCGTCTCGTCGGGCGACGCTGCGCTGATCCGCATCGGATGCACGTTCGGTTCGCAAGTCCCCTCCGACGTCGACATCGTCACGCCCTGGACCAGATTCGAGTTCGACCGCACTCGCTTCCTGCCCGCACCCGCCGAGGGCAGCGATGTGACACGGGGAATCGTCGATCTCGCTGGGGCGGAAAAGATCGCGGTAGAGCCAACCGGCGGGGCATCAGACCGCTGGAGCCTGGTCACCTTCGATGTGGACGGCGCCGTCGGCCGATTGCGGGACGGTGCGCAGAAGATGGGCGCCGACTCTGGTGGTCACCGCGGCGCCTCGGTCGATCCCGGCCCCGTGACGCCGCCTGTGTTGCACTCGGCCGGCATTGCATTGCTGCGCAACCGCCGAAAGGAGGTCATGACCGACCGGCTCGCCAACAACGCGGGGGAGGCGCACGAAAGAGAGCTCACGGCCGACGATCTGACGTCGGGCTACTGCGTCGACGTCAGGGAGGAGGCCGGCGAATGGACCCCGCTGTGTGAGCGGAACGCCACTTACACCTGCAAGCTCGATGGCGTCGACGTCGACATCGCCAACCCGGTCGTGGAGGAAGGACCGGTCAAGGCGAACGCGGCGGTGATCGGCACGGACGCGGTGCTGCGCGCCGACGAGATGATCGTCCGTTGGAACGGCTGGAATCTTGCGATTCCACGCCCGACGTTCGATCAACACGGCGCACGACGACGCGAAACCGCGCGTGGCAACACGCTGCCCTTCCACTTCGACTTCCACTTCGACCAGACCGACAGACCCCAGGTTCCGCTGCGGTTCGGCAAGGGATACTTCCTGCGCGTCCGCATCGCGGACATGGCGGGTGGCGGGCTCAAGTGCGGAGAACTCGGCCAAAACGAAGGCTCATCCAGACTCGTACAGTTCCGGCGCCACGAGCCCGTTCCGCCGCCCGAATTCGCGCCAGTGCCAGGCATGTTCACCGTCGATGCAACCAACGGTGAACTGAAGCCCAACCCGAACGCACTGGGCGCCGGCGGCTCCATCGACCGGCTGATCATCCGCAGCGACCCTATGGGAGACACTCCGATGGACGTCGAACAGTTCGCTGCGCAGTATCCGCCGAACCAGTCGAGAATCCTTCTGCCTCCGCCGGCGTCGATGGTGCTCGCAGAACAGCACGGCGTCCTTGACGGAGCCGACCGAGCGACATGGGCGTTGGTACAGCGTGCCATCGGCCCTCCCGGCGCCGACGAGAATGGCTCCTACAACTGGCTGCCCGACCCCGCGGCGACCGGTGTTCAGGCCTTCGTCAGGCCGGGTGCCGATTCACCTGCTCCCAGTCGTCAGGCCCGCAGCCCGTGGGCGCCGCGGTGGCCGCTTCCGTTGGCCATGGGTTTGGAACTGCGGCAACGGGAATCGCCAGGGGACACCATCGAATGGCTCACGGTCGGCACGCGCAGCACTCTCATGGTGTGGCTCGAACCAGGACTGCAAGCCGACATCGAGCTGTCGTCCACCCTCGACTCCGAGGAACTCGACAAGTTCGAAATCAAGACGTGGGCCGCAAGCGTGGCAGACAGCCAGATTGCCGAGGGCCGGCATCCAATGGCGACTCCGCCGCGCGTCGTCGAATTCGTGCACGCCGTGCGTCGGCCCATGAACCCGCCCCACACGCGACTCGTCCCCGCGCGCGAGGAAGGCGAGCTGTTCGCCGTGTTGGCCGACGGCAATCCCGACAATGGCCACGAGCACAAGCTCTTTGGCATTCACCGTGCCAGCACAGGTCAGGTCGATGTCAGCGCGCAATGGCGCGAGCCTGCAGACAGCGAACTACCCGGCCCGGTAGTCACCGAACAGGTCACCTCGTTGACCGTGGGCCGCAATGACGAGGTGCTCACCAACCACGTTCCACCGCATCCGCGTGGCTCGGGTACGGGCATAGTGTCGACGTTCCGCCACGATTTCGCCGACACCCGCCATCGCCGGGTCACCTACACGCTGACTGCCGTGAGTCGCCACCGAACGCTGTTCGATCCCGCACCAGATGCCGACTTCCAAAGCAGCACAGTGCTTCCCGCGGTCAGCATCCCGAGCTCGGCGCGGCCGTCGCCACCGGTCGTGCTCTCTGCCACACCGGCATTCTCAAGGAGCGTCGTCGTCGACTCGGGGTATATACAACGCCGCCGCGGCGGCAAGACGGTCCGCATCGAGCTGGCCCGGCCGTGGAATGTCTCCGGCGAAGGCGAGCAGCTGGCGGTGGTTCTCGCCGCGGATACCTCACCGCCCTATCTGGACAAAGCGACTCGGCACCTATCTCGGCTGTACCGCGACCCGATTTGGCAGACCCCCGAAACGGGCGGCTATCTGCAACCCCACGTCTTCGGCTCCGACCTCGCCCCTCTGGCATGCACGCTCGAGGAGACGGAGCAGCCCGTCGCGGTGATTCCCTTCCGGCCCTTCCTGAACGACGAGGCGGATCGGTGGTGGGCCGACATCGAGATTCCGCTTGCGGATACCGAGCAGTCGTACAGCCCATTTGTGCGGTTGGCTGTTGCCCGCTACCAGCCGGAGAGCGTTAAGGGTTGCGAACTGTCCCGCACCGTCATGACCGACTTCGTGCCGCTGATGCCCGACCGCACACTCACAGTCGGCCGCTCAGGCGACGATGTGACCTTGCGACTCAACGGCATCGGGCCGGTCGGGCCTCGATCCAACAAGGTGATCGCGGTGGTAGAGCAGTGCCTCCTGCCCGAGGGAGCCTTCGCAGAGGTCAGCGACGTGACATCCGCCAACGAAACCCACGCGGGGCTGTGGCATCGGGACGGCCGCGTCGTCGTCGGCGAATTGAACGCTCCGTTGCCACCGCTGAACGTCCGCCACGGCACCGGACTGCTACGAGTGGTGGTGCGCGAAATCGAAGACATCGAAGTCCCTTTGCCGTCCGCACCCCAGGGCAGCATCGCCGCCGATCTGCAGCAGCGGACGGTGTTCCTCGATGTCGTTCCGATCTTCTGACTTACCCCGTGGATGCGGCGGCTTAGTCCGGCGTGACGTAGTCGTTCGGAGCTGGATAGACACCGTCGGCGGGGACGTGCGGGGCATCGGGGTTGAAGGCGGCGAATTCCGCCGCAGCCGCGGCGTCCCAGAACAGTTGCGCGCTGGCCTCTTGAGTCTGCGCGTCGTCGCTGAACACGAGACCCGAAGCGGCGCGCAGCCACAGCGCGATCTGCCGGTAGGTCACCTCGTCGCCTGCGGCGACGCACGCCGCCATGTAGCCGTTATCGCGGAACCATGACAGGTCGGTCTCCGCGAAGTAGTAATGCGCCGCCTCCGCGAGCGCGGCGGCGGGCAGGAATTTCGCGGCGAACGGATCGCCCTCGTCCTCTCGTCGGGTGATCCACTCGACGTGTGACGCGACGATCTCGTGCACGAAGTGACTGAAGGTGATCGCGGTCGGCTGGCCGGTAGATGCCGAGAGGCTCGCGGACAACCCGTAGTCGAGGTACACCGAGCCGTCGCTGTCGGGCGTCGAAGTGAGGTCTTTATGAAAATTGCGCACGTGGGTGAGTTCGTGACACAGGGCGCCGCGAAGGGTGACCTTGGCCTTCTGGCCGTAGACATTGGTGGCGTACCGGCGGCCCATGATCGTCAGATCCCTGATCGCGACGGTGACGTGGTCGACGCCGTCCGTGCCGGTGAATGGCACAGCCACGGCGGAGCCGTGGAGGTTCGCCATGGAGTTCTTGGCCTCGGCAGTCACGCGCGGATCGGGAATGTCCAGCGCCCGGCTCTGCGCGACGATTGCCAGGCAGAACTGCGAGCGCAGCAGCGACAGCATGGCGAAGCCGATTTCGTGGCGCAATGAATCGAGCGGGCGGGTCACCAGGAAGTTCAGCTCGAATCCGACGAACGGCTCCACCACATGCTTGGCGACGTACGGCGCGAGTTCCCCGAAAGCCGGGTCCAGCGACGGTGGATCGACGAATAGCGCGGCGTCAAGCGCTGTCGACGTGCCAGGTCCGACGACCGGGTCCGACGGGTTCAGTCCTTGGTCGACCTTGAAGGCGGTGACGGCGCCACCGGTGTCCGGGCCGAAGACGCCGTCCAGGGCGCCTGGCGAATACGTGAGTGCTTGGAGCGCCTCTTGAACCCGCATGACCGACAAGCTCTCCTGGCCGGCCAGCATCCGGAACGTGCCTGCTGCGCACTGCTCGAGCAGCCTGTCTCCCGAAAAGCGCGCAGATCGCAATCCCATTGTCGGACCCTTTCCGTGGTGGCTGCGTCTACGACTCGACGACGCTCAGACGTCCTTGACCGGTTCGATGCCCAGATCCTTGTAGGTGATCAGCGCGACGAACGGCACGTTGCGCTGTGCGAAGCGTTTGGCGGCCACGTCACCGCGGTCGACCATCGGGATCACACCAGTGACGACCGCGCCGACGGCGGTCACGCGGTCGAACGCGATCTCGGTGGAGCCGCCCGTGCTGATGACGTCGTCGACCAGCAGCACCCGCATGCCGGGTTCGATACGGGTGCCTTCGATCCACTGCTCGCGGCCGCGCTGCTTCTGTTCCTTGCGAACCGAGAACCAGGCCTTGCCGGTGACCATCGCGACGCCGTGCGATAGCGGGTCGGCGCCCATGGTGAGGCCACCAACGGCGTCGAACTCGATTCCGTGACGCGCGGCGAGGTCGGCGACGGCGCGGCTGACGATCGCCAGCCGCTCACCGGTGTCGACGGCGAACTTGCCGTCGATGTAGTCGTGGCTCAGCTGCCCGCTGGCCAACTTGAACGGCTCCTCGCGGCGCTCGTAGCCGCGCGTGCGGACGAGGTCGAAGGCCGCTTGCCAGGTGTCCGGGCGCTCGCTCGTAGCAGGCATACGCGGATGGTATTTCAGCCCTGCCGGGCCTGGCGCACCAGCGCCACCGTTGCCGAACGCAATTCGTCGATCGAGTCGATGGGTGCGGCGTAGCCCACTCGGGTGTACGCAAGGCCGCGCTCTGTGACGACCCGCAGATCCAGGCCGTAGCGGTCGGCGCCGGTGCAGGTGGCCGTGGTCGTGTCGGGGTAGCCGCCGAGAGCTTTCGCCATCTCGATGAGCGCGCCGGCATGGTCGGCGTTGAGATGGGCGATCGCCCCGGCCGCGTGCGGCTGCACCGGGTCGGCTTCGGCGGCCGCGTACGCGTCACCGGTCGCCGAATCCATCCGGCCGTACCCGCCGACCCAGCGCACCCGCTGCACCCGCAACACCCACAGCGAGAAGTCGCTGTAGTCGATGTAGTACTTCGCCGCGGCGACAGCGGCCAGGTGCGCGTCACGCGCGGCGGCTCGTTCGTCGCCGGTGGGCTGCTCGACGACGCCCGCCAGGGTGACCCGACCACTGGCGAGCGGGTCCGTTTCCGCGTTGGGCGTGACGATCGCGATACTCGCCCGCGGGTCGGCTGCCAGATTGCGGCCGTGCTCGGCGAGGTTCGACACGCACAGCACCGGTGCGCCGCCGAGTAAACCGTAGGTGACGAACGACGCCCATGGGTCGCCGTCGGCGGTCAGCGTCGCAAGTGTGCCGGTATTCGTCGACGCGGTGATTGTGCGTGCTTCTTCGGCGGCCGACGGGCGAATCGAATTCGCCACTTTTGCCAGGGGAGGAGGGACCGACGGGGCATCGCCTGGGTCGCCGTGATCGCGGGTTGCCACGTCGGCACCATACCGAAGTCTCCCGAGGTTGCCGGGCCCTGCAACAAACTGACACGTCCGTCGAACGGCTCCAAAAGTGCAGCAAAATTTTTTCGCAACTATTCGGCGCGAATATGCGAGAATCGCACCCATAATTCTGTTTCGCGAGCAACGTTTGAAAGCGGAAGGGTACCGATTGTGACGGCGTCGGCAATGCGACTTATCGCGTGTGCCGGCGCGCTTGCAATGGGTCTCGTGCTCGGGGGAGCAGGCGCTGGGGTCGCAATGGCGGATCCTGGTGAATCCGCTGGCGGCGGCACAGAGGGCGGCGCAACGGCGTCGGGCACTGCCGAGACCAATTCTGACGACAAACCAGGCGGTGAATCCAAGCCGGACAACGATCCGCCGACAAGCACCGTCGGTTCGGGTCGGGAGGACGACGAACGCAAGCCGGCCGAAGATCAAGAAGAAAAGAAACCCGCGCCGGGCATTGGCAACTGGCCGCGATTCAAGCATTCCATTTCCATTCCGGTGCTTCGGGTGCCCACACCCGAGGAGATCGCCGCGACCGGCTGGACGGATCCGTCCGTATTCTTCGGAACCGTCGAGGTGCCCGTGCCGACGATCGACGGCTTCTTCAGCGCGCTGTCCCAGCCGGAACCCACGCCGACACCGGGGCCGGCGTTTCGGGGACAAGAGGAAGCACCAGTCATCGACGTCGGTGGTGGCGGCGGTGGTGGCCAGGCGATGGCCTCCGACAACGGCGGGCCGCCAGTGCTCGAACTCCCGCTGGTGGCAGCGCCTGCGGTTTCGATGCCAAGCCTGCTTGTGCCAGGTATGCCGCTCGGCGCGTCCGCCGGTCCACCGATGGCCGCAGGCGCGTCGACCGCGGCCGCCGGCGCGAAAGCCCCGGTGATCCGCGGAACCCTGTCGTCGGGAACGGAACGTCCGGCGACCTTGTCGTCACCCTTGGGTGGGCAAGCCACCCCGACTGGTTATCCGCGGTTCCTGCGCACCCCGACCGTGGGCGAGCTGGCCGCAGTGGCTCTCCCCGGCGTCGGTGGGCTGCTGTTCCTCACCTTCAGCGGAGGCGTCATCGGCTACCGGCAGGCCAACAGCAGCCGGTACCTGCGCACGGCCGGCGCCGAACGCTTCCTCGAGTAGCCGGTGACCTAGCCGCCGAGCGCGGCGATGAGATCCTTGATCTTGGTGGCCTCGTCCTCGGTGACAGGCTCTTCGGCTTCGACGGCCTCGATCAGGTCCTTGCGCAGGCCCACACCGTTGGCCGCTTCCTTCGTCGACAGCTTGGCGCGACCCCGCGCGATGTAGAGCCGCTGACCCAGCGTGGCCGCGGGTCCGTTGGCCGCGGTCTCCATCAGATCGTCGTAACGGTGCCGAACACCGCTGAGCGCGACGATGACCGAAGGGGTGACCCTGCTGCGGCCCGCGGCGTCCGACAGCGAACCCTGGAGCTTGCGGAGCCCGGCGAGGATGATCCCCGCCCGGTCACCGAACTGGGGGTCGTGAGGATCGGGGAGCGCATCGATCGCGGCGGCATACATGTGCATCGCCGCATCGGCCAGGCCAACGATTACTGGAGCTTCACCATCATTTGGCGCCGAATCAGCCACAGCCACTCAATTCTTCTTCGTAGAAACGTTGCCAGTGACGGCGAGAGCGCGCACCGGCGACGCTGATCTTGGACGTCGAAACGGTAACGCGGATAGACCTCGGTTTCAACCGCTAGTTTGCGCGCTGCTTTGCCGCGAAATCGCCCCGATTCAATTCGCGCCGACATGGGTAGGTTTGAAGGCTGTATGGACCAAACCAGCGGTCTCCCAGGAAGCTCTGAATCCGCCGATTACGATCCCGCGGAAGGCAGCCACGTCGAACACGGCGTGGTCGAACATCCCACAGCGGAAGACTTCGGGCACGCACGCGCGCTGCCCGAGGACCGCACGTGGTTCAAGCACGCGGTCTTCTACGAGGTGCTTGTCCGTGCGTTCTTCGACTCGAACTCCGACGGCGCAGGCGATCTGCGCGGTCTTACCGAACAGCTCGACTACCTGAAGTGGCTTGGCGTCGACTGCCTTTGGCTGCCGCCGTTCTACGACTCGCCGCTGCGTGACGGCGGCTACGACATCCGCGACTTCTATCGGGTGCTGCCCGAGTTCGGCACCGTAGACGACTTCGTCGACCTGCTCGACGCCGCGCACCGGCGAGGGATCCGCGTCATCACCGACCTCGTCATGAACCACACGTCCGACTCTCACGAGTGGTTCCAGGAGTCCAGGCGGCATCCCGAAGGGCCCTACGGGGACTACTACGTCTGGAGCGACACCAGCCAGAAATACAACGACGCGCGGATCATCTTCGTCGACACCGAGGAATCGAACTGGACGTTCGACCCGGTGCGCAAGCAGTTCTACTGGCACCGGTTCTTCTCCCATCAGCCCGATTTGAACTACGACAACCCGGCCGTGCAGAACGCGATGATCGACGTCCTGCGGTTCTGGCTCGACCTCGGCATTGACGGTTTCCGGCTCGACGCCGTGCCGTACCTGTTCGAGCGGGAGGGCACCAACTGCGAGAACCTGCCGGAGACGCATGCATTCCTGCGGCACTGCCGCAAGGTGATCGACGACGAGTTCCCGGGCCGGGTGCTGCTGGCCGAGGCCAACCAGTGGCCGGCCGATGTCGTCGAGTACTTCGGCGATCCTCACATGGGCGGCGACGAATGCCATATGGCGTTTCACTTCCCGCTGATGCCGCGCATCTTCATGGCGGTCCGGCGCGAGTCGCGGTTCCCGATCTCGGAGATCCTGGCGCAGACACCGGAGATCCCTGACATGGCGCAGTGGGGCATCTTCCTGCGCAACCACGACGAGCTCACGCTCGAGATGGTCACCGACGAAGAGCGCGATTACATGTACGCCGAGTACGCCAAGGACCCGAGGATGAAGGCGAACGTCGGCATCCGCAGGCGGCTCGCGCCACTGCTCGAGAACGACCGCAACCAGATCGAGCTGTTCACCGCGCTGCTGTTGTCACTGCCGGGCTCACCGGTGCTGTATTACGGCGACGAGATCGGCATGGGCGACATCATCTGGCTCGGCGATCGCGACGGTGTGCGCACCCCGATGCAGTGGACGCCCGACCGCAACGCCGGCTTCTCCACCGCCAATCCTGGACGGCTGTACCTGCCGCCGAACCAGGACCCGATCTATGGCTACCAGTCGGTGAACGTCGAGGCGCAGCGGGACAGCAACACGTCGCTGCTGAACTGGACGCGCACCATGCTGGCCGTCCGGCGCCGCCATGACGCGTTCGCCGTCGGCTCGTTCCGTGAGCTCGGTGGGTCGAACCCGTCGGTGCTGGCGTATGTGCGCGAAGCCGACGGCGACGTGGTGATGTGTGTGAACAACCTTTCGAGATTTCCGCAGCCCATCGAGTTGAATTTGCAGCACTACAACGGGTACACCCCGGTTGAGATGACCGGGTACGTTGAGTTCCCCCCAGTCGGCCAGCTGCCTTACCTGCTGACCCTGCCCGGTCACGGCTTCTACTGGTTTCAGCTACGGGCGCCCAGCCCAGAGTCTGGAGAGCAGCCATGAACCTGCCGTTTGACGAATGGTTACCGCAGCAGCGTTGGTATGCCGGCCGCAGCCGTGAGCTGAAGTCCGCGCAACCCAGCGTCGTCGTTCCATTGCGCGACGACCTCGACCTCGTCTTGCTGGACGTGTCGTACAGCGACGGGTCGGCCGAGCGATACCAGGTGATCGTCCGCTGGGACACCGGCCCGATCGACGAATACAGCACGGTCGCCACCATCGGCGCCGACGGTGACCGCACCGCGTACGACGCGCTATACAACCCCGCGGACGCGACATTCCTGTTGTCCCTTGTTGATTCGTCGGCGACGGTGGGTCCCCCTGAGACCGCAGTGCGCTTCGCCAAGGAGCCAGGCGTCGCGCTGCCGCTGGAAGCCGCGCCACGCGTGACGAGCGCCGAACAGAGCAACACCAGCGTGGTGTTCGAAGAGGACGCGGTCTTCAAGTTCTTCCGGCGCATCACGCCAGGGATCAACCCAGACATCGAACTCAACCGGGTGCTGGCGCGCGCGGGCAACCCCCACGTCGCCCGGCTGCTCGGGTCCGCCGAAACGACGACCGACGGACAGCCGTGCGCGCTCGGCATGGTCACCGAGTTCGCCGCCAATTCCGCGGAGGGCTGGGACATGGCGATGGCCAGCACCCGCGACCTGTTCGCCGAGGGCGACCTCTACGCCGACGAGGTGGGTGGCGACTTCGCCGGTGAGTCCTACCGGCTCGGCGAGGCGGTCGCCTCGGTGCATGCGACCCTCGCGGAGAGCCTTGGCACGTCCACCACCCTGTTCCCGACCGACGCTGTGCTGGAGCGGCTGTTGTCGGCGGCGACGGCGGTACCCGGGCTGGAGCAATACCTTCCGCTGATCGAGGAGCGCTTCCGCAAGCTCACCGAGGAGACGATTACGGTTCAGCGGGTCCACGGCGACCTGCACCTCGGCCAGGTGTTGCGCACGCCGGAGAGCTGGCTGCTGATCGACTTCGAGGGCGAGCCAGGCCAGCCACTCGACGAGCGGCGACGGCCGGACTCTGTATTGCGGGATGTCGCCGGTGTGCTGCGGTCGTTCGAGTACGCCGCCTACCAACGGCTCATGGACCAGGCCTCAGACTCCGGGGCCGACGACCGCGATCGCCAACTCGCCGCGCGGGCGCGCGAATGGGTGGACCGCAACAGCGCCTCGTTCTGCGAAGGCTATGCCGTGATCGCCGGCGCTGACCCGCGCGACTCCGGGCATCTGCTCGCGGCTTACGAGCTGGACAAGGCGGTGTACGAGGCCGCCTACGAGGCCAGGCACCGGCCGGGCTGGCTTCCCATCCCGCTCAAGTCCATCGCCCGGATTGTCGGCTGATCGGGCCTAGCTCAACTCCGCGACCACTCGCTGCGCGAGCTTAGGGGTCCAGTCGGTCCGGTACACGCCGAGCGTGTCGTGATCACTGCTGCTGCCGGTGTTGCGGTCACGCAGGGTGTAGATGAACGCCGGCCCGGTATAGGGCAGCGACCGCCACGTGGTCAGGAAGTCGCGGATGTAGTCGGCCTGCGTGGTCTCGTCGACGGACGACGTGGGTTGGCCGTACTCGGTGGCCCAGATCTTCTTGTTGCCATCGCCATTGGCGACCATCAGCGCGTGGAGCTGCTCCGCCTGGGTGATCGGCACGCCCGCGTGACCCTCCCCCGCCGAGAACGGCACTGAGTACAGGTACGGGTGGTACGCGATGGCGTCGAAGTACCCGCCAGCGCCCGCCGCGTACATCTGCGACAGGTAGGTCACCGGGTTGACCACAGGGCCGCCCGGAGTCTCAGCCGCGGAAGCGACCGAAGCGGC
>NZ_DASSCY010000287.1:0-3274 GCF_035697385.1 Mycobacterium sp. | reverse complement strand
CGATGCCACCATCGCTCGACTCCCCGTAGGACGGGCCATGACACAGATGGCCGCCGAGGTTCAGCCGTTGCTGTCCGAACCCTCAGCGTCTCGTGGTCCCGGAAGGGATGTGCTCAGTGGCCGCTGTGCGGCTTGCCGCCTCGGTCTACGGTGAGTGTTGACAACCCAAATCTGCTGGTTAGACGGCTATTGCATCGGCATCGATCATGGGCTCAAGCGAGCACATTGCTTCCGCAACGAGGCCGGGCGATGACGCCCAAGAATTGACCTGACCGGCATTCCCGCTGGTCAGCCCCTGTGTGGAGCCCCCCGCCGGAATCGAACCGGCGACCCCATCCTTACCATGGACCGGCGGCCAAGCGCCGTGCTAACCGGCGTCTCCGCAGGTCGCCCGACACCGTGAGTGCCGCAGTTATGGGCTCAGTTACCGTCCTGGAGGACGCGACCGCTCCTGCCGCGGATCCAGCTAGCCGCTTCCACAGGACCGCGATCGGATCAGGCGGCCGACGCCTGCAAGTCCGCCCTGAGGGCCTCCAAGGTCAGGCGCTCCTTGCGGGCCCGCAGGTCAAGGTAGAGCCGCGATCACGTTCGTGGTCGCGCGGGCGAGGATGTCGTCGGGCGCACCCTTCGCGTGGCCGAGCGCGCTGACGACTGCGTCGCTTCCGGCGACCGTGCGCTCCACGGCCTCGGCGCTCTTAGCGTCGGCGAGGACGAGCGCGACGCGGTCATCGATCTCGCCGGGCTTCGGCTGTTCGCGTACGAGCGCGGTGACCTCGTGGCCGGCTGCGAGCGCCTGCGTGACGAGCTCGCGGCCGACGCTGCCGGTCGCGCCGAGGACGGCGAGCTTCACGTCGGCGCCGGCCCTTCGAACGCTGGCACTCCGTCTGCGATCGGTAGCATCGCCGCACCGTAGGCGGCGGTACTGCCACGCTGCTGCCTCCTCTGGCAGCGCCGCCGCCGCGCAGCTTCACGATCGACCGGGCGCTCGGAGCCGCGATCGCGCATAATGATCTCCGGCAGGTCATGCACGATCCCGTTGGCATCCGGCGACGCATCGACCGCGTCGTCGCGCGTGTCGACCGCCGCGACGACTACGGCCAACTGTTGGCGAGCGGCGCGGTGGTCTACGCGGTCGAGGAGGTGGACGACGTCGAGGCCTGGCGGGCCGAGATCAGGCGCCAGGCACGCGCGGACAGGATCAAGGTCCGCACCGGGTTCAGCCAGGCATCGTGTGGACGAAATAAGGGCGTGCGGCATGCGACTGACTACAACCAAAGACGTTTTTAACATTCTTACTGGCGGCGCTGGCAACGCCGATCACTGTGCACGCCTTTGACCGCGGCAAGGTCGAGCGCTTCGCCACGCTGCCGCCGGGCGAGGCATACCCGGAGGGGATCGACGCGGACGCCGACGGCAATGTCTACGTCGTCACCGTAGGGGCGAACAAGCCGGACACGAGCCCGGGAAGTCTCTTTGTATTCGACCCGAACGGCAAGCTCCTGCGGACCGTCCACATGCAGGGCACCAGTCCCTGGCTGCTTGACCTGCGCTTCCAACCGAACACGGGCAGGCTGCTCGTAGTCGATTACAAAAACCCGAAGGTCTTCACCGTCGATCCCAAGACTGGCGCTACCTCGGTGTTCATGACCGTTACGGGCGAGGACCCCGGCCTCGACGGGTTGACGTTTGATGCGGATGGCAACGTGTACGTGACCGACGCGCACCAAGGCATCATTTGGAGAGTCGGCAAGGACGGCGGTGCAGCAACGGCCTGGGTCACGAGCCCGCTTCTCAAGCCAACGAGGCCGCCGCCCGCCATCGGCGCAAACGGCCTCGCGTTCAATATGAAGCACACAGCGCTGTTCGTCGCCAACACCGCACAAGACACCATCATCGAGATACCGGTGAGCGGCTCACCACTCGAGCCCGGCACACCGGAGGTCTTCGTCAACCGTGCGGGCGGTGGACCTGACGGCATCATCATTGATGAGCACGACAACCTCTGGATCGCGTGCAACCAGTCCGACGAGGTGATGGTGCTCGAGCCGAAGCAGGGCCGGGTGATCGCGAAGCTCGGCGATTTCGGCGGGATCGACGAGGACGGCGCGCCCATCGGTTTTCTCTGGTCGAACAGCCTCGTCTTCCACGGCGACGAGGTGCTGGTCACCAACCTCTCGGCAGACATCAGCGCCATGGCATCCAAGAGTCTCCGGACCGTTGATGGACCGTGGGCCGCGGAGGTGAAACTCCACACGGTGTCGAAAATCAAGAAGCGTCTACCTGGCGTTCCGGAATGAACGGCGCGCAGCCATGTCCAGCCGGCGCGTCGGCCAGCGACCACCCGGTGATCTGGATCACCGCTGCAGCGAGCGCGAGTTCGGCGCGCGTCTTGCGCGACCACACGCCGGCCCAAGCGAGGAGGAGCGTCGGAACGGCCGCCGCCTCGTTGGGAGGAGACCGATGAAACTGAGCGTCCTCGGCGCCGCTGGCGCGACCGGCATTCCGCTGGTCGAGCAGGCGCTCGCCGCGGGACATCGCGTCACGGCACTCGTTCGGTCCGGGCGGAAACTGACCATCACCAATCCCAACCTCCATGTTGTCGAAGGCGACGCAACCGACCGCGCGGCGGTCTCCGAGGCCATGAACGGGGGCGACGCTGTCATCAGCGTCCTCGGCGCGAGAGGACCGGTGATGGCCGAGGCGACGCGCGCCATTGTGGACGCGGCCAAACAGAAGGGGCCCGAGCGCGTCGTCATGTTGTCCTCCTTCGCCGTCGCGCGTGACCGGCTCACTCCCGTCACCAAGGTCGTAACTGGCATAGCAATGGGTAGTCCGATCAAGGACAAGACTGCCGGTGAGGAAGTCCTGCGCGCCAGCAGCCTCGACTGGACGATTGTCTACGCCACCAAGCTGACCAACGGGCCCAAGACCGAGGCTAGGGTCGTCCCCGAAAGCGAGAAGGTCGGGATGTCGCAGAAAATCTCACGCGCGGGCGTGGCCTCGTTCCTCCTGCAAGCGGCCACGGAAGACCTCTACAGCCGCGGCGGCGTCGTCATCACCGGATGACACGGCCGTTAGGCAGATCGGGATCACGTCTTTAGAGCCCTCTTCCGGCACCTTCCGGCGGTCGGGTCAGGCGTGGGCTGGGACCAGTTCGGCCAGCAGCTGCTGGACGCGGGTGTCGATGTCGTCACGGATGCGGCGCACGACCTCGACCGGCTGGCCGGCCGGGTCGTCCAGCTCCCAGTCCTCATAGCGCTTGCCCGGGTAAATC
>NZ_DASSCY010000286.1:0-17808 GCF_035697385.1 Mycobacterium sp. | reverse complement strand
ATCTCCAATGTGTGACCTGCCACCCGCACGGTGCGTGATTGCAGCAGCGGCAGTTCGTCGGTGATGTGACGGGCCAACGCGCCCAACCGCATTCGTTCCGGCGCCGAGGTCGGCACGCCCAGCCGCACCAGCGGTCGCGCAGTCACCGGGCCCACACACATCGCGTGAACCGATGTGCGCAGCGCCGAAAGCACCTCGTCTTCGATGCCCATCTCGTTGGCGCGCATCAGCACCGACGCGACGGCGGGCGCCGACGTGAAGCTGACCGCGTCGAACTTCTCCTCGGCGATACCCGCCACCAGTTGGTCGAAGTCGCCGTTGCGCGGCGCGGGATGCCAGCGATACACCCGGATCGGCACCACTTCGGCGCCGGCGGCGCGCAGCTCGTCGAGGAACTCGGGGAACGGGTCCCAATCGTCGGTGGCGCCGTGCAGTTGTACGGCGATGCGCTGTCCCTCGATGCCGCCCTCGACCAGATAGTGCAGAAGCTCGCGCGACGACTCGGACTCCGGCGACCATTCCTCCGGCAGCCCCGCCGCACGTAGCGCGCCGGTTGCCTTCGGCCCGCGCGAGACGATGCGCGCCTTGCCCAGCGCGACGATCAGCTCGTTGGCCAGCCCCCAGCCGTCGGCGGCCGCCACCCAGCCGCGGAAGCCGATGCCTGTGGTGGCGATCACGATGTCGGGCGGGACATCGATCAACGCCTCGGTGTGCGCGCGCAGTTCGTCGTCGTCGGGCAGCGCCACCATGGCGATCGCGGCCGCGCTGGTCACGGTGGCGCCGCGGCGTTGCAGCAGCGCACTCAGTTCGTCGGAACGTCGGGCAGACGTCACCGCCACCCGAAAGCCGGTGAGCGGTGCCCAGTCAGGCTCACTCATGTCACCTGTGTCTTCAGCTCATGTTTCCAAGCGATTACTCGGCCATTGCCGCGACGTGTCGCTCTGTAGCGGCCGTGCTCACGGCCGTCGCAGCGGGGCGGCGCACGTACATGACCCAGGTCACGATGGAGGCCAGCACGTAGAACGCCGCGAAGATCCAGAACGCCGAGGTGGCCGATCCGCTGGACAGATACGACTGCCGAAGCGCCAGGTTGATGCCCACTCCGCCGAGCGCACCGACCGCGCCGGCGAACCCGATCAGTGCGCCCGACATCGCGCGTGACCAGTGCTGGCGTTCGGCCTCGCCCAGGTCGAGCGAGCGGCTGCGGGCCTCGAAGATCGACGGGATCATCTTGTACACCGACCCGTTGCCGATGCCGGACAGCAGGAACAGGGCGATGAAGCCGACCACGTATAAGGCCATCGTCGAGGCCGTCGCGGCACCGGCGCTGCGATCGTCGAGCGTGCTCACCGCCACCAGCAGGCCCGCGGCGAGGATCATCCCGGCGAACACCACCAGCGTCACCCGGCCCCCGCCGATGCGGTCGGCCAGCTTGCCGCCGTAGACCCGCGACAGCGATCCAAGCAGCGGCCCGATGAACGCGATCTGCGCGGCGTGCAGCGATGCCTGAGCTGCGGTCTGCCCGCCCGCCGCGAAGTTGATCTGCAGCACCTGCCCGAATGCGAACGCGAATCCGATGAACGAGCCGAAGGTGCCGATGTAGAGCAGCGAGATCACCCAGGTGTCACGTTCTTTCAGAATCGCGCCCATGGACGTCAGGTCGATCTTGTGCTGCTCGAGGTTGTCCATGTAGAGCGCAGCGCCGATCCCCGCGACGGCGAGGGCGACCAGGTAGAACGCGCACACCCAGTAGGGCTGCTCGTTTCCGGCGGTGGCGATGACGAGCAGGCCGATGATCTGGACCATCGGCACGCCGATGTTGCCGCCGCCGGCGTTGATGCCCAGCGCCCAGCCCTTTAGCCGCTGCGGATAGAACGCGTTGATGTTGGTCATCGACGACGCGAAGTTGCCGCCGCCGAAGCCGGCCAGCGCGGCGCACAGCAGATACGGCCACAGCGGCAGGCCGGGATTGGCCAGCAGCCACATCGTGCCGACGGTCGGGATCAGCAGCACGAACGCCGAGAACACCGTCCAGTTGCGGCCGCCGAATGTCGCCGTGGCCAGCGTGTAGGGGATCCGCAGGCAGGCGCCGACCAGGGTGGCAGTCGCGCCGAGCAGGAACTTGTCGCCTGCGGAAAATCCGTAGACCGATTCCGGCATGAACAGCACCATCACCGACCAGATCGACCAGACCGAGAAGCCGATGTGTTCGGCGGCAACCGACCAGATCAGGTTGCGGCGGGCGACGAATTTGTTGCCGGCCTCCCAGGCCGCGACGTCTTCGGGATCCCAGTCGGTGATGCGATGTGACATGCCGACCACGCTAGGAACGCTTTGTTGCCCGAAAGTGCCTCGCGATAACCCCGCCGTGAACTTCCGCTCACCTTGCTAGGGCCGCGGATGTGAGATCAGCTGCTAGTCGACGCGGTGTGCGTGCACGACGGTGAAGGGCAGATACACCTGGTCACCGTCGAGCAGGTCGGCGATTCTTCTGAACCGCTCGGTCACCTCGCGCATTTGTTCCAGCGCTTCGGGAGGCATCTGGTCGGCCATCGCCTTCGGAAAGCCTTCCTCGGCACCACGGAAGCCGACGGCGTTTCCCAAATACGTAGTGGGGCCGAGGAAGTCGATGCGCCAGCCGTTGGCCGTCAAATTGTCGCGAAGACCGGACTCCGGCACGTGACCCATCGGCGCGATCACGCCGTTGACGTTGCCGTCGGAGAAGCACCACAGGTGCAGCCGGGCGCCTGGGCGGCTCGCGCGGTACAGCCCGGCGATGTAGGCCTGCTGGCCTTCTTCTTCGAGACAGTGATACAGCGCACTGTCGATCACGGTGTCGAACCGGCCGTCGTATCCGGTGAGGTTGGTCGCGTCGGCGACACCGAACGTGATTGTGACACCGGCGTCTGCGGCGCGACGGCGCGCCTCCTCGATGGCGGCGGACGAGCCGTCGAGTGCGGTCACGTGGTATCCGCGCGAGGCAAGGTAGATCGCGTTGTCGCCGAGGCCGCAGCCGATGTCGAGAACCTCGCCTGAAATGCCGCCCAGCGCTTCGACTTCCATCAGGCGCGGCTGTGCTTGATGTACGTCCCAGGGGATGCCGGTGGGCGCGGGTCCGCCTTCGAAAGTGGGTTCGCCGCGATAGAGCTTGTCGAAGGTCTCGGGGCTGGGGCGAAACGAGGATGGCGTTGTCACCTCATCCAACGTACCCCGGTTACCAGACGTCCCCGTCGCGCCAATCGCAGGTGATCTCGGCGGTGGTATCTAGCTCGACAGTCACCGGCATCACGAACAACCCGTCGTCATCCTCGGGGGTGCGGGTCAGCCCGGCCGGCGCGAGCACCGACGTCGGACCGCGCCAGGGAAACCAGCCGCGGGGGGTGTAGATGTGTCGGCCCGCCTCCGACGCGCTCAGCGCGCCGAGTTGGTAGGCGCCGCGCAGCACCTGCTCCACGGCATCCATCAGCACAGCGGCAAGGCCCTGCCCCCGCCAGTCCTCCCGCACCGCGACGCCCTCGACATAGCCGCAGCGCAGGGCGGCGTTGCGGTACAGCATGCGGCGCTGGACGACGGCGGCGTGTGCGATGAGCGCGCCGTGGAACGAGACCAGCGCGTGCATACCGCCGAGCGAGTGCTCCCAGTCGGCGTCGGTGAAGTCCCCGCCGAACGCCTCGATGACCATGCGGCGTGCGTCCTCGCGGGTCTCGTTGTCGAGATCGGAGGTGTGGACCAGGCGGGCGGTGTGTACCCCGCGCACGCGAGGTTCCTGCGTGTGCACACTGCCGTTCTACCAGTAGCGTGCTCGGCGCGCGGGATTAGTCCTCGAACGGCTTGCGCGGGCGTGACCAGTGCAGCCGGACAGTCTGGCCCGGCCTGATCTGCGCGAGCTTGTCGATGTCGTCGTCGGTCACCACGCCGATCACCGGGTATCCACCCGTAACCGGATGGTCGGGGCCGAGAATCACGGGAAAACCGTTCGGCGGCACCTGGATTGCCCCGCGGGTCGCGCCCTCGCTTGGCAGCTGCCGGTCGGGCCAGCGGTACTCCAGCGGCATGCCGACCAGCCGCATGCCGACGCGGTCGCTCTTATTGGTGACCTGCCAGTTGGTGCGGATCATGATGTCCGGATCGACGAACCAGTCGTCGCGTGGACCGGGCACCACCATCAGCTCGAGCACCTCGTCCTCGATCGCGGCGACGGGCGCCTGATCCAGTTCCGGGAACTCGTCGGTGTGTTCGCCGATCGGCAGCACATCTCCGGGCTGCAGGGGCGTCGGCCCGATCGCCGACATCACGTCGTAGGAGCGCGACCCGAGCACCGGCTCGACGTCGATCCCGCCGCGCACCGCCAGGTAGCTGCGCAGCCCGGAATGCGGCGCCCCCAGCGAGATCACCTGACCGTCGCGGACGTAGTGAATGCTGTTGGTGCCGAATGGTTTTCCGTTGACAGAGGGATCGGTGTCGGCGCCCGTGACCGCAATCGCTACGTCGCCGCCGCGCACGCGTGCGGAGAACCCGCCGAACGTCACCTCGACGGTGGCACGGTCACCAGGGTTGGCCACCAGCCGGTTGGCCAACGTGTGGGACCGGCGGTCGGCGGCACCCGACCGGGTCACCCCCATATGCGCCAGCCCGGGCCTGCCGAGGTCTTCGACCAGCGCCAGCGGACCGGTGCGCAGGATTTCTAACGCAGTCATGGCCTCATCCCCTCGCAACCGCCCGGAACTGGACCCACATGCCCGGCGTCAGCAGCGCCGGCTTGTCACGGTTGACGTCCCACAACTCGGCGGACGTGCGCCCGATCAACTGCCACCCGCCCGGCGACTCCCGCGGATACACGCCGCTGAACTCGCCAGCCAGTCCGACGGATCCCGCGGGCACTTTGGTTCGGGGCTCGGATCGCCGTGGCACCTCGAGGCGGGAGTCGCCGCCGACGAGGTAGGCGAAACCCGGTGCGAATCCGCCGAATCCGACCCGCCACAAGGCGCCTGTGTGAGCGTCGATCACCTCATCGGCCGTCAACCCGGTCAGGCGGGCCACCTCGTCGAGGTCGGCGCCGTCGTACACCACGTCGATCTGAATATCGGCGTGGCCGGCGCTCGAACCGGACAATTCCGCTAGCGCTTCGGGCGCCAGATTCAGCTTGCTCAGCCGTTGCCGGGTGGGCGTCTGATAGCGCGGCCCATCCAGCTTCACCAGCACCGTGCGGGACGCCGGAACGATGTCGAGAACGCCAGGAAGATCGGCCTGGCGAACCGCGTCGGTCCACGCCAATACTTCGCTCGTGCTGTCGAACTCAAGCAGCAGCGCCTGGTCCCCGTAATCATGAACGGTCCGCAGAACCTTCGCGTCCATCAAATCCGCTGTCATGCTCATGTCCCGAACCTACCCGCGAGTAGCAACGAAAGCTGCTGCTCTATGAGCCTTGCCAGAGGAGCCTTAACGAAGCCTCAAACGGCGGGCTCGTACGTCGGTTCGCGAAGCTTGATGAACGCGATGACGCGGTATGTCACCGGCAGCACGAGCACCTCGACCGCGGTCTTGTAGATCCAGCCGATCGCGACGTACGTGATGAAGTCGCGCCAGGTGCTGATGCCGATCGCCCCGGCGGCGATGCTGCAGAACACCACCGTGTCGGCGAATTCGCCGACGACGGTCGACCCGATCAGCCGCGCCCAAAGGTGCTTTTCCTTGGTGCGCGCCTTGATGCGAACCACCACCCAAGCGTTCAGCGTCTGCCCGACGACGAACCCGGCCAGCCCGGCGAACAGCAGCCGGGGGAACAGGCCGAGGACCGCCTCAAAGTGGGTCTGGTAGTCAGCGTCCAGCGGCGGCATTTCGATCGCCAGCCAGAACATGAGTGCGCCAAGTATCGCCATTGCGAAGCCGATGAAGATCGCGCGGCGGGCGGCCTTGAAGCCGTACACCTCGGATAGGACGTCACCGATGATGTAGGTGAGCGGGAAGCAGATGAATGCGCCGTCGAGAATCAGCGACCAGTCCCCGATGATCGGGCCGAACGCGACGCCCTTGGTGGCGGTGACGTTCGAGATCAGAACCAGACCGGTGAACACCGCGACGAGGACCGGATAGTAGGCCGATCCCGTCGTCGCGAATCCACGGTGGCCTGTTTGTGTCTCGGTGCTGGTCACCCGGCTATCTTGTCAGGCCAGCACCTGCGCGACGCGTGGTGGCAGCTGGTCGGCCACCAGCGGGTAGGACAGCGTCGAGCCGAACGCGATGGCGCCGGCGAGCTCCTTGCCGGTGAAGATGTTGCGCCCCTGGGTCGTTGCCTTCAGCTGCGCGACGGTGGGATCGGCCAGCAGCGCGGCTTGTTCCTCGTCGCTTTCGGTGCACCAGATCAGCACGTCGGCCGCATCCACACCGTCGGCCGGCGCGAAACCCATTTTGGTGAGGAACTCGGTGCGCCAGTCAGGTTTCATCGCCTGGGGGCCGTCGGGGCTCAGTGTGCCGTGCAGAAGCATCACTTTCTTGCCGGAGAACTGCGGATTGTCGGTGCCCGCGGTGGTGAACTTCTCCTCGATGCTGGCGATGAGCCTTTGCATGTCGTCGTGCTTGAAAACGGCCTGGCCGATGGTGGTGGCCTGGTCCTTCCACGGCTCGAAGAATGCATCCTGGCCCGACTGCGCGATCGTCGGCGCGATGGCGGACAGCTTGGTGTAGGTCTCCTGGTCGAGGCCGGCGTTGGTGGCGACGATCAGGTCGGGTTTGAGTGCTGCGATCTGTTCGGTCTGGACGCCGTCGGCGAGGCTGAGCACCGCGGGCTGCGCGCCGCCGAGTTTCGGTTGGGCCCAAGGCCATACGGCGAACGGCTCGCCGCCGAACCAGTCGGTGACAGCGATCGGCACGACGCCAACCGCCAGGAGATCGTCCTGCTCGGTGAGGCCGGCACTCACCACACGCTTGGGTGGCGCGGGGATCTTCGTCTCGCCGAAGACATGCTTGACGGTGACGGAGCCGTCGTTGGCGACCTCGCCGGGCTTCTCGGATCCGCATGCGGCGAGCAACGCCACGCCTGCAGCCGTCGTGAGGAAACTTCGCCGGGACCACGCCTGCCGCACGCGGCCGAGCGTAACCGCAAACTCTGTCGGAGCGAAGAACGACTCGCAACCGCGGGCACACCATTCTGGCCGCGGACCCATTGTTGAAATTGCCCGCGTAGCGAGCGACTACGCAGCGACAACAGCAGCGACCGGGAGTTGGCGTTGGATTGTCGCTCGCTACGCGGGCAAATTCGCATATGGTCCCGCTCGCTGCGCTAGAGCGCAGGAAACTCGCTGGACGCCGTCAACACCGAGCCTCTGTCGATCTGGCCCTTCTCGACGCCTTTGAGGAGCAGGCCGATGTTGTCGCCGACGTTTGCCTCGTCGCGTTCCTTACGGAACTCCTCGATGGCGGCGACGGTCGCGCTCAGAGTTCCGTCGACGCTCACGGTGTCGCCGACGCGCAGGGTGCCGCTTTCGACGCGGCCCGTGGCGACGACGCCGCGGCGCCGGATGACGAAGACGTCCTCGACTGTCATCTTGAACATGTCAGGAGTGTGCCAGTCGTTTGTTGATGAGCCGGGTCAGCCACGCGGGCGAGAACCGCGAGCCGGCCACCATGGCCTTGGTCTGTGATCCGACGGGAAAGTGCACCTGATGGATGGCGCGGCGCAGCCACGACGGTTCGGTGGCCTTCACGATCGCGTCGGCGACGTCTTGAGCGGTCAGCCGGATGCCGAGCGATTCCGTGGTGCCGGTCTTGATGTGGTCGGTCATCGCGGTCTGCACATAGAGGGGCCACATGGCGATCACCCGGATGCCGTAGCGGCTCCACTCGATGTCGAGGGCTTCCGTGATACCGCGGACGAAGAACTTGGTCGCGCTGTAGTTGGCGAGCTCGGCCTGCCCGTAGATCGCCGACGCGGAGGCCAGGTTGACGACGACGGAGTTCGGCGTCTCGCGTAGATAAGGGAACGCGGCGTGCAGGCCGTTGACGACTCCCTTGGTGTTGATGTCGATTTCCTTGAGGTGGGCGCTGGCGTCGAGGTCCTCGAACCGGCCGGCCAGCAGGATGCCTGCGTTGTTGATCATCACGTCGAGCCGGTCACCGGCGGCTTTGGCGAATTCGCTTACCCGCTGGGCCATTTCGTCTGTGTCGGTGACGTCGAGGTGCCCGGTGATCGCCTTGCCGCCGATTTGGTCGATGTCGTCGGCCAGCGTCTTGACGCCGACTTCGTCGATGTCGTAGCCGCCGACGGTGAAACCCTTGCTCGCGAACGTTAACGCGGTCGCACGGCCGATCCCCGCGGCGGCGCCGGTGATGAACACGGCTCTGCGATTGCCCATGACGTCATCATGGTCTACACGCCCGACCCGCAAACCAAGCGGTCACTCGTCGTTGCGCTTCTTGTCCTTCGGACCGTCCGACTTCGGACCATCAGCCTTCGCACCGTCTGCCTTCGGACGGTCTGCTTTCGCGGGTTTGCCTTCGGCACCTGCGTCCGTCGTCGATGTGCGGGTCGCGGAATCGACGCGCTCCGCACGCTCAGCCTTGTTCGCGTTGACGGGCTCTCGCGGATCTCCGCTCGGCGGTTCATTGGTGGTTGTTCGGCCGCGCGCGGCCTCGTCGTTCTTCTTCGGTTTAGGTCCGGTGTTGCCCCCGGAAGGGGCGGCGACCGCCAGCGACTCAACCGCCGTCGTCAGCGGCTCGTTCGCGGCCGGCTCGAGCTGTGTGGAAAGGGGGAACGGCGGCAGCGGCGGTAGCGGTGGCAACCAGAAGTTCCACTGGTCGATGCCGAGTTGGACGAACGAGTTGAACGTGTCGACTCCGACGTTGATCAGCCCTTGCGTGAAGCTGATTTGCCCGTCGAGAAAGTCGGCAATGTTGAAAGTGATGCTGCGAGTGATGCGTTCGCCGAAGTGGTAGAAGATCGTGATCTGCGGTGCCAGCCAACCGACATAAGGGACCCAGCCGACCGCGTAGGCAGCAAGATCGAATCCGTACTGCACCCACGGCTCCACGGTGTTGTAGACGCCCTTGATGCTGGTTCCGATCGAGGTCGGCGCGACGATCGGCGGGAACTGCGGGGTCGGAACGGGGGCGCCGAGGCTCGGCGGTACGACGACGCGCTCAATCCAGTCGGTCAGGAGCGCAGGAGCATCGACAGGAACGGCCACCGACGTGGACTGTGCCGAAAGAGCGATCAGCGTGGTGTTTCGTTGTACGGGCGGCGGATCACCGGCGGACCGGCGGGTCGACCGTCGTTCCGAACGTGATCGCCATGGCTGCTACCGCAGCTACCCCTTTGACCAACCAAGACCGTCGGTGCGAGTTCATGTCGAGCCCCCAATGCTGCTGGCAATTCTCCAGTTCCTCGCGCACCTACTTCATGGTCGCGAGGTTGTGCCACAGGTTTCGCAGGCTGTCCGTGCCCCCGAACAGCGTGGTGAAGTGGGTGGAGTCGATGAGGACGATGTCGCCGGCGCGCCGTCCGCTTGGCGGCAACCAGATCAGCGCGTTGAACTCGGTGTTGCCCGCCCCGGTAAACGGGTGCGGCCGGTTCGGGTCGACGCGCTGGCGCCCGAGGACGCGTACTCCGTCGCTTTCTGGCGCGGTGAGTTCGTAGTGCGGCAGATGCGGATGAAAGTTGAACGTGGTGACGTTGTCGAGCAGCCGCGGAGTGTCGAGGTCACGGATCGCGTTGAGTGGCGCGATCTCTTTCGTGCCCTCGACAACGGCCGGACGCAGCCCCCAGATGTTGTGGACCGGCACATCGAGCGCACGCATCAATGAGCGGGTGTACTGACCGAACCGTTGCTGGCGCGGAACGAGCCGGTCGCCGTGGTGCTCGTACTCGACCTGGCGTTGGTCGTAGTCGTCGGTGAATCCAACATCGTGATGGGGTGCGAGCAGCAGGCAAGTGCCTTCCCGTTGCAGCCACCCGGTGATCGCGGCGATCTCGTCGGGATCGGCCTCCTGCTCGGAGAGCAGATGGTCCAGGCCGAACACCATGAGCGTGTCGGTGTCGGCCAGGATTCGTTCGTCGATCGGCAGCTTGTAACCGGCCTGGTCGATGCGCTGGAAGACCGCGACGGGGTGACCGGTGGCCTCTTCAGCGAGCTCTTGGAAGGCCAGGGCCGATCGGTGGAAGAGCTCCAGCGTGCCTGCGATCCCCTGCAGGAAGTTCGCGGCGTCGTACTCCGGCGTCTCGTAGGAGGGCCACAGGACGTTGCGAACTTCGGTGATGGTGGAAAACCGGTTCTCGATGATGGCCGGGTCGCGTTGAGCTTCCCAGGGATAGCTCCAGGTCCAGTAGATGCTGATGCGTCTTCCGCCGGAGTGTGGTCGGGGAACGTGACTCTGGTTGTAGGTGCGTGGCCGCGCCAAACCGCTCATGATGATCCTTAGTTGCCGAGCGTGGCGAGATAGCGCATGGCGTTGATGCCGGGAAGGAAGAAGTACGCGCCGCCGGTGAGCTTGGTGAACGCTGGTAGGCCCTTGTGGACCTTACGAATCGGCCTCTTGGGAACCGTGAACTCCATTGTGCCGTCCTGAGTTCCGCAGATCGGGTCGTGCTCGTTGCCGAGTTCGTGGAACGTCTTGTCGTTGATCCAGACGTTCTGGGCGAATTCGAACTGGCGGACCAGGCTGGCACAGATGATGAATGCGGCGATACCACGGTCCACCCCGTCGTCGGGCGCCTCCTCCGGCAGGGCAGGCCCATAGGTTGCACCGCGGCGAATCATCCTGCGGCGGTTCATGTTGTGAGCGGTGTCGCGCGGATTGAGGCGACGCGCGTGCGATCCCAGCGGGCATGCGTACCCGTGCGGGTCCATCTCTTTGTAGTTGTAGTCGTTGCTGCGCATGGAGTCAGCACCGAGCTCCGGATCGTCGCGATCAGGAGCCAGCACGAGCGGGGCGCCGCTGCGCCAGCGGCCCATGAACTTGGCGGCCAGCAGCTCCTGACCCTCGGGGGTGTCGGCGTGTTCGCGCAAATAGTCCCGGAACGCGCCGACGTGTTCCCGCAGTCGGCGATATGCCATGTAGCTGCCGTTGCGCGACAAGACTTCGGGCTGAGGCAAATTGGCGGGCGGTCCGTCTTCGTCGGGATACCCGAGGATGAATTCCCCGGGTTCCAGCGCCGCGCCCGAGCCAGGTGTCGGCTCCTCACCGGATCCCTTCATCACCGGCTGTGACAACCGATCACGGAAGCCGAAGTGGTCGTGGGCGTAGTTGAACGGTGGAGTTGCGTTCAGATCGAGGACCGAGAGGCT
This sequence comes from Mycobacterium sp., assembly GCF_035697385.1. Classification (GTDB taxonomy): domain Bacteria; phylum Actinomycetota; class Actinomycetes; order Mycobacteriales; family Mycobacteriaceae; genus Mycobacterium. The sequence continues at coordinate 6,529 of NZ_DASSCY010000286.1, read as the reverse complement.
ACGCACGCCCTCGCACCGAGCGACGTGCGCGTCGTGGACGGCGGTCGCGCGCCGATGTTCTTCGTCGTTGCGCGCGAACAGGATAGCGATCGCGTGCAGGTCGTCGCCGGCTAACCCGCCCAGCCAGTTCTCGGGAGCGTTGGCGCCGGTGTCGCCGAGGATGTCGGCGCGTGCCGCCATACCCTCGCGGAAGGCATCCGGAAAGGTCGCCAGTGACTCCTCGGGCACACCGAGCGCGCGCAGACCGTTCCAGGTGAACGCCAACGTGATCCACCGCCGCGAGGCGTCCATGGTGGCCTGCGCATCGGCGGCGGACTGCACCCGATCCAGCAGCCCCGTCAGCCACGCCCTGCCGCCGGCCGGGTCGCCGAACGACAGGAACTCGTAGCGCCCCGTCACCGCAGGCGTCCGAGTCAGCAGAATATGTTGGATATCGTTGAGCTCGAGCATCGATCGCGAATCTGTTTGCGGCTCATTGCATCTGGTCGAGCATGGACGAGAAGGCCGCCTTGAGCCGTAGCGCCTTCTTGATCTCGTCAGCCGTGGCGTACGGATACTCGCCGTACTCCAGGAAGCTAGGGTAGTGATGCTCGCGGACGAACTTGACGAACGCGTCCGGGTTCTCCTTCCAATCCTCAGGGAACCCTTCGAGATTGGTGAATACCGTCGTGACTCCCGTCGCGCCGAACAAGGCGACCGCGTCCTCGGTGTACTTGTCGAAATCAGTGTCGAATATGCCCTGATACTGGAAGTGCAGGCCGGATCCGACGTCGAATAGCACCCAGCGCAGATAGTGGAGGCGCAGCGGCGCGAGGGCCTCGGGACTGCCCGCGATGGTCTCCTCGATCGTCTTGCCGTAGGCCCTTACCGCCTCCTCGCGACCTTCCTTCACCTTCGCGATGATCGAGAATCCGTAGCAGGCGGGCGTCCGCGGGTATATCGGTCCATATCTTCCGCGTTCCAACTCGAAATAGCCTTCTTGTGGGATGGCCATCGCCGCCGGTTTCGACCAATCTTGATCGTTTGTAGGCATATCGGCCCCGTTTCTCGAACCGGATGCCTTGGACCGTACACCTGCACATACGCCAGAATGTCTATTCGGCCATCAAATTGCCGCCATCGAAATATGGCAAGGCTGGGCTATATTTGGACGCCTAATATTTTGCCTAGTGGACCGAAATTGTTTGCCCGCCTTTGAAAGATCAAAATCTCCGGATCGTAGGCGGCATTTCAAACTGAAAATACACCCACGGGCCCCGGTCTGCAGATTTAAGCTCCGGACATATGGGCCGCTGAGCCCTACCAACTGGAGAGAGGGGGCAGCCGTGCTACTTGGACTGCGCTGCCTGATATTGATTTCGTCATTGACGGTGGCTCCCATCGGGATCGTCATGACCGCGCCCGCTGCGGGGGCCGATTGCAACTACGCCGGCGGAGCCACCGTGTGTGCACAGGGCACCGTCCGCGGTGCGGATGGGGTACCACGGGCGGCGACTCCGGTTGTCCCGTATCCGTGCGAGTACGACTGGTATTGCGACACCGGCTGGGATCTCGACATCGGTTGGGATCCTGGTCGTCCCGGCGGGGGTGGAGGCCGTCCCGGTGGAGGCGGTGGCATCGGACCACGTTGAGCAACTAGGCCATGAATCGTCAACTACTCAATGAAGGAGCCAACATGTTGCCCTCAGCACGCATCGCGCGCCGCGCGATAACGGGAGCGATGGGCGCCGGCGCAATGGCCGGTGCAGTGTTTTTCGGTGTCACCGTCAGCGCGACGGCACAGCCACTTCCTCCGCCAGCCCCAGTTCCACCGCCATGCACCGCCGCCGAACTGGCGCGCGTGATGTCAGGCGTCACCTTCGACACGTCGAACTACCTGACCACCCATCCCGACGTGAATGACTTCTTCACGAGCCTCAAAGGCCAACCGAAGGATCAGATCGCGGATCAGGTGCAGGTCTATCTAGATGCGAATCCGATGGTGCGGGAAGAGCTTCAGCGAATCCGGCAGCCCTCGGTTGACTTCAGGAACCGCTGCGGGGTGCCACCAACCCCCTGACACGGTTACTACTTCAGAGGCATACCAGCTTCGATGAAGTCCAGCGCCGCGAACATCCGCTTCGCCACATCGGTCGGGCGGTCGAGCACCGCCATCAACCCGCCGGCGAGCGCCCCGAAGAAGATCTTGACCTCCACGTCATCGGGGTCACGCCCGAGGCGTCGGCAGTCGGCCTCCGCGAGCCGTGCAACGGTGCGGCGATACTCGTCGAACTGAGCGGTGAGGAGTTCGGGGATCGTCAGCACCAGGCGCTGACGGTCACGTTCGAATCGCCACTGAGCCTCCGAGAGGGTTGCCATCGTGGTCTCGATGGCGCGACGGAAGGCCTGCATTGAAGGCATGTCCCGGGGCTGCCGCTCGAGCGCGTCGACCGTAACCTGATCGAGGTCGTTGGCAATCAGCGCCGTCTCCTTGGTCGGGAAGTAACGGAAGAACGTGCTCGGCGATACCTCGGCGGCTGCGGCGATCTGCTCGATGGTGGTGTTGGCGTAGCCGTTGGCTTCGATGAGCCGCATGGCCTCACGCCGAATGGCGTCGCGCGTCTTGATTTTCTTGCGATCTCGAAGACCCAGGCCTTCTTCGGTGACCCCCATATGTCAAATATGTCACGAGAACGCCAGCGAAAGGCCGAGTCCGATCATCGCGACTGCAATCAGTCCGTCGAGGATGCGCCAGGTGAGCGGGGTGGCGAACAGGCCTGCAAGGCGACGCGCCCCGAGTCCCAGGCTGACGAACCAGACCGCGCTGGCGGTGACGGCGCCGATGCCGAACAGCCACCGGTCGTCGCGATGCTCGTTGGCAAGGGCGCCGAGCAGGACGACGGTGTCTAGGTAGACGTGCGGGTTGAGCCAGGTCAGCGCGAGGCAGGTGACGATGACCTCGATCAGACGGGCGGGTGCGGATTCCGACGGTGTCAGCGCGGCCGGGCGCCAGGCGCGGCGGGCCGCGAGCAGGCCGTAGCCGATGAGGAACACCGCGCCGCCGATTTTGGCGATGTCGACGACGTTGGGGTGGGCATTGATGAGTGCGCCGAAACCGGCGATGCCGGCCGAGATCAGGACGATGTCGGAGACGGTGCAGACGGCCACGACGGGTAGGACGTGCTCGCGGCGGATGCCCTGGCGCAGCACGAAAGCGTTCTGCGCGCCGATCGCGGCGATCAGTGCGAAGGAGGCGACGAAGCCGACAAGCAGGGGCGAGTTCATGACATCGACGCTAGGACTCAGAGCTGGATCAGTACAGCTAATGATTCTTCATATGCATTAGCATCGTTAATGTGGCGATCGACGGTCAGCAGTTGGCGGCGTACGCGGCGGTGATTGAGCAGGGGTCCTTCGATGCCGCTGCGACGCGGTTGCATGTGACGCCGTCGGCGATCAGCCAGCGAATCAAGGCTTTGGAGCAGCGGGTGGGTCAGGTGCTGGTTGTGCGGGAAAAGCCCTGCACCGCAACGGACGCGGGTGTTCCGTTGCTGCGGTTGGCCGCGCAGACGGCGTTGTTGGAGGCCGAGGCACTTTCGGAGATAGGCAGTGGAGAGGGGACATTGCCGCGAATTGCGTTGGCAGTCAACGCCGATTCGATGGCGACGTGGTTTACGGGGGTATTCGATGCGCTCGATGACGTGCTGTTCGACATCCGGATCGAGGATCAGGACCACTCGGCCCGGCTGCTGCGCGAGGGGGTGGTGATGGGGGCGGTGACGACGGAGCGCACGCCGGTGTCGGGATGCCGGGTACTGCCGTTGGGTGTGATGCGGTATGTGCCGGTGGCGAGCAAGTCGTATATGAAGCGGAATCTGCCCGATGGCTTTACTGCGCATGCGGTTGCCGGGGCACCGTCGATGGCGTGGAACCGTGATGATGCGCTGCAGGATGACCTGGTGCGCAAGGTGTTTCGTCGCAAGGTGACCAGGCCGGTCCACTTCGTCCCGACGGCGGAGGGTTTCGGGGCGGCTGTGCTGGCCGGCTTGGGTTGGGGCATGTACCCGGACAGCCTGGCCGCACCACATCTGCGTGATGGCTCCTTCGTACGGATCGCCGATGTGCACCTTGACGTACCGCTGTATTGGCAGTGCTGGAAGCTGAATAGCCCGACGGTCGGCCGCGTCACCGACGCGGTGCAGTCAGCGGCTGTCGATCTGCGCCGGCGCCCGCGCTAGTCGCTGGTCTGCGGAGTCGATTTGGCGGATGAATGATGCTGATGATCACTAGAACGCATTAGCACCTCTAATGTGGATCGGTGACATAACTGGCCATTATCGGAGGGGAGATGCGAGCCAGGGGGCCCTGGCGCCCGTCAGGCCGGGACCCAGTCGCGTTAGGCGAGCAGACGGCTGAGCCTAGCTGGTCTTGCGAGCCCGCGGCCGTTGTCGTTGATTCCCGGTGATTATTTACGGGGTGCGCGGAAGAGGGCCGACGAGCCTGTGCGACTGGGGTACAGAAGCATCCTGTTCTCCGGTATAGCCGATGCCGGCGAGCTCGCAAAGTGATGTGTTGGCGGTCAGTCCCGATTCGTGGAGCACAGGCCCGACGATCACGTCGGCACACTGCTTATGGCTTTGGTGCCTGATCCCCCGAGGCACCGACCGCTATGGACACCACCGTCGGCGATGCGTAAGCTACCAGACGTTTGGTTGTGAAGATTGCCCGAACGATGTTGGGATGTGATGGCGATAACCGGAGGGGCACTGACGCCCGCTGGGGATGGCGCGGTGGCGGTGGCAGCACGTACCCGCCACCGGACAACTATGCGCTGGTCAGCCGCGCTACGGGCGCAACGCAGCCACCCTGGCCAACTGCTCTACCCGGTTCACAGTGCTACGCGCCCGTCAAACGGCGATCGGTCGCAACGATCACGAAATGAAGTGTGGGCGCGTGTCGGGCGCCACGGCGAAGCAGCGGCTGGACCGACGGTGAGCACGGCCGCCGAACGTCGGCCTGGTGATTCACGGGCGTCGTCGATTAGCGATTCGGCAAGGCAGGCCAAGTTGAGCGCGCCAGATTCGCGAGGCTGGCGATGCAGTTAAACAACCATCCCGGAACCTGTTTCAACGCCGAAACACGGCCTGGACTGCTGCACAAGCTGGCACTGTGGGCGTCACCTAGGCGATCGATACGGCCGAAACCGAGACCGTCTTTCAGTCCAAGGCACGTACCAAACAACATGCGGTCAAATCAACCAAACAGTGTCTGGTTTTGGTACCTTCGCATCTGCGACGACGCGGCAAGGAGGGGGAGCCACGGCCGCCGCGACCTGCCGTCGTTAACAGACATCGGCTTTCGGATTTTGTTCCGGTGTTTGTTGCCGACTACCAGGGTGGCAATGGTGGAATCATTCAGCCACCTGCGTAGGGGCAAGGCACCCCTTACGCGCCAGCCCATCGCCGTGGGAGCGCAGAGATGACGTCATACGTGCGACCGCTCGTCGGCCTGGCCTCTCTCGTCCTGGCCGGGGCAATCATCGCGGTAGCTGTCGGCTTGTTCAGGGGGGACTTCACCGACAGCGTGCCTGTCACGGTGTTGTCGCCGCGCGCGGGGCTCGTGATGAATCCCGGCGCAAAGGTCACCATCCATGGCGCGCAGGTGGGTTCGGTACAGTCCATCGACCCCCGGTCCGACGGCACGGCCGTGCTACACCTGGCGATAGACCCCTCTGAATTGCACGTCATCCCGGCCAATGTCACGGTCCGGATTACTTCGCCGACCGTATTCGGGGGCAAGGCGGTTCGGCTCGTCCCGCCAGTAGACGCATCGACGAAGACTATGTACGCCGGACAGGTACTCGACGCAGAACACGTGACCGTAGAACTCAATACCATTTTCGAGCAACTGACATCGGTGCTATCGAAGATCGAACCTGCGAAGCTCAACGAAACACTTGGCGCCCTCGCAACGGGGCTAAGTGGTCGCGGCGAGAAACTGGGGCAGACGCTCTCGGACCTCAACACCATTCTTGCCACACTCGAACCAGCCCTTCCGAACTTGCGCCGCGACATTGCTGATGCACCAGCGGTATTCAACGCATACGCCGATGCTGCGCCAGACTTGATCCGCACCGTCGACAACGCCACCAGGATCAGCGAGACGGTCGTCGACCAGCAGCACAACCTCGACAGGCTGTTGGTCAGTGTTATCGGCTTTGCTGAAGTCGGCAACGATGTCGTAGGCACGAACAGCACGCCCCTTGCAGACGTCCTACGTCTGTTGGTGCCGACCACAGATCTGACGAACGAATACCACGAGGCCATCGGTTGTGCATTAGCCGGGATCATGCCATTCGCGAAAACACCGCCAAGCCCCGTTCCGGGGATCCTCACGACGATCAGCCTTCTTCCCGGGCGGGAACGGTACCGATTCCCGAGCAATCTGCCCAAGGTGGCTGCGACGGGCGCGTCCCGTTGCGCAGATCAAGCCCTGCCGATCGTGCCGCCAGGGTTTAGTCCCCCGTTCCTGGTAACCGACGTTGGCGCCA
>NZ_DASSCY010000285.1:0-30482 GCF_035697385.1 Mycobacterium sp. | reverse complement strand
AGAGAGCTGTCCACCGTCGGTACGACCGCCGGCGAACCGCCCGGCACTCCTTGCGCGCCCCGAACGATCTCCCCGGTCGCGCTGGCCGTCGGTATGGCCGCGAGAACCGCTAGTGTCCACTGCAACCGTCGCCTGCTGCCGCCGCCCTGCTGCGCCACGTCCCACTCCTTATATACCGATCGGTTTACTTACGTGCGCCGACGCTACACGCCTTGGCGGACGGTGTAAACCCATCGGTATCCTCAAATCATGACCACCCAGCGTGAGACACAGTCCACCACTGGACGCGGCGGCCGTGGCGCACGCCAGCGCATCCTCAACACAGCTATCGAACTGTTCTACCGCGAGGGCATCAACGCCACTGGCGTCGAGCGACTCGCCAGCGAAGCGTCGGTCTCCAAACGAACGCTCTACCAACATTTTCCGAGCAAGACGGCCGTCGTCGAGGAGTACCTGCGGTGCATCCAGCAACAGGTCGAGGACCCGATCCGACCCGGGCCGGACGCCGCGAATCTCACACCCCGCGAGCGCATACTCGCCCTGTTTGAAACCCCGTCGCCGGACGGGCAGATGCGCGGCTGCCCCTTCCACAATGCCGCCGTTGAGGCCGCCGAGATGATGCCGGAAATTCACGACATCGTCCATGAACACAAGCGCAACTACATCAAAGCCTTGATCAAGCTGGCCCGCCAAGCCGGGGCGGCCAACCCCACACTGCTGGGCAACCAACTCGGCCTCCTCTACGAAGGTGCGGCCGCACTGTCGACCTCCCTCGACGACCCCGCCTGCTGGACACATGCGCGTAAGGCGGCCACGGCACTTCTCGACCAAGCAGTGGGGAAATAACGCTCAGAGACCCCTGTTCATATATTTATGCCTAGCTCGACGTGGTCGCCGGACGCCCACGCGGCGTCTCGTGTCGGCGGAATCGTTCGCGGTAGCGCGCGTCTGCGTTTTGCCGAACAGTCCCGGCGAAATCGAGGGCCTCACCGCGCAGGTAGCCGGTGACGCCGAGCGCCGTTACGATCCCGCCGGCGATCCACGCCGTCCACGCAGCACCTCCGAAGAACCCTGCGACCCACGGTGCGAGGAACAATGCAAAGCCCACGGTGGCCAGGGTCAAGAAATCACGCGTGGGATCGGCCGCAAGTAATGACCACACCGCAATCACTGCGGTGAGGACACCCAAGCCAACCGTGATGGCTATCGCGACCGAGGATGAATGCACTACGGCGGCGGCAACGACTACGGTGGCGACTCCAACAACGAGTGCGGCCCAATTGATCCGACCGGCCGTAGCACTGGGTTTGGTGTCGCGGCTCGCGTTCTCGTTGATGCCGTAGACGGTCGGCGGTCTTCCGCCTAGCCAACCGACAGCGCCCAGTGCCATCGCGAGGAATCCCGCGACCCATGCCGTCCATGCGGCTCCGCGATCCGGGGTGAAGCCGTCACCGAGCCACGGCAGCAGGAACATGGACAGACCTGCCACGAAAAGCCCCCAATGAGTTGGGGTTCGGTTCCGCGCTAGCAGCGACAACAATGCGAAGAACGCCATGAAGGCAGCGAACCCGAACGTGAGACCTTCCCCGGCTCGCGTCGATGTCACCGCGATTGATGCTACGACGGCGCCGATGCCTACAACCAGCGCGACCCAGCCGATCCATGGTCTGGTCGAACTCTTCATGAAAATTCCTTATTCTCTGTACCTTTGGCAATGTTCGGTTCACCGGTGTTAAGCAGGCAGCGCCCCGCCATCAGATTCCCACCGCTGCAGGGCGATGGGCGCTAGGCGGCGATCCTCGGTGCTGGCCGCAGCGGTGATCACGGTCCGGGATTCCGGTGTGTTGGCGAAGTTCTCGATGGTTCTGAACATGTGATTCCCTTCGGTCTTGTCGGTCGTTGTTGCGACGAGCGCGTGGGTCATCGCCGATAATCAGGCCCCTAAAGGAGCGCCACGGTTGAGTTGCTATGAAACCTCACGCACCCCAGTGTCTTCGCGCCATATCGTCGACCGACTGGCAATAGTCTGCTGGCCGTCGCGGGTGCGTTCGGTGATCACGGCACGGAGTGATCCGATTTGGGCACGTAGCTCGGCTTCGCGGGCTTCAAGCTCACGGATCCTGTGGTGTGCCTTGATGAGTTGGGCGTTCAGCGCAATGAAAGTGGGAATGGTAGGCGACATGGAGCTTCCTCTTATCCGCCGGTCGGCAGCACGCGCTCGTTCAAGTCCGCGGCATGAAGACCGTATGGCACTGCTTTGAGCAGAGTGACGGGCACGGTGGCGCCAGCCTGGAGTCTGTACGTGCGACGTTCACCGGGGCGGGCTCCTGCGATCGCGGCACCCAAGGGCGATTCGATGGAATAGACGGCCATGTCGGCGTATTCGGCGCCCTGTAGACCCAGTAGGAACGTGTCGGTGTCACCGGTGGCGTCGTATCGTATGGTGACCACCATGCCCGGTTCGGCTATGCCGTCGTTGGGTGGGTCCTCGCCGACGACCGCGTTGATCAGCAGATCATGAATCTGTTGGATCCTTATCTCCCACGCACGTCGGACAGCGGTGGCGTTCTCGTCGGTATCGCCATCGGCGATTCCTGCGGAGAACAGGAAACGTAAAGTGTCCAGCTCCCGATGCAGCCGCTCGTGCGCCTGGGGTGAGATCCATACACGCGAGGCAGTGGGCATGGTCAGTTCCTTTCCGTCGCTGTGCCGTAGGGCACCGCCTTGAGGAGCGTCACGGGCACGTCAGCGCCACTGGGAATGGAGTAAGTGCGCTGTTCGCCCGGGCTCGCTCCTGCGATCGCACTGCCCAGAGGTGATTGCAGCGAGTACACCTCGATGTCCGCGTCCTCGGCACCACGCACACCGAGCAGGAAGGTTTCGGTCTCACCGCTGTCGTCATAGCGAACGGTCAGCACCATTCCGGGCTCAGCGATGCCGTCGTCGGGTGGATCCTCACCGACGACCGCGTGTGTCAACAGGTCCTGAATCTGGCGAATCCGAACTTGTCGTGCCCGGTTGCCTGCGACAAGGCTGTCGTCGAAATGCATTGCGTCGTCGGGTACTTCGACGCCGAGTTGTGAGCGCAGCCCAGCCAGTTCGGCTTGCAGGCGGAGGTAGGCCCTTCGCGTCATCCAGACACGTTCGGTGGTAGTCATTTTGCAGATTCCTTTCATAGAGGAGTTGTCGTCAGGGGCGGGCCGTGGCAGGAGCGCCGCCCCTGACGACTCGCATGCCCGTGACGGGCGCGGTTGTCGGAGGTGTGAAGCGCGGGTCGCCGGTCTACCTACCGGTTCGGCGCAGAGGGTCGAATTCGCGCAGGGCTTCGGGTTGCTTTCCGGTGGTGATCTGCTCGGCCAGAAGCCGTCCGGTCACCGGCCCGTGCGCCAGTCCCCACATGCCGTGCCCACCCGCCACGTACACGCGCCGCGACATTTCACCAATCAAGGGGCGGCCATCGGGGGTGACCGGGCGCGGGCCAACCCATATGTCGCTGCGTTCGGCCCAGCGCACCCCATCCAGCAACGGACTGGCGGAGGCGACGATGGCACCCACCCGTGCCGGCACCGCCGGTGCATGCGGATCGCGGAACTCCATGGTGCCCGAAACACGCAGTGCGCCTTGGTACGGAGTGCACGCCACCCGCACGTCCGGCAAGTAGATGGGACCTGGGATAGGGCGATCGACGGGCACGGTGAAGGAGTAGCCGCGACCGGCTTGCACAGGAACGCGCACCCGACTGCCCGTCAGCCGGGATAACCAAGCGCCGGTGGCGATCACGGCAGCGTCGGCGGTCAACGGCCACTCGCCGCTCTGCGGGTACACCGAGACACCGTTGCCGGAGGACAGCACGTCACTGACTTCCATCGTGCGCATGGTTGCACCTCGCTCGACGACCGCCTGACCAAGTGCTTGCACGAATCGGCCGGGGTCGATGAAGCGCTGCCCGTTGATGTTCAACCCGGCCGTGATCGCGGGCGACGCCAAGGGCACTTGTTCGCGCAGCGCCTCGCCCGATAGCCCGGTGACAGACATTGTCTGCCCGGCGCTTTCGAGCTGTCGAAGCTCCCGCATCATGCGCTCTGCGGCTTCGGTGGTGCGGAACACCGCGGTGATCGGAGCGTCAGTCACCGGCGCGTCGACCCCGTTGGCGACAAGCACGTCGATGGCCTCGATGCATTCCTCGTTGAGCGGCACGTTGGCCCGCACCGCGCGCTTCCACGACGATCGCCGGCAGTTGGCGGCGAACTGGACCAGGAAGGCGCCCAGTGCGGAGTCGGCGGTGAGCGGGATGTGCAGAGGGGCGGCAGGGTCGCTCAGCGCTCGCAGCCCGTAGCGCAGGACCGCCGGAGAGTTCAGGGGCAGGGTTAGCGCCGGCGCGATCCATCCGGCGTTGCCCCAAGAGGCGCCGGCGGCGACGCCGGTGCGGTCCACCACGGTGACGTCGACTCCGCGCTCCTGCAGGAACCATGCGGTCGACAAACCGACGATGCCCGCACCGACGACGATCACTGATCGCGGTCCGCCATCTATGCGCTCGACGCCGACCATCACATACCTCCAGAGTTGAACGTTGGTTGTTACCTCCATCGTGGGCGAGATAGACCGGGAGCGGTTTGCTGAGATTGGACAACCGGACGATGGCTTGTTGTTGCCACCCGACAACGCCGATGGCGACGCGGGACCAAGAGCAGCGATTTCCACGGGTGAATGATGAAGTGGCTGGAGAGCTTTAGGGCTGGTTGGTGGTGCGCCCGCCGCCGTCGCCCACCAGGCTGTCAAGGTCGTGCTGCCATGCGGTGAAGCGGATACGGTCACAAACTGCCCGCGTGATGGCGAAAAGAGTCGCCCCCGCGGCGATCACGGTCACCCAGATCGCCACTGCCGCTACCACCGCATCCACACCGGCGCGGGTTGTTGGAGTCGGTGCAGGCACCGGAGAACCGTTGTGGTCGACCCAGATCTCTATCGAGTCACCAGTTTTGGCTGTCGATGACGCCTTGACCGTGCCCGCGTGTTCGGCGCCGGCCATTGACCATCGCGCTGGTGCGGTGAACGTGATGGTCCGCAAGACTTGTTGGGAGGCAGGGTCGCCGGTGACTGTTGCGGGCAAGGAGCGGCGATTCTGGGCCTGCTCAGCGTAGAGCTGGCGGTTGGCGTAATAGACCGCCGTGCCGACGGCAGCGGCGATCGGCGCGCACAGCAGCGAGACCGCGACAGCCAACACCAACATCAGCGCCTCGACCCGATCGCTGGTGCGTACCAGTGGATCACGGCCCAACAGGCGCAGCAGAAGCGGCCACCGGGGCAGGCGCACGGTGAAAGTGTCCATCACGGCCTCCTCCGCCCGCCGGCGCGCGGATCCGCGGTGATCATGCGGCTCCTGCGGGATCACGGAAATCCCCTGTCGGCGAGTCGACGCCGGGGCGATTTCACCCGCTCCATCACCCACCTCCGCGCCTTGATCATCGGTTGTCTCCATGATGATGTGGATTGCTCCTGCGGGGTTTGCCAAACCCAGACAACGGGGACGCAACGCTTTGTCGCGTACCGACAGCGCGCGTCCTCTTTTGCGCACAGCAGGTCGATGACCGGCGGTCAGAAGTAGCGCAACCACACGTACACCCACGCCAGGGTGGCGCTCCACAGAGTGACCACCACGCCGTACTTGGTGAACTTCCAGAAGGTGATGGGGTGACCGGCCCGTTGTGCGATGCCGATTGCGACAACGTTGGCACTGGCGGCGATTGCGGTGCCATTCCCGCCGAAGCACGCGCCGAGGGCAAACGCCCACCACAGCGCCCGCCCGGTCTCGGCGTCGGGTGTTTGAGCCGCCATTCCTTCCACGACCGGCGCCATGGTCGCGGTGTAGGGGATGTTGTCGATGAACGCGCCGAGGATGGCGGACCCGAAGATCAGCGCGGTGGCCGCCAAAAACCAGTTGTCGCCGAATGCCGTTGCGGCCGCGGTGCCGAGAGTTTCGATGACACCGGTATGCGCCAGTCCGGCGACCATGACGAACAGCCCCATGAAGAACACCAGCGTCGGCCATTCCACCTCGGGCAGTACGTCACTGACGTCGATGTCGGTCGCCAGCAGCATCGCTCCCGCGCCGACCAGCGCGACGATCGAGGGTGCGACGTGCAGCACGGAGTGCAGCCCGAATCCGACGATGACGAGGGCCAGTACGGACAGCGCCCGGATCAACAGCCGAGTGTCTTTGATGGCTCGTCGTTCCTGTAATGCCATCACCTGTTGGAGGTTGACGTCGTCGGCACGCAGATCCTTGTGGAACAGAGCTCTGGTGAGCACCACGAACAGTGCAAAAATCACGACCACCGCGGGCGCCATATGAACCAGAAAGTCGTTGAATGTCAGCCCTGCTCGGCTACCGATGATGATGTTGGGCGGGTCGCCGATCAGCGTGGCGGCGCCGCCGATGTTGGACGCCAGCACCTCGGCGATGAGATAGGGCTGAGGGGCGATCCGCAGGCGGTCGCACACCACCAGGGTGACGGGAGCGACCAGCATGATGATGGTGACGTTGTCGAGCACCGGTGAGGCGATGGCGGTGATCAGCATCAGCATGACCATCAGCCGGAACGGCTTGCCGCGCGATCGTTTGGCCGCCCAGATCGCCAGGTAGTCGAACACGCCGGTCTGTTTGATCACGCCGACGATGACCATCATGCCCAGCAGCAGGAAGATGACATTCCAGTCGATGCCCTCGTGCTCTGAATAAAACACCCGCTCGCCGGGAATCAGGCCGAGTACCGCCATCATGCCGGCAGCGACCAGGACCGTCTTGACCTTGTTCGCGCGCTCGGTGGCGATGAACCAGAAGGCGACGACGAAGATCGCCAGTGCGAGCACGGGAGCCATTGGTTGTCCAGCCGCCGCCACCGGGGCCGGGATCAGTCACCGGGCCCGGCAACCGCCAAACTGGTCAAGAGCCGCTCCAGCGTCACCGCACCGGTCAATCTGCCGGTGTTGTCGACGACGGCGATCAGCGGACTGTGCTTTTTCGCCATGACGGTCGCGATCTCGAGCAAGGTCGCGTCCGGTGACACGGTGGCAGGCTTGGCCACCGGATCGGGCAGACAATCACCGACGGTGAGGCTGCCTGCTTCGCGCCAGAACAGGTCTGCCGAAACCTCGTCGACGGTCCGTACCAGCGCGGGATCGTCTTGGTAGGACCCGGGAATCGCCAGGCGCAACACCTGTGTACCCGGCAAGACCGCGATCGGGCGATCCTCGTCGTCGACGACGATCAACCCGGGCAGCCGGTTCACCACCACCACCTGTACCGCCTTGGCCACCGGATCATCGGTGCGAACCGTGGGCGGGGTCACCGCGATCTCGTGTGCTTGCATGGCTTCGTTCCGTTGCACGCTAGCTGTATTGGTCATAGTGTCCTCGTTCCCCGATCAGTTCGCGCATGCGTCGTTCAAGTGCGAGGAGGCGATCGGTAATCGGTTGGTTGTGCAGGATCTCGGCGACCTGGTCGGCCTCGTCGGGCTCCAGCAGGATCGCTTGCGCGGGCACATCGGGATCGCTTTCTTCGTAGGTGAACAGATGCCGCGTGTTGTCGGCGTCGACCAGCAGACCGAACCGCCCCCCGCGACGGGGCACGATGTGGTGCAGTACGCCATTGCCGGCCACCGTTGTCCGATCGATGCGCATCGACGCTCCTCCCGGCGAGTGACGCCCAGTCTGCGCGGCAGGGCGACCGGCCACCATGGGGTCTGACACCCATTCACGCGGGGATACGTCGTGTATGGACAACCCCAACCACACGGCTCACGCTGGAGGTATGAACCGTCGTGGACGGGTCGTGGAGCGATTCCGGCGCCGTGCGCGCACCCCTGCGGCCGCACTGTTTCGGCGGGTATTTGTGATCAACGGGCTGGTCTTCGCCCTCGGCACCCTGGTCCTTGCTCTGTCGCCAGCGACCGTGTCGGCGCGCATCAGGGTGACCGAAATCCCGGTGCTTGTCGTGGGGCTGGCGGTGATTCTCACTGCCAACGCCCTGCTGCTGCGGTCGAGCCTGGCGCCGCTGGACCAACTAGCCAGCACGATGCGGCGGGTCGATCCGCCGCGGCGCAGTGACCGTATCGACGACCGCCACAACGGCGACCTGCATCACCTCATCGCGTCGTTCAACGCCATGCTTGACCGGCTGGAAGCCGAGCGAACCTCGGCGAGCGCGTCAGCGCTCGCGGGGCAAGAAGGCGAGCGCCAACGCATTGCGCGTGAACTGCACGATGAAATCGGGCAGAGCCTCACCGTGGCCCTGCTCGCCCTCAAACGTGTCGTCGACAGGGCACCAGCCGAACTGCGCGCCGATCTTCACGACACCCAGGAAACGGTGCGTGCCAGTCTCGATGAAGTACGCGGCATCGCTCGCCGACTGCGCCCCGACACCCTCGAGGACCTCGGACTACACAGCGCGCTAAACGCGCTGTGCAACGAGTTCACTCACGGCACTGGGATCGTCGTCACCAAACACATCGTTCCTCAACTCGCCCGCCTGAATCCCGAGACCGAATTGGTCTGCTATCGCGTCGCGCAAGAAAGTCTGACCAACATCGCGCGTCACGCCCGGGCTCAGAAGGTGTGGCTGGATCTACATGCCAGCGCCGAACAACTCAGCCTGCGCGTGGCCGATGACGGGATTGGCGGGGTGGTCATCGACGGCGCTGGAATCAAGGGCATGCGCGAGCGCGCCTTGCTCGTCAACGCCGATCTCACCATCACATCGCCCAGTGGTCGGGGAACCGAAGTGCGGTTGACCATCCCGCTACGCATGCAGCAGGGCCCGTGATGGTTGGAGACCCGGCCCGAATTCTGCTCGCCGACGATCACGCGCTCGTTCGCAGCGGGCTGCGAATGATTCTCGACGCCGAGCCGGACCTTCAGGTGGTGGCCGAGGCCTCCAACGGATACGAAGCGCTCGCGGCACTCGACCACACGCCTGCAGACCTAGCCATCCTTGACATCGCCATGCCGCGAATGACCGGGCTTCAAGCCGCGCGCGAGATCAACAGAACACACGCCCACGTCCGGATGCTGATCCTGTCAATGTATGACAACGAGCAGTACTTCTTCGAAGCCCTCAAGGCGGGCGCATCCGGTTACGTCCTCAAGTCGGTGGCCGACCGCGACCTGCTCGAAGCATGCCGCGCAACGATGCGTGGCGAGCCATTCCTCTACCCCGGCGCGGTCACCGCCCTGATCCGGGACTATTTGCATCGCGCCAAACACGGAGAAGCGTTGCCGGACAACATCCTCACGCCGCGCGAAGAGGAGGTACTGAAGTTGGTCGCCGAAGGCTACTCGACCCGAGAGATCGCGAAAACACTAGGCATCAGCGCCAAAACCGTCGACCGGCATCGCGCCAACATTCTGCAAAAACTAGGGCTGCGGGATCGCCTGGCACTCACCCGCTACGCCATCCGGGCCGGGCTGATCGAACCATGATCGGAATCCCTGACTCAGGCGCCGGATTGGATCAGCCAGAACACTGTCCATTACGTCAGTCGGTGTCGGTGGCAGCGAGTTCGATCATCATCGCCAGCCGCTTTTTCGCATCGTCCAGTTGCAGATTGGCGACCTCGGCCATCTTGCGCAGCCGGTAACGAATGGTGTTCTCGTGCACTCCCAATCGCTCTCCGGCCGCAGTGGGATCGCCCTGACCCTCCAGCCAGGCCCGCAGTGTGATCACGTATTCGGTGGCGTGGGCCAGATCGTGGCGGCGCAGCTCGGCCACCGGCCCCCGGTCCGGGGAGCGGCCTGACCGCGCGGCCGTGCGCAGCCTCTGCAGCAGGATGTCGTCCCAGGACTCGTCGTAGGCCGGAGGCGTGGCGCCGCGGGGCCACATCTCGTGTAGCGCCAGACACTCGTCGGCCTCTTGTCGTGCCGCCACGAGGTCAGCGACCACGGCAGCCCCGCTGATGCCGGCCAACAGTGTCACCCGCTCAGGTAACGCCGCTTTCAGACCGGTGACCCACTTGCGAGCCGCCGCCGATGGCTCGCCGGGCAGCAGGGTGTAGACCGTGTTGCCGGCCAGGGCGCTGCGGCCCGGCCGTGACCAGCCGAACCCAGTGGTGGCGCGCTCAAACGCCAACAGCAGGGATGCGTCGCGTTCAGTGCCGATGAACGCCTGCACCGCGATGACCCGCAACAGGCTGTGCGGTAGGCCGAGGCGGCTGGCCGCGGTGGCGGCATCGGCGGTGCCTTCCAGCAGCCGAATCACCAGTTCCGATTCGACCTGACGTTCCAGGTCGGCGCTGGCACGGGAGCGCAACAGGTGCAAGGCCACCGTGCGGGCGCCGTCCGCCAACGCGGTGAGCGCGGACCCGTCTAACGGCACCCCACACTCAACCCACACGGATCCCATGAGCTCTCGTCCGGTGCGCACCGCCACTACCATGCGTCCAGTCATCCCACACTCGGTGTCCTCGGTGACAAACAGGGGCTCGTCGGAGGCCGCCAGATGCGTGTACACGCCACGGGCGTCGAAGAATGCGCGCAACTGCTCCGGTGCCTGTCGCTCAAGGATCGTCGCCACGCGCGCCGGGTCGGCGTGTTGGTGCAGCCTGGAATACGCCAGCACGCGCGAGAGCCGGTCCTCGATGATGACCGCGCCGCCGATGGCCTCGGCCAAACTGTCGGCTAATGCGAACAGATCCGTTGGACCACGGCCGGATTCGGTTTCGCGGCCTTCCATCACCAATCCGTAGATGACTGCGGCCAATTCACTCCAGGACACCGCCGGGTCCACCACCATCACCGCGACGCCCTCGTCCGCGCCACCGAACGTGGTGTCGTCATCGCCGCCGCGGATCAGCACCACAACCGCGTGTGCCGAGGCTGCCCAGCGCACCGCTTCTTTGACTGAGCGGGCACCGATACCGAGCAACACGTCACCGACGACTGTGCGATCGTCGGCCACCTCATGCATGACGACGCTTCGCAACTCCGCTGACCGCGGTATCGGACAGAAACGCAAGCGGACGCCGTAGCCCCCCAGCACATTGACCAGCCGGTCTAACGTGACCACTCGCCGCTCCTACCTAACCGATCACCAAGCCTAACCAGCTACCCCGCGTCTCAACTGGCGATGAAGACCCTCGGCTATGCGGCGGAATCTGGGCCTGCCTTCGGGCGCCGACGCCAGGCCGGGTCGTACACCGAGGCAAGTCCGGCCAGTGTCAGCGCGGCCAGCAGCAGCCCGAAATCACGCAACGCCACGTCATAGAAGCCGGGGTAGCTCAGCAGGTTGACGATGATGCCCGCGAGCCACGCGGCGACGATGTATGCGGCATATCGCGGCTTGATCGCCACGGCAATGCCCGCGACTATTTCGATCACCCCGACAACCAGCATCACCTGGTGCGCGCTGATCGGACTCATGTCGACAATCCACGGGGCCAGGTAGGTCTCCCAGTTGGTGAGCTTGTTGGTGAACTTGTCGAGGCCGAACACGATCGGTAGCACCGTGAACCCGATCCGCAACGCCAGGAACGCCGCGTAGGCCGGGTCGGAGCGTGCTCGTCGCAGCACCTCGGAACGGGTGTGGACGGATGAGGAAGGTAGTGCTGAGGCGGTCATCTCAATCCCCTTTCTAAGACCAATCAGAACTGTTTTTAGAGTCGTCCTACGCTCTGCTATTTGTCAATACTTTTTGGTGTTAGATTTGGGTCATGTCGCTTGACCGACCAGGTGTGCTGGCGGCGTTGACCGGTCTGAGTCACCTCGAAGACCCGTTGCGGCGGAAGTTGTACGAGTACGTGACCGAAAACGACGGACCGGTTTCGCGGGAGCAGGCGGCGGCCGCGGCGTCGATCGGACGCACCCTGGCCGCGTACCACTTGGACAAGTTGGCCGACGCGGGCCTGCTGGCCGTCAGCTATCAACGCCCGGCGGGTCGTGGGGGTCCCGGCGCCGGTCGCCCGGCGAAGCTCTACACCCGAGCCGCCCAAGAGATCACCGTCAGCGTCCCGCCAAGGGACTACGAACTACTCGCCCGGTTGCTCGTCGCATCCGTCGAGCACGACACCAGCGGAACAGTGCAACAGGCCGTGAACGACGCCGCGCACGAGGCGGGCCGGCGCGTCGGTGCTGAAACCGGGGGAAACGTGGTGACAGCGCTGCGCAACTGCGGCTACCTACCCCAGGCGGACGACGCCGGCCGCATCAAACTCCGGAATTGCCCGTTTCACTTGGTCGCCCAGGACCACCGAGATGTGGTGTGCGGACTGAATCTGCGCCTCGTCGAGGGGGTCATCGCCGGTTGTGGCCACCCGCGAGCGCACGCGGAACTCGAGCCCGATACCGACCGATGCTGCGTAGTGGTGCACGACGCCTGATCTCGGAAGACCTCGGATATTCTCGATGCCATGACATGGCGATGTTGATTTAGACGCCCCAAGGGCAGCACGACTTATCGACGCCTAGCCGGCACCCTGTACGCGTATTCGTTTCTCGACGACTTCGTCCTGCTGTATCCGGTCTACACGCTGTTGTTCGGCGACACCGGGCTGTCCGTGTGGAAGATCTCGTCGCTGTTCGTCATCTGGTCGGTCTCCAGCATGGCCTTCGAGGTGCCCTCCGGCGCATTGGCCGACGCCACCTCGCGTCGCGGGCTCCTGATCACCGGCCCGCTGCTGACGGCGGTCGCATTCGCGCTGTGGGTGACGTTTCCGGGCTACTGGATGTTCGCGTTGGGCTTCCTGCTGTGGGGCCTGAAGACCGCTTTGACCTCTGGCGCGCTCGAGGCACTGGTCTATGACGAGCTGGCGCAGATCGGCGCGACCGGGAAGTACTCGGCCCTGATGGGCCGCGGGAAGGTGGCCGGCGTGCTGGCGGCCATGCTCGCCGGAGTCGTCGCTTCTCCCCTGCTGTCTGTCGGCGGGTTCGTCGCCGTCGGGGCTGCGAGCGCCGGACTGAGCCTGCTGTCCGCGGTGATTGCAACCCTGTTCCCGGAGAACAGAATTCGGCTTCCCGGCGAGGACATCGAACCCGGATGGACCAGCGCCCTTGCGGCCGGTGTGGCCGAAGCGCGACGGTCGCGGCGGATCCGTTCGGCGGTCCTGCTGGTGGCGGCCGTGGCATCGGTGTGGGGCGCGCTCGACGAGTACACCCCGCTGCTGCTGGCCAGCACTGGCGCAACCGACAGCGACGTCGCGCTGCTGATGGTCGTCGTCTGGGCAGGCGCGGCAGCGGGAGGGCTGCTCGCTGGCAGGGCCAGCCGGATCGGTACGCTTCGGCTGGGGCTGCTGATCTGTTGCGGCTCCGTACTTTTGGCGGCAGGCGCGCTGGCCGGCCATCCTTCGGGTGTGGTGGCCGTTGCGGCGGCGTTCGGCATCTTCCAGCTCGCCACCGTGGTGGCCGATACGCGCCTGCAGGACAGCATCTCGGGACCGGCCCGCGCGACGGTTACGTCGCTGGCCGGGATGTCGACCGACGTCGCGACTCTGATGGTGTACGGCAGCTACGCGGCCTTGGCTCAGACCGGAGGCCACGGCGGCGCGTTCGCCGTGCTGGCACTGCCCTACCTGGCGGTTTCGGTCATACTCGCGACGAATGGATGGCGTCGCGCAGCCAATCGCGATCGCTGAGGTAACGCTCGGCCAGCCGGGCGGTGGTCGTCGCGTAGCCGTCGGTGAAGGCGATCGCCGCATCGGCGTCGGCGTGTGAGGCCACCCATGCGGTCAGCATGAGCCTACGAAGCATCACCAGAGTTGGGATCATCTCCAGGTGGTCGGCCGGGATGTTGCGCACCGCAAGGTATCCGCGCAGCCAGTCGGCGATCATGACCTCCGCCATCGGGGTGTCTTCGAGGAACGACACCACCGCGGCGAGATCAAACAGGTGCCACGACCAGCCGCAGTCGTCGAAGTCGATGACGGTGATCGGCGACGCCGGATCTGCGGGGTCGACCATCAGGTTAGCCATCCGCAGGTCGGCGTGCACAAGGCCGAAACGGTCAGGGCCGCAGCCGAACTCGGTGAGCCTGCGGCCGACTTCGGTGGCCGCGCGCTCGATGACGTCGGTATCGGGTGCGGTCAGCCCGGGCGCCAGGCGCCAGTTGCCCCACCGCGCCGCCGGGCCGAGCGTCGAGTCGACGTCCCAGCGGAATCGGGTGAAGTACTCGGGCGCGGACCAGCTCTGCACGTGGTCGTGCATCACGGCGGTGATGCGACCCAGCTCGTCGAAGCCGACGGCGTCCGGATTCTCCTCTGCGGTGCAGCCCGCGATGAACGTCACCGCGTCGACGTGCAGCGTGTTGTCCCCGACGGCGGCGGTCACCACATCGCTGCCGTCGCGCGCCCGGATCAGCTCCGGGGTCACCACCGGCGTCTCATCACGCAGCGAGGCCATCCAGCTCAGCTCGGACCTGATCGCCTGCAGCGAGTGGTAGCCGGGCCGGTGCACCCGCAGCACCAGCGGATCAGCGTCGGCCACCAGATAGGTGGCGTTTTCCGACAGGCTCAGCAGGCGCAATGGAGCGTCGCGGTCACGCCCGTAGGCCGGCAGCGCCGCGCGGGCGTAGCTCTCATGATCGGGCGGCAGTCCGGACATCTCACACATTCTGAAGGACGACGCCGGATGCAGCAGACTGAGCCCGGTGAGCTTCTCCAACATCATGGACTCGAACAGCTACACCGCCGACAGTGACGGTGACCCGCTGATCGCGGCCCGTGAGCGTGTACTCGGCCCGGCGAACCGGCTGTTCTACGACCGTCCGGTGCATCTGGTGCGCGGGCAGGGCAGCCACGTGTTCGACGCGGACGGCGTGCGCTACCTGGACGCCTACAACAACGTCGTAAGCGTGGGGCACTGCCACCCGCACGTCACCGATGCGGTGATGCAGCAGATGTCGACGCTGAACACCCACACCCGCTATCTGCACCGCGGCATCGTCGACTACTCCGAGCGGCTGCTGGCGACGATGCCGAATGAGATCGACCAGGTGATGTACGCCTGCACCGGCTCGGAGGTCAACGACCTGGCGTTGCGAGTCGCCGAAATATCCACCGGCGCAACGGGTATCATCGTCACCTGCGACGCCTATCACGGCAACACCGCGGCCGTCACCGCGATCTCGCCATCCCTCGGCGACGCGACGTCGCTGCCTGCACACGTGCGCGTCGTCCCGCCGCCCGACAGCTACCGATTCCCCGACGCGGCAGCGCGCTTCGCCGCCGACGTGGCCCGTGCGGTCGACGAGCTCTGTGGCCAGGGTTACGGGGTCAGTTGCCTGATCGCCGACACCATCTTCGCGTCCGACGGCATCTACCCAGACCCCGCAGTGCTCGCGCCCGCCGTCGACGTCGTGCACCGGCACGGCGGTGTCTTCATCGCCGACGAGGTGCAACCGGGGTTTGGCCGCACCGGCGACTCCATGTGGGGCTTTTCCCGGCACGGTGTCCTCCCCGACCTGGTCACGATGGCCAAGCCGATGGGCAACGGCTTCCCGGTCGCGGCGATGGCTGCGCGTTCGGAGGTGCTGCGCCCGTTCGCCGTGCGCATGCCGTATTTCAATACGTTCGGCGGCAATCCGGTGGCGATGGCTGCTGCGGGCGCGGTGCTCGACGTCATCGAGGACGAGCATCTGCTGGGCAGGGCTGCCGAGGTCGGCGCCCATCTGCGCAAGGAATTGTCCCGCATAGCCGCCCGCGATTCGCGGATCGGCGACGTGCGCGGCGCCGGGCTGTACGTCGGCGTCGAGGTGGTCAGCGACCCCGACACCAAGACACCGGACCGGGCGGGCGCACGCGCACTCGTCAACACGCTGCGCGAACGGCACGTGCTGATCTCTGTCTGTGGACATGATGGGAATGTGCTGAAAATCCGTCCGCCGCTGGTGTTTTCCTCGTCTGACGTCGATTGGTTCTGCACGGAATTCGAGGCGGCGCTTGCCGTTTAACGAAGCGGTGATGTGGGCACGCCTGGAAGATGTCAGTAACAGCGTTTCAAGATTTGCCACTCGCTGACCGGGACCGCAGTTGGGACGGCGACGCCGCCGAGAAACGGGTCCGCAAATGGGCGAAGGCCGAGGACGAACCGAACGAGAAGTACCGCGATGCCCACGTCTGGTACGACAGCGAAAAGAAGGACAACTTCACCGGCTACAAGCTGCTGATCGCCGATGTCGTCGACGACAAACTGGAAGTCGTCCCTCGCGGTGTGATGGCGGCTGGCGCGATCATGGACGGCGCGCGCGGCGGGGTCGACCTGCCCAAGGACGACATCGACCGGGTGAAGAGCCACCTCGCGAAGTACTACAAGAAGATGGGCGAAACGGCGCCGTGGGAGCGCGACTAGTTACATTGCGGAGGTGACCGCAGGCAGGTTCGCCCCGAGCCCATCGGCCGACCTGCACATCGGCAACCTGCGCACCGCGGTGCTGGCGTGGCTGTTCGCCCGCTCGAGCGGCCGCCGATTCCTGATGCGCGTGGAAGACCTCGACGACCGCACCCATTCCGATATCGCCCAGCGCCAACTCGACGACCTTTCGGCGCTCGGGCTGGCGTGGGATGAGCCTGCCGAGTGGCAATCCGAGCATCCACAGCGGTACGACGACGTGATCGCGCAGCTGACCACACGTGGATTGCTGTACGAATGCTTTTGCAGCAGAAGGGATATCGCGCAGGCGCCGCGAGCTCCCCACGCGCCGCAGGGCGCCTATCCCGGCACGTGCCGCGATCTCACCGACACCGAACGCGAGACCCGGCGCCGCGAGACGGGGCGGCCACCAGCGCTGCGGCTACGCACCGACGCGATCGTTTATACCGTGCACGACCTGCTGCACGGTCCCTACACCGGCATCGTCGACGACTTCGTCGTCCGGCGCGGGGACGGTGTCGCGGCGTACAACCTCGCCGTGGTGGTCGACGATGCCGCCGGCGGCATCGACCAGGTGGTCCGTGGCGACGACCTGTTGCCGTCGTCGCCACGGCAGGCGTACCTCGCCGGCCTGTTGGGTTATCCCGAGCCGACGTACGCGCATGTCGCGCTGGTACTCAACGAGGACGGGGCACGGCTGGCCAAGCGCGACGGCGCTGTGACGCTCGCCGAGATCGGCGTTGAGCGGGCGTTCGCGCAGATCACCAAGTCGCTGGGCTGGCCTGCGTCGGATCTGGACCAGCTGCTGGCGCGGTTCGATCCGACGCAGCTGCCGCGGCACCCATGGATATACCGGCCCGATTGAACAGAACCCTTGGGCTGCGGCCGCTGCCTTGCTAGCGTCCGCCGGTGCACTATCCACGAAGAGCGCTGCTCGTGATGCTGCTCGCGGCGCTGATGCTCACGGCGTGCGGCTCGTCTGGCGGCAACCAGGACAACCCGATCAAATCGGCTGGCGTGCTGCGGGTCGGCACCGAAGGTGTCTACTCTCCGTTCAGCTATCACGACGCGTCGGGTCAGCTTGTCGGTTACGACGTCGACGTGGCCAAGGCGGTCGGTGACAAGATCGGCGTCAAGGTCGAATTCGTCGAGACGCCATGGGATTCCATGTTCGCCGCCCTTGAGGCCAACCGCTTAGACGTCGTGGCCAACGAGGTCACCATCAACGCCGAACGCCAGGCCAAGTACGACCTGTCACAGCCTTACTCTGTCGGCGAAGGTGTCATCGTTACTCGTGCAAACGACAACTCGATCACCTCGCTGGCCGACCTCAAAGGCAAGGTCGCGGCGGAGAATGCCACCAGCAACTGGTCGGAGGTGGCCCGCAAGGCCGGTGCCAGGGTCGAAGCCGTATCGGCGACCCCAAGGAGGAGCGAACGCGTCAGTTCCTCGACCGCATTCTCAACCCGCTCTAGTCACTTCACCGCGAGCGACCGTGTCTGCACGCGACACGCCGTGGATTGTTGGCACTTTGCGGTCGCTCGCGCTTGGTCACGCGACGGGTGAGCGGCCCTTCGACGCGCGCTCGGCGGCCGCAAGCAGCTCGTCACGAAACAGTGGGTGCGCGATCGCCGCGAGAGCCTCGCCGCGCTGACGGACGGTTCTGCCCTCCAGTTCCGCGGCGCCGTACTCAGTGACGATCACGTCGACCTGGTGCCGCGGCGTGGTGATCACGGCGCCGGGCCCGAACGACGGCACGATCCGCGATTGCAGTGCGCCGTCTTTCTCGAACGTGGAGGGCAGGCAGATCAGTGAGCGGTCCGACAGCTCGAGCCCGGCGCCTGCCACGAAGTCCTCAGCGCCGCCGATCCCACTGAACTGGTCGCCGTGGATCGTATCGGCGACGACCTGGCCCTGAATGTCGATCGCCAGCGCGCCGTTGATGGTGACCATGTCGCTGTTCGCGCCGATCACCTCCGGTGCGTTGACGACCTCGACCGGCAGGAACGCGACCTCGGAGTTGCCGTCGAGCCAGGCGTAGAGCTCCGCCGAGCCGAACGCGAACGTCGTCACGCTCACCCCGTCGTGCTGGCCCTTGCCCGCATTCGTGACCTTGCCTGCGCGGTGCAACTGCATGCAGCCGTCGGTGAACATCTCACTGTGCAGGCCATAATCGCCGCCGTCCCCTTCGGCCAGAAGCGTGGCGATCTGGCTGGGAATCGAACCGATCCCCGTCTGCAGGGTCGCACCGGACGGAATGAAGGCGACGGCGTGCCGCGCGATCGCCCGGTCGACGTCGGTAGGCGCCGCCCCGCCTCCTGGCAGCGCGAGCGGCGCGTCAGCAGAGCGCACGAGGACATCGATCTCGTCGACGTGCAGCGAATGGCGATATTGCTCGCCGAGCCCGAACGTTCGCGGGTAGCCGTCCGAGACCTCGACGACGAGCAGTCGATCGGGATCGGCTCCCGCACGGTGCAATTCGCTGATCGTGCCGCCGGCATGCAGCGACAGAGAGCACCAGCCGTCGGCATCGGGCGGCGTCGCGACGGTCGTCATCACGCGCGGCCGTTGACGTTCTAGCAGCGGCCCGAAGCGGCGAAAGTCCGCAGGCGCGAACTCGATGTCGGCGCCCATGCCGCGCAAGGCCCGCTCGAGCGGACCGTAAAAGCCCGACACGTAATGAACGCCCGAGCGCGAGAACAGCTCAGTACCGACGGCGAGTAGCGCCCCGTAGACGCGCAGGTCTGTCCAGTCCTTACGCTCCCCCAACGCGCGCATGAAAGCGGGAGGCTGGCCGGGGCCCAGCGGAATCCCCAGCGCGTCCGCGGTCGCCAGGCGCGCAGCGGCCTGCTCCGCGGTGAGTTCTTCTGGCATCAGAGCTCCTTCTGACCCCACGGCGAGCCGTACGCGGTCAGCAGCTCGAGGAACGGCACCGAGTCGAATGCCTCAGGCCCCAGCACGCCGCTGCCGGACCACATGCCGTTGGCCAGAAGCTCAAGGGCGACAACGGGATTGATTGCCGTCTGCCAGACCACGCACTGGTGGCCGTACTCAGCCATCGACCACTGATTGTCGACGACGTGGTAGAAGTAGGTCGACCGGGGGTTGCCGTCCTTTCCGGTGCCCGTCACCCACAGCCCCGCGCACGTCTTGCCGTGCATCTTCGGGCCAAGCGTCGCGGGATTGGGCAGGCACGCCGCGACCACATCGCGCGGACTGACCTCTACCCCACCGACTTTCACCTTTTCGGTGCGGTCGAGCCCCAGCTTGTGCAGCGTCTTGAGCACGTCGATGAACTCCTCGCCGAGGCCGTACTTGAACGTCGCCCGCTTGCATTTGACCCAGCGCGGCATCAGCAGCACTTCCTCGTGCTCGACGTTGACGCACTCGACGGGGCCGATGCCGTCGGGAAAGTCGAAAACCTCCGGCTCGCTGAATGGTTCGGTGGTGTACCAGCCGCGGTCGGCCTCCCAGATCACCGGCGGGTTCAGGCACTCCTCGATGGTGGTCCAGATCGAGAACGACGGAGCGAACTCGTAGCCGTCGACGGTGAGGTTCGACCCGTCGCGGGTGCCAAGCTCGTCGATGTCGGAGAACAGATGATCGGCGGCGTACCGCGCGAACACGTCTGACAGGCCCGGCTCGACACCGATCCCAACAAGAGCCAGTCGCCCGGCCGCGCGCCACTGATCCTCCGCGGCGAACTGCTCATCGCCGAGCTTGACGCCGGTCTGACTGTACGGAAGTTCGGGGTGACGGTGTGACAG
Organism: Mycobacterium sp.; assembly: GCF_035697385.1. Taxonomy (GTDB): domain Bacteria; phylum Actinomycetota; class Actinomycetes; order Mycobacteriales; family Mycobacteriaceae; genus Mycobacterium. The sequence continues at coordinate 10,362 of NZ_DASSCY010000285.1, read as the reverse complement.
GCTCATCGCCATATCGAGGTAGTCCGCGCCGCCTGCCAGCGCGCCGTTGAAAATCGGCATCACGAAGCGCGGGTCGACGGCGTTCATGACGTGGGTGATCTGGTGTCGCCGAACGAGATCGGCTACGGCTTCGGCCGATGTGGCGTCGACCTGCGCTGCCGAGAACCGCCCGTCGCCGACGGCGTCAGCGGCCTGCTTGGCCCGTGCTTCGTCGTAGTCGCAGACGATCAGTTGGTCGAAAAAGTCTCGGCGCACAGCGATGGAGCACAAAGCCGAGCCGACGCCACCGGCGCCTACCAGGAGGATTCGCATGCGCTAGACCGTACTTGGCATGCGCACTCGGTCACGCCGATTCTGCACATCGGTCAGCCGGGCTTGGCCTCGACCAGACTGAACGGCGATGCGGTCGGCACCACACGAGTCATCCGAAAGCCGGCGCGTTCAAGCAGCGCGCGGTATTCCGCCGCGGTGCGCTCTCGACCGTTCGCGCCGAGCAGCATCTCGAGATCGGCCCATTTGCCGATGAACTCGCGGTCGTGCTCGGGAATCACGGTTTCCACCAGCAGTAGGGTGGTGTTCGCATCGCCGGCCGCGCGAAGATTGCGCAAGATCTGCACCGCCTCGTCATCTGGCCAGTCGTGGATGATGTGCTTGAGAACATAGGCATCTCCACCCGCGGGGACGCTGTCGAAGAACGATCCGGTCTCAATTCGAACCCGTTCCGCGACACCGAGGTTCGTCAGCAATGACTGTGCGCCCGCAGCGACTTCCGGCAACTCGTAGAGGACACCGCGCGCGGATGGTGCAGCCGCCACTATCGCGGCCAGCAGGCGACCGTGCCCGCCACCAACGTCCACGACAACCGGGTATGCGTTGAAATCGAATGCTGCAACCACGGAATCCTGGACAAGCGCGGAGATGCTCGTCATCGCGTCGTTGAAGAGCTTCGCCAAATGGGGATCCTCGTTGAGGTATTCGAAGGCCGGCTTGCCCCGCAACACCGGTATGGTCGCCTTGCCAGATCTGACGGCCTCGGCCAGGGTGCTCCAGTCCTCGCGGTGCTGCGGCGACCCATAGAACATCGCCGCTCCGGCCATCGATGTCGGCGCATCGGAACGAAGCGTGTCGGCAAGCGCGTTGAGCCCGTAGGCGCCGTTGCCGTGTAGGCGAAACACGCCGCGACTGACCAGTGCCCGCAGCAGTCGATTCACGGCATCGGGGTCTGCGCCCACCCGCCGCGCGAGGTCGTCTGCCGCCAGCGGACCCTCCGCGAGAGCATCAGCGATGCCGAGTTCCGCAGCGGCCTCGATGGCCTGCGACATCCACCCGGCCAGAATCATTTCGGCCATTGCGACCGGCGCCGGGACCAGTCTCTGGTTGGCCCGGTAGAGGCGGTGCCTGAGGCGTTCGACCAGTCTCACCACTGCAACCGGCGGGACCCTGGTCCGAAGGGTGGTTGCCATGGCGACCTCCTGTAGTACATTTAAATAGTGCTACATATATTCAATATAGTTGACTATAGGTAAGGCGGCCGATCGATGTCAACCACTCCTCGGCGCACGTACAACAACAGCCGGCGACGAGCCGATGCGGAGATGCGCCAGCGCAGGATCGTCGAAGCGGCGGCGGCATTGTTCGTCGAACAAGGCTTCGCTGGGACGTCCATCGACCAGATCGCCGCGGCGGCCGATGTGTCACCGCAGACCGTGTACGCCACGTACGGTTCGAAGGCCGCGGTGCTGTCCCGGGCGATTGACGTCGCCGTTGTGGGTGACTACGAAGCCGAGCGTCTGGCCGATCGGCTGCCGGCGCTGGCCGACCCCACCAGCGAGCAGCAACACGTGTACTTCGCCGCCGCAGCACATTTCGTGCGGTCAATGCACGAACGGGTGGCACCGCTGATGCGGGTCCTCGAGCAATCCGCCGCCACCGATCCGGCCTTGGAAGAACTGCGCCAGAAGATAGTTCGAGATGTCCGCGCCGCCGGACCAATCTGGATCACGCAATTGGGGTCGGCCCTGAGTCCGAGTCTGTCCGTGGCCGAAGCCGCGGATGTGTTGTTGACCATTCAGTCGCCCTACGTATATTCGGCGCTCACCGTGGACCTGGGCTGGTCGCCGGATAGATACGAGCAGTGGCTAGCCGAAGCGATACCCAAGTTGCTGCTGCGGCCCGGCCTCTAGACCGCGACGTCCAGGCGCGCCATTCCCCGCAACGTCAGGTTCGGCTTGTACAGCGGCTCGGCGTCCAACCGCGCGTGTGGGAAGCGAGCGGTGACGGCGGACAGTGCGACGGCGGCTTCCAGCCGCGCCAGCGGCGCCCCGAGGCAGAAGTGCGGGCCCTTGCCGAAGCCTAGGTGGCGCAGGTTCTCGCGATCCGGGTCGAACTCATCGGCACAGTCGAACGCCGCAGGATCGTGATGGGCCGCGGCCAGCAGCAGCATCATGACGTCACCCTTCGGAACGGTCGCCTCGCCAATTGTCATGTCGTCAGCGGCAATTCGGCCAATCAACTGCACAGGTGGGTCGTAGCGCAGCGTCTCCTCCACCACGACCGACACCCGCTGCGGGTCGGCGGCGAGCGCGGTCCACTGTGACGGGCTGCGCAGCATCGCCAGAATGGCGTTCGCGATCAAGTTCACCGTGGTTTCGTGGCCGGCGACCAACAGTAGGTTGCACGTCGCGACGATCTCGTCCTCGGTCAGCTGATCACCGGATTCCTCGACGTGAACGAGCCCGGACATCAGATCGTCGCCGGGATCGCTGCGCCGGCGCGCGATGAGGTCGCGCAGATACTCACGCAGCCACATGCCGGCCTCGAGCATTTCGTCGAACTTGTCATGCGATTCACCGGTGAACGAGATGATCGGGTCCAGCGCCGCGGCGAGCAGCGCTGACGCGCGACTGAATTGGGGTTCGTCTTCGATCGGGACGCCGAGCAGCCGGCAGATCACCGCGACCGGAAGCGGGTAGGCCAGGTCGGCGATGACATCAAAATGGCCCTTCTCCTCGACGGTGTTGAGCAGCGCGTCGACCATCGCGGTGATGTCGGGTTCCAGCGCCTTGACGACCTTCGGCACGAACGCCTTGCTGACCAGCCTGCGCAGCCGCGTGTGATCAGGCGGGTCGAGAAACAGAAATCCCGGGGGACCAATCGGGCGAGCCTCGACGCCCTGTGCCAACTCGCGCTGCGCGGCGGTCGACTTGATTCGATCACTGGCCGACGACGGATGGCGCAGCACCTCGTCGCAGTCCTGATACGACGAGAAGACGTTCAAGGTCATCTCCGGCAGTTGCAACGGCCCGCGATCGCGGATCTGCTCGTATGCGGGGTACGGGTTGGCCCTGTTCGACGGGTCGAGAAGCTGCAGCAGAAGCGTCTGCGGGTCCGCGGTGGTCGTCATCCTCTTATTGTGCACGCGTCGAGTAGTACTGGCCCAGGACGTGGCCACGCAGCTCGTCGAACTCGCCCGCTCTGATCGCCGCGCGGATCTGATCGACGAGCCTGATGACAAACCGCTCGTTGTGGATCGTGCACAGCGTCGCCGACAGCAGCTCCCGCGCCTTGAACAGATGGTGCAGATACGCACGGGTGTAGTGGTCGCAGGTGTAGCAGTCGCAGTCGTCGTCGATCGGGCCGAAGTCGCGGCGGTAGGCGGCGTTGGTGATGTTGAAGCGACCGGTTGTCGAGTACACCGCCGCGTTGCGCGCAACCCGTGAGGGCGACACGCAATCGAAGGTGTCTGCGCCCGCCGCGACGGCGGAGAACAGATCGTCGGGTTCGCTGATACCGAGCAGGTGACGCGGCTTGTCCACCGGCAGCTCGCTGCTGACCCACCCGACGATCGTCGCCAGGTTCTGCTTCTCCAGCGCCCCGCCGATGCCGTAGCCGTCGAACCCGTGCCCGTCCTCGCCGACGATGCGCGTCAGTCCACGTGCGGCCTGCCGGCGCAGGTCCTCGTACTGGGCGCCCTGCACCACACCGAACAATGCCTGCGACGGTCGCTCGGGATGAGCCGCGGTCAGCCGGCGGTGTTCAATCAAGCACCGCACCGCCCAGTCGTGGGTGCGCTGCACCGATCGTTCCTGGTAGCCGCGGGTGTTGACCAGGGTGGTCAGTTCGTCGAACGCGAAGATGATGTCCGCCCCGAGCCGGTGCTGAATCTGGATCGACACCTCGGGAGTGAACCGGTGGGTCGAGCCGTCCAGATGCGACCTGAAGGTCACCCCGTCGTCATCGACATGGGCGAGACGCTCCTTGCCTTCGGCGATGATGTCGTCGGCCTGCACGCGCGCGGTGTCCATCGCCAGCACCTTGCGAAAGCCGGCACCCAGCGACAGCACCTGAAACCCGCCGCTGTCGGTGAATGTCGGACCCGGCCAGTTCATGAAAGCGCCAAGCCCGCCTGCCTCGTCGACGATGTCGGGACCGGGCTGCAGGTATAGGTGATAGGCATTCGCCAGAACAGCTTGCGCGCCAAGCTCTTTCATGGTTTCCGGCAGCACCGCCTTGACGGTGGCCTGCGTGCCGACGGCGATGAAGGCCGGGGTGTGGATGTCGCCATGTGGGGTTCGGATCACCCCGGCGCGACCGAGCTGACCGGGCAGCTCTGCGTCAACGCTGAAAAAGGGCTCGTCCACGTCGTAGATTCTGCACTGTGAGATATCGATGGGTCGTTGCCGCCGTAGCCGTCACCGCGATCGCCGGGTGCTCGTCAGAAACGCCGCAGTACCAACCTCCGCCGGGCGCACTGGTCGCGGGCAGCGCCCAGGTCACCGTCAACGGCCAGGACACGGGAACCACCACAGCGGTGCAGTGCTCGTCCACGGGGTCGCTGACCACGATCGATACCGGGGATCAGCGGTCGGGCATCACGGCCATGGTCTCCAACAAAGACGAGCTGACCGCCGAATTCGTCAGCATCAACAACGTCGGCGGGTTCACCGGTAGCTACAACGCCGGACTGGGAGGCACCGCGAAGGTGGTCATGACCGACCGGACCTACGACATCACCGGCACGGCCGACGGCTTCGACACCGCCAAGCCCAGCTTCCGGGCCGCAGGCACGTTCGCGATCAAGGTGGCCTGCTGATCTCGCAAGGCCATCCGCCGACCCGCTGGCAAATTTTTCGCCCAATTGCACGCCCATGGGTAAGTCGCACACCATACTGCTTGGGATGATCCGCCGATCTTGACGGATCACGACAACAAAAGGAGAACAAGGGTGAAGCGTGGGTTCCTGGTCGCCGTAGGCGGCGCCGCGATCGTCATCGCAGGCCTGTCGGGCTGTGGTTCAGATGAGAAGAAGTCCGAGACTTCGGGGGAGACGTCGGCGGCAGCCTCGGCGGAGGGCAAGTCCACAGTCACGATCGACGGCCAAGACCAGAACGTGTCCGGCTCCGTCACGTGCGCGACCATGGGAGGCACGGTCAACATCGCCCTCGGCGCCACGGGCAGCGCCTCGGGCATCGGCGCGGTGCTGACCGAGGGTGATTCACCCACGGTCCAGTCCGTCGCGCTCGGCAACATCAACGGTGTGAGCCTGGGCTACGCGCCCGGCACGCCGGGAGCCGAAGCGAAGGCCGAGAAGGACGACAAGACCTACAAGATCTCGGGAACCGCGACGGGAATGGACATGGCCAACCCGATGCAGCCGGTGACCAAGCCGTTCGAGATCGAGGTCACCTGCCCGTAGTCAGGTATCCGTAGTTCGACGCGGCGGCGGCGTCCCGGAAAGGGGCGCCGCCGTTGTCGTGAAGGAGTCCGCATGTCCGACAAGTCATTTCCGACGGCCGTCGTGTTGCTGCATCCGGTCGGCGACAACGAACTGCAAACGTGGTTCGACCGGGCGACCGACGCGGCGAGGGCGATGCGGGGATTCAAGTCGCTGCGGCTGGCGCTGACCGGTGGTGGACTGCAGCCGGCCGTCGCCGCGACCTTCGACACAGTCGAGGATCTTCATGCCTGGCTGGATACCGACCCGTTGTCGAGTGCCGAAGGCCTGCTTCGTAAGTCGTCAGACCTGCTGATCATCGAGGGGCATCGATTGCCGCCGGGCACTGCGGTGTTCCGCCACGACGTGATCGAGGGCCGAACCGATGACTTCGTCATCGCGCAGCACCAGATCGTGAGGTCGACGGCGCAGTTCCCCGGCTACACGGGCACCGTTCTGCTGCCACCGGGCCCCGAGGATGAGGGCGAGCAGTGGACATCGATTCTGTGCTTTCGCACCGACGAGCAGCTCGGCGCGTGGTCGGACTCCCGCGAGCGGGCAAGCCAGCTCAAGCAGCTGCGGACGCATCTGACCCAGGACTTCCGCACCCTGTCCGTCGATGCGCCGTTCGGCTCGATCCTGCGGTTTGACCGCGGTCGGCCGAAGGTCACTCCGCAGTGGAAGACGGCGATGCTGGTGCTGCTGGTGCTCTATCCGACAGTGATGATGCTGTCGCGGTTCCTCGGTCCGGTATTCAAGGACATTGGCGCCGAGCCGTGGCTGTCGATGTGGTTGAGCCAGATCGTCAGCGTCGCCGCATTGACCTATGCGCTGATGCCGCTGGCCACTCGGGCCTTCACTCCTTGGCTGGACCCGGTCGACGGTGCATCGGTCAGTGTGTCGGCGCTGGGCGCGCTGGTGGTCATCGCGGGGTATACGGCGACGCTATGGCTGTTCGCCGCGGTGCCATGGCTGGATTTCTGGTTACACGGCTGACCGTCAGGCCGCCAATGTGTAGCCGGCCGCCGACTCTCGCAGCTGCCAGATCTGGGCCGGGCACAGCTCGTTGACGGCCTGGTTGATCAAGTAGGCGCCCTGGTAGTAGTCCGCGGTGTGGAAGTCCGCCTTGACCTGGTCGACAAGCTGCGCGTAGCCCATCTTCGCCGCGACCCGGTCGCAGATGCTCTGCCCGTAGCCGATGGCCGCATCGGCGTTGGGGAAGTTGTAGCCGGGCCGCACGTGCACGTTGACGAGGTAGGCCACGACGTCGGCGTTGGCGGTGGGCGCGGCGACCAATGCGGCTGTCGACAACATGCCTGCGAGGAGGGCCCCTGCAAGCGATTTCATGGCAACTGACTTTACTCCCGCGCCGGTCGCCCTACGCTGATCCCATGAAGCTCTTGGCTGCAGCTGCGCTGGCATGTGGATTTGTCGCCGCACCGATGTTGAGTTCTCCGATTGCATCGGCGGTGCCGGGGTGGTGCGACGGCGCGGACTGCGTCCCCTACGTGGATCGCGGCGCCGTACAAGGAGAGTCGTGCACGCAGAACACCCGCTACAACTTCGGCATAGACGCGGGGGGCAACACCTTGGCCTGCAGTTCGAGAAGCCAGTGGATAGCGTCGCCGCCGTTGGTCGGCATGCGGACCTTGCGGTCACTGTGCGGTCAGGAAACAGGAGTGGCGCAGTCCCCCGACGGCGTCCCGCTGAGCTGCATCGACGGCGCCTGGACCGCGGACTACAGCGCCGTTTTCTACCAGCGCTAGCGAGATCGAAGAGTTTGGGCAGCGCCTGAGCGGGGCATCATGCCGCAGTGCTGACCGCCGTGTTCTTCGGCCTGGCAGCGTCCAGCGCCCTGGTCATCGGTTCGCTCGTCGGCGCGAAGTGGAGCCCACCGAAGCGGGTAACCGGCGTCCTGTTGGCGTTCGCCAGCGGCGCCCTGATCTCAGCGCTGGCTTTCGAACTGTTCGAGGAAGCCTTCCACATGGGAGGTGCGCTGCGGTCCGGGCTAGGACTGCTCGCGGGGGCGGCGACGTTCGTCGCGGTGGACACGGCGTTGGACAAGTACATCAGTGGAAAGTCGGGGCCCGAAGAGCGTGAGGTCGTTGCCTCCGGTGCGCGCGGCGGAGTTGGTCTGGCGCTGCTGGCAGCGGTGACACTGGACGGGGTGCCGGAGAACCTCGCACTCGGGGTGTCACTGGTGGGCGGGGCGTCGCTGTCCCTGCTGGTGGCGATCTTCTTCTCCAACCTGCCCGAGTCGCTGGTCGGCGCCGTCGCCATGCGCAACTCCGGAACCAGTCCGCGCATCGTCGTGCTGACCTGGGTGCTGTGTGCGGTGCTGTTGGCGGTGGCCGTCGTGGTGGGCCGGGCAACGGCAGCCGGATTGAGCGAGCACCTGCTTGCCGTGGCGCTGTCGTTCGCCGGCGGTGCCGTGCTGGCTTCACTTGCCGACACTCTGATGCCTGAAGCGTTCGAACACGGCCGGCCGCTCAACGCCTTTGCGACTGCGGGCGGCTTCTTCCTTTCGTTCGTGCTCGCCGCCTGAGCTAGCGACGTTGGTGCTCCCACACGGACGTGGGCTGGTGCACCGGGCGCCCATGGCCCGGCAGCAGGTGTGCGACAGCTAGCTGCTCAAGTCGTGTGCGGGTACGCGTGGCCTCTCCGTCGTCGACGGTTTCGGGCGTGTGCCAGGCCCGTCCACGCGCGCTTAAGACCGCATCGCCCGACAGCAGAAGCCGGGCCTCCGGGTTCCAGAAGGCAACGCTGTCGTCGGTGTGCCCGGGGACCTCGATCACTGTCCACGCGGGAGCACCGGGTAGTTGTTCGCCGTCGGAAAGGCCGCCCGCGGGAAGTGGGCCGGACCAACGCATCCCTGCCGGGGTGCCGTATCCCGCTATGCGGCTACCGGATATCAGGCCGCCGATGCCGCGCCGGTCAAGGGACTGATCGAGCAGGGTCGGCCAGATGCGAGCGGCGGCGGCAGCGGTCGGGGTTCGAGGCTGGATTCCGTCGAGGTACGTGATTGTCTTGGCGGGCAAGAGGATTGGAGCCTCGTAGCGACGGGCCACCTCGGCAGCGCCTGCGACGTGGTCGCTGTGGCCGTGGGTGGCGACGATCGCGTGGACCGGGCCGTCGAGCCTGTCGAGATACGGTGCAACGTCGTCGGGGGTCTGTGGCAGACCGGCGTCGACGACTACCGCACCGCCGTCGTCGGTACGGATGACGTAACAGTTGAAGACCCACCGCGATAAGCGGATGACACCGAGTTCTTCCAGCTCTTCGACGACCAGTCCCATGCACTGAAGTCTGCGGCAGCGCGTGCCGTCCCACGAAGCCGGGTACACAGGCGTAGAAAGGAGCGGACCATGACGAACGACGACTCAGCCTCGACGCGCGCCACCGTGATCACCGACCGTCCAGAGCGGTACGGCAAGCAGCTGGCGTCTCACTTGGGACGCCGCAACGGCGGAGAGTGGTCGGAAGACACCTCGACCGGATGGATCGACCTCGGCGAGGGCCGCGCCACCATCACCGCCAAGGGTGACCAGCTACACCTGGATATCACCGCGCCGTGCGGTGAGCTCGGTCGGCTGGAGGAGGTCGTCGGCAGTCACCTCGTCCGGTTCGGCGAGAAGGACGAGCTGTCCGTCGTGTGGAACCGGGACACGGTCGACTCATGATGAGGGCCGCCGCTGCAGCAGCGCTTATGTTGGCCGGCGCGTTTGCGTCGTTGACCCAAGTTCCGAGTGCCGCCGCCGACCCCGCAGCCGATTTCTGCCGGGATATGGCGGGCGTGGGCTATACCGGTGATTGCGCGACGATCGCGAACCTCGCCAAAGGCGTGTGTGCGCAATACGATCGCGGGCTTGATTGGGAAACCATAGTGGCGACGGTGGACGCGGCGACGAAGGACCAAAGCCTGTCCAACTATGTAATGGCCGGCGCTCCGCTGTACTTCTGTCCGCAGCACGACGACAAGACCTGAGGCTTTCGGGCCGTCGTCCTAGGCCGCGGATGCCGCCGATAGCGCTTCATCCAAACTGAACTTCGGGGTCTGACCAACTTGAAATGTCTAGGCCAGTTTTAAAGGTTTGAGGCGTAACCTTGAAATTACATCTGGAGAATTCAAGGTACGAACGAACAGACAACGCTGTGGACATTGACGCATTGAGGCAGAGCCCGATCGGCCAGGTTGTGCCGATTCAGGGCTTCGATCCGAGATTCAACGAGGAGTTCGAGCACTTCGCATACGTCCCTGACGATCTGCCCGAAATGATCGAACTTCATCCTCTGACGTACTCCCAGGTGGTGGAAGCGACCGCTGCTTTGGCGCGGGCTGATCAAGCAACGGCGTTGTTACCCAACCCAACGCTGCTGGCGCGCCCCGCAATTCGCCGCGAGGCCGTCAGCACATCGGCGCTGGAGGGCACCTTCGCCGCCCTCACCGACGTCTTCGAAGCTGACTTCCTGGCCCGGGAGCAGCTCTCGGGATCAGTCGGCGAGGTTCAGAACTACGTGCTGGCCGCCGAGACCGCCTACAGCTGGATGCGCGAGGGGCGAACGATCAGTGTGGGGATGCTGGAGAGCCTGCACCAGATGCTGGTACGCGGTACTAGAAGCGATGGAAGCGATGGAAGCGAAGCGGGCCA
>NZ_DASSCY010000284.1:0-9430 GCF_035697385.1 Mycobacterium sp. | reverse complement strand
CGGCACGACGGCCTGTGGATAAATCCGCACAGCCGACGGGATATGTCAGACGGCAGTAACAACCTGCGGCCATGCGGGAGGAACTGGATTGGCCGTTTCGCGGCTGGGACGCCGTTGAAGCCGGCGCGCTGTCAGTCCGTGAGCTGCGACGGTCTTATGCGCCGGTCTATCCCGGCGTGCATGTGCCGCGGGGTGTGGAGCTCTCGGCGGTCCAACGGTCACGAGCGGCGTGGCTGTGGTCTCGTCGGCGCGGGGTACTTGCCGGCCTGTCGGCGTCCGCGCTGCTGGGTTCCAAGTGGATAGAGCCTGGTCTGCCTGCAGAGCTGGTTCACCGGAATCGGAGGGCGCCGCCGATGCTCACCATCCATAGCGACGTGCTTGCGTCCGGTGAGATGCAGACTATTGCAGGTATGCGCGTGACGACGCCCGCGCGGACCGCTTTCGATATGGGTCGTCGGTTGGGGCTTGAGGACGGCGTACAGCGCATCGATGCCCTGATGAACGGCACAGACGTCAAGGTGGCTGACGTCGAAGCCGTGATCGCCAGACATCCCGGCGTGCGCGGGCTGAATCAACTCCGCCAGACCCTCGACCTCGTCGACGGCGGAGCCGAGTCGCCGTATGAGTCGCTCACACGGCTGCTATTGATCAAGGCGGGATATCCGCGGCCTCAGACTCAGATCAGGGTGATCGACAAGCAGGGGAAGGTTTGGCGTATCGATATGGGTTGGCGCGAATGGCTAGTCGGCGTCGATTTCGAGGGTGCCCACCACTGGTCAAATCCGAAGCAGCGGACAAAGGACGTCGAGCGATACGCAGTCTTGCCAGAACTCGGATGGATCGACGTCCGGCTCACAAGCGGCATATTGCACAACAACCCACAGTCCTTCCTCGACCGTGTGGGTGCCGCGCTAATCGCCCGAGGATGCCCAAAGACATGGTGACGGTGCGAATTTGGACGCCCCGACGGCGTGTCGCGTACGAAACCGCACACTCGCGGCGGGTGAGGCGGGTGAGGCGTCGGCCTACTTCTTCAGCGGCACGCAGTCGTGCAGGCCGGCCGGGTCCGTCGTGGGTGAGTCGGCAGTCGCCTTGCGGTGCAGGACCGCCCGGGTGGGCTCGATGGTCAGCGCTTCGCCCGACTGTTGCGCGCGGCCGTCGACGATCAGCGAGTAACCGCCGGCGTCCCGCGGCGGCCACACGAGCGTGACGTCGGCGTGCCGGGCGGTGTTCTCGCGGGTGTGCCTGCCGACGGTGCCGACGTCGAGCCGACCGTCGCTGAACACCGGCTCGACGAACACCGTGTGCGCGCGAAAGTCGTCTCCGACGGAGATCAGGTAGGCGAAGCTGAAGTCGACCAGCTTGTCGGCCAGTTGGTTCAGATCCACCTTTACGCTCATGCCGCGAGAATAATCCGCGGCGCGACGCGCGTCATGCGGCAGGCGCGGGTTGACGGCCGCGGACCAGCTTGCCCGGTCGGGCCGCGGTGGGCGCGCCGTTCTCGGCGATCACCTGGCCCGAGACCACGGTCGCGACGTAGCCGTCGGCAGTTTGGTCCAGGCGACGGCCGCCGGCAGGCAAGTCGTAGGCGATCACCGGCTTGTGCAGCCGCAGCGCCGCATGGTCGATGACGTTGAGATCAGCCTTGTAGCCCACCGCGATACGGCCGCGGTCGGCCAGTCCGGCGACCCGTGCCGGCACCGACGTCAGTTCGCGAATCACTTCGGCCACACTGAGGCGCCCACTCGCCCGGTCGCGGGCCCAATGCGCCAGCATGAACGTCGGAAAGCTTGCGTCGCAAATCATTCCGTAATGTGCGCCGCCATCGCCGAGGCCGAGCACGACGTCGTCGCGACGGATCAGCTGCCCGACCGTGTCCAGTGAGTTGTTCTCGAAGTTGGCCATCGCGACCAGCAGCATGGCGTGGCCGTCGTCGTCGAGTAGACGGTCGTAGGCCTCCTCCATCGGGCTGACGCCGCGGGCCCGCGCCCTGGCCGAGATGGACGTCGACGGATCCGGTTCGTAGTCGGGTGGGTCGTTGAGCGGGAAGATCCAATCCCACGCCTGCGCCAGATACAGCAGCGGATTGCCGTCGCCCGCTGGACTGTCGGCAAGGATTCGGGCGCGCACCTCGGGCCTGCGCATCTCGGCCACCCGCTCGGCCAACGGCAGATCAGCGATCTCGCGATAGCTGGGATAGAAGACGAACGGGTTGCCCGTCAGCTCCAGTCCGATGACCAAGCCGATGGGGCGCGGGAAGGTCTGCGCGGTGATGGTGGGCGCGTGCGCGCCCGAAAGAGAATTGAACTTCTCGACCATCGTGATCGCATCGGGCCAGAGCGGATCGCCGCTGTTACCCGTCGCCAGCGTGAACGTCACCGGCAGACCGGCGTCCTGGGCCGCCTCGAAGACCTGCGCTAGCACCGGCGCGTACCCGCCGGCCGCGATGTCCGGCACGAACTGGATCAGCCCGCCACCGGCCTCGGCGACACCGTCCGCGATGGCGGCGATCTCGGCTTGGGCCGCGTCGAAGGTCGGGATCGGCGCGCCGCTCGCGGTCTTGTGAAACGAGAACCGCGACGACGCGAAGCCCAGCGCGCCGACCTCGATCGCCTCCCGTGCCAACGCCCGCATCCGCGCCAGATCCTCGGCCGTTGCGGGTTCCCGGTCCGCGCCGCGCTGACCCATCACGTACACCCGCAGCGGCGAATGCGGCAGATAGGCGGCCACGTCAATGTCCCTGTGTCGCGCCTCAAGCGCGTCGAGGTACTCGGGAAACGTCTCCCAATCCCACGGCAAACCGTCGACCATGACCACGCCGGGGATGTCTTCGACGCCGGCCATCACGTCGACCAGCACGTCGTGGTCCTCGGCTCGACACGGCGCGAAGCCGACGCCGCAGTTGCCCATGACCGCCGTCGTCACCCCGTGCGCCGACGACGGCGTCATCCGATCGGACCAGATCGCCTGACCGTCGTAGTGGGTGTGCAGGTCGATGAATCCCGGCGTGACCAGCAGGCCGGTGGCGTCGATCTCCCGCCTGCAGTCGCCGTCGACGACGCCGACCGCCGTGATCGCGCCGCCGGAAACCGCGACGTCGCCGACGAACGGTTCGCCACCGAGGCCGTCGACAATGGTGCCGTTGCGGATCACGAGGTCATATGTCATACCTCGAATCTACGATGAGCCCGTGATCGATCACTTCGGAATCAACTGCGCCGACTGGGACAAGTCAAAAGCCTTTTACGACAAGGTCCTCGGGGTACTCGGCTATACGCGCCAACTGGACTACCAGGTCGCCATCGGCTACGGCAAGGACGGCAAGCCGGACTTCTGGATCGCCGACATGAGCGCCGGTGACGCTGCGGGGCCCAACCGCGAGGTGCACTTCGCGTTCCATGCGGCCGATACCGACGCCGTGCAGGCGTTCTACGACGCCGCGCTGGAGCTGGGGGCTGAGTCGCTGCACGCCCCGCGGATATGGCCGGAGTATCACCCCGGCTACTTCGGCGCCTTCGTGCGCGACCCCGACGGCAACAACGTCGAAGCCGTCTTCCACGGCGCACCGCTGCAGAGCTAGACCCCGGTAGCGTCGGCGCCATGGCTGACTCTGATGTGGCAGCGGTTCGCGAACTGCTGCGAGACTCGTTCACCAGGCTCATCGAGCATGTCGAGGAGCTGACCGATGGATTGACCGACGAAATCGCGATCTTTCGCCCGACCGCCCGGGCCAACAGCATCGCGTGGCTGATCTGGCACAGCGCCCGTCAGCACGACGCGCAACTGTGCGACATCGCCGGCGTCGAGGAGGTGTGGACCCGCGACGGCTGGGTCGACCGCTTCGGTCTCGACCTACCGCGCGACGACACGGGCTACGGCCACGGCCCCGACGATGTCGACAAGGTCCGCGCATCAGCCGACGTTCTCGCCGGTTACTACCACGCCGTGCACAAGGTGACGCTCGAGTACATCGCCTCGGTGACCGTCGACGAGTTGAGCCGCATCGTCGACACGCGCTGGAACCCGCCGGTCACCGCGAGCGTGCGGTTGGTCAGCATCGTCGACGACAGCGCCCAGCACCTCGGCCAGGCCGCTTATGTGCGGGGCATCGCCTGACCGGGCAGCATCGCCTGCTGATTCGGCTGTGGCCGCCGATCGCCGTCGCTGCCACGCTGTTGCTGGGATGGGCGGTAGGCAAGCGCTCGACCGATCTCGACGACTGGTTCCTGCAACACCGGCATAGTCCGGCCCAGTGGCTTCTCTTCTTCGCCGACGCGAGGGTGCTCGCGCTCGTGCTGGCGGCCTGCGTGACGGTCGCGCTCTATCGACGACGATGGCGGCTCGCCGTCGTCGCCCTCGTGGCTCCTGCCGTCGCCGTCGCGCTCGAACGGCTGCTCAAGCACCTGTTCGACCGTGAAAAGGGCGGAGCGCTTGCGTATCCGAGTGGCCATGCGACGCTGGCGGTCATTGTCGTCGGGATGCTCGTGTTGGTGGCAGGCGCCGCGACGTGGGCGGTGCTGATTGCGGTCACCGCCGTACTGCTCGGCATGGTCGGGCTAGCTGTGACGTATCACTACTTCACCGACACGGTCGGCGGGCTACTGCTCGGCACGGCGATCGTGTGCCTCGGCGTCCAGGTCGCCGGACTTGACAGGTGTCAACCCCGCCTGCGATCTACGTCACAGCGAGAGCTAGCATGACCCCATGACCGCGACGACGCCCGAAGTTGATCTCACGGACACCAGCACCATCCGCAACCCTGCGACCGGCGCGGTTGCGGGAACCGTGCGCTGGACCGATCCCGCTGACGTGCCCAGGATCGCGGCCGGGCTGGCCGAAGCGCAGAAGCAGTGGGAGGCCCGCGGCGCCAAGGGCCGCGCGAAGGTGCTCGCCCGCTACGCGCTGTGGATGGGTGAGCACCGCGAGGAGATCGAGTCGCTGCTGATCAAGGAGACCGGCAAGTCGGCGGTCGATGCCTCGCAAGAGGTGCCGCTGCTGATCATGATCGCGGCGTACTACATCAAGACTATGGAGAAGGCGCTGGCCCCGGAAGCCCGTCCGGCGTCGCTGCCGTTCCTGTCCATCAAGAAGGTCGAGGTGCACTACCGGCCGCGCCCGGTGGTCGGCATCATCGCGCCGTGGAATTACCCGGTCGCCAACGCGCTGATGGACGCCATCGGCGCTCTGGCCGCCGGATGTGCCGTGCTGTTGAAGCCCTCCGAGCGCACGCCGTTGACCGCCGAGCTACTTCTGCGGGGTTGGCTGGACTCCGGTGCGCCCGAGGTGCTGGCGCTGGCGCAGGGCGCCCGCGAGGTGTCCGAGGCCGTCATCGACAACTCCGACTTCATCCAGTTCACCGGGTCCTGCGCGACCGGGGCCAAGGTGATGGAGCGGGCCGCTCGCCGGCTCACCCCGGTCAGCCTGGAGCTGGGCGGCAAAGACCCGATGATCGTGCTTGATGACGCCGACGTGGACCTGGCGGCGCACGCCGCGGTGTGGGGCGCGTTCTTCAACGCCGGCCAGACGTGCGTATCGGTGGAGCGGGTCTACGTGCTGGAGCCGGTCTACGACCAGTTCGTCAAGGCTGTCGTCCGCGACGTCGAGAAGCTGAAGATGGGCACAGGCGAGGGCTACGACTTCGGCTCGCTGATCGACGAGAGCCAGGTTGCAGTGACCGAGCGACATGTCAACGACGCGGTGGTCGCAGGCGCGAAGGCGCTCACCGGTGGAAAGCGCACGGCAGGCACGGGCAGCTTCTACCCGCCGACGGTGCTGGTCGACGTGGACCACTCGATGACGTGCATGACGGAGGAGACGTTCGGCCCCACATTGCCGATCATGAAGGTGTCGACGGTCGACGAAGCCATCCGGCTGGCGAACGACAGCCCGTACGGGCTGAGCGCCGCGGTGTTCTCCAAGAACATTGAGCGGGCGAAAGAGGTTGCGGTTCAACTGGATTGCGGTGCCGTCAACGTCAACGACGTGATCTCGAACCTGATGTGCACGACGGCGCCCATGGGCGGCTGGAAGACCTCTGGCATGGGCGCGCGCTTCGGCGGAGCCGAAGGACTGCGCAAGTACTGCCGCCAGGAGGCGGTGGTCGCACCGCGCACCAACGTCGGCGCGGGCGGCAACTACTACAACAACTCGCCGAAGGCCCTGAAGCGGATGAACAAGCTGATGACCAAGCTGGCGCTCATCACGCCGCGCCGCGCAGCCAAGTAGGGCACTGGGCGTTCACCCGCGCGTCACCTTGTCGTACGCCCGCGCCGATACCTTCTGCCGGTGACTCTGGAATCACACGGCTATCGCGTTCGCGACGACGACGATGACGACCCCATCCTGCTCGACATCGACGGAGTCCCCGTCGACACCTGGCGGGAGAACTACCCGTACGACGAGCGCATGCGACGCGAAGACTACGAGGAACAGAAGCGGCTACTGCAGATCGAACTTCTGAAACTGCAGAAGTGGAGCCAGGCCAACGGCCACCGCCACGTCATTGTCTTCGAGGGTCGCGACGCGGCAGGCAAGGGCGGCACCATCAAGCGGTTCATGGAGCACCTCAACCCGCGTGGTGCCCGCGTCGTCGCGCTGGAGAAGCCGACCGAGCGTGAGCGCACCCAGTGGTACTTCCAGCGCTACGTTCACCACCTTCCCGCCCACGGCGAGATGGTGATGTTCGACCGGTCTTGGTACAACCGCGCAGGCGTGGAGCGCGTCATGGGTTTTTGCACTCCCAAGCAGCACGCCGAATTCATCCGTCAGGTCCCGCTGTTCGAGCAGATGCTGGTCAACGACGGCATCAGCCTGACCAAGCTGTGGTTCTCGGTGTCACCGTCCGAACAACGCACCAGATTCACCATCCGCCAGGTCGACCCGGTGCGGCAATGGAAACTGTCGCCGACGGACCTTGCCTCGTTGGACAAGTGGGATGCGTACACCGCCGCCAAGGAAGACATGTTCGCCTGGACGGACACCGAGGTCGCGCCGTGGGTGGTGGTCAAGAGCAACGACAAGAAGCGCGCCCGCGTCAACGCCATGCGGTACGTGCTGAGTAAGTTCGACTACGACGACAAGGATCATGAGGTGGTCGGCAGACCGGACCCCCTCATCGTGGGACGCGCGCTGGCCGACTGAAGCGTCCCCACTGCAGGAGGAGGACGTGCGTGCGGTTGGTGGCGACCGTGTTCTTGTGGCTCGTCACGACGGTCGCGCTGGCGGTGGCGGTACCCACGATGTGGGCGCAGCGCAGTGTGGTCAGCGAGGACGGCTATGCCGCGCTTGCCGCGTCCGCGGCCAAGGATCCGAAGCTGCAAAACGCGATGGCGTCCGAGTTGACCACGCAGATCGTGGCCCTCGGAGCCGACAACGGCTTCAACCTCAACCGCGACCTGGTTCGAGGCGTGGCGACCGCCTACACCGGAAACGCGGGATTCCCAGGCCAATTCGCCCAGGCCAACCGCATTGCGCATCGCTGGATGTTCACCAATTCGATTCAGCGCGAAGAGGGTTCCAACGAGCGATGGCTGATCGACATTGCGCCGATGCTCAACGATTCGTCGCTCAAGGAGACCCTCGGCAATCTCGATCTCGAGGTGCCGCAGACCCTGACGGTTCCGATCACCGTTCCCGACACGACGGGACTTCAGCCAGGGCAGCTCCGGTCCCTGGCCACGTGGGGGCCATGGGCCAGCGTCGGTGCGACGATTCTGGCGGGTGTGTTCGCGTTGTTGACATTGGCTTCGGCCCGCGCCCGCGGTAAAGCGCTTGCAGCCCTGGGTGTTTCGGCGTTGCTGGTGGGCGCGGCCGGTTGGGCGGGACTCGAGGTCGCGCGCCGCTACGTCAACGACGCGCTGAACCGCACCGCTGGCGACATTCGGCAAATCGCCGATGTGATGGTCGGCCACGCCGAGGACAGCCTGCATCAATGGCTGAACCTGACGCTGGCCGCAGGCGGTGTTCTCGTGGTATTCGGTGTGATCGCCGCGATGCTGGGTGGGCTGCGGCGCAAGGACTGAGCTAGACCGGCCAGTCCTCGCGTCTGTACGCGGCATCGAAGAACATCCACTCGTAGCGGGCGGTCGTCACGAAGTGGGCACGAGCGGCGGTCTCCGCGTCCACGGTCAGCGTCGGCCCGGTGCGGTCGGCGAGTTCCAGCACCTGGGCGACGGTGGCCGCGAATTCGTCTCCGCCATAACTGTCGATCCAGCGTTGGTAACGACGATCCGATGAGCCTCGCGCGATGAGCGCGGCACCGACCTCCGCGTAGATCCAGTAGCACGGCAGCACGGCCGCCAGCCCGTCGGCGAAGCTGCCGCTATACACGGTCGCTAGAAGATAACTGGTGTAGGCCAGAGTGGTGGGAGTCGGCGGCGCCGCGTCAAGACTGGTGGGATCCAGCCCAAGTTCGGGCAACAGCGTTGAGTGCAAAGCGAGTTCCACGTCGAATACCTCTGCGGCGTGGCGGGCGAACATCGCGGTGTCGGCCAACGTGGGAGCTTTGGCCCCGACGATGGCCAATGCGCGGGCATAGTCCCGCAGGTAGTGCACGTCCTGCGCGACGTACTGAGCGAACGCGCCTTCGTCGAGGCTGCCGTCGCTCAGACCAGTCAGAAACGGGTGGGCAAGGATGGCAGCGAAGGTGGGCTCGATGTCGGTCCACAGTCGTGTCGACCATGCGTCGGGATCCGTCGCGCCGATTGTTGGGCTCATGGCTCGATGATGTTCGACGGGTCGGGCCGCCGGTCCGGCGGGGCCTGACTGTAGTCACCCCACGGCCCGTCGCGGCGCTCGACCGCTGCCCGCACGCCCTGATTGGCTGCGGTGCCGATGAACTCGAGCGCGTCGGGGGTGTTGCGCATCAAGCCGTCGAGGATCCCGCCGAGCGTCTGGGTTGAGGCCAGCCCCATGTTCTCGTAGGCCTGGTTGACGATGAGCTTCTGCGCCTGCAGCTGCGAGAGGGGGATGGCCGCGAGCTTCGCTGCGACCTCTCGGACCCGGGCTTCGAGTTGGTCGAAGGGCACGGACTCGTTGATGAGTTCTATTGCGGCTGCTTCGATTCCAGTTAGTGGCTCACCGGTCAGCGAGTGCCATTTCGCCTTGGCCAGCGACAGCCGGTATAGCCACATTCCGGTGAGGTAGGCGCCCCACATACGGGCATACGGCGTGCCGATGACGGCGTCGTCGCTGGCGATCACGATGTCGGCGCACAGGGCGTAGTCGCTGGCGCCGCCGACGCACCAGCCGTGCACCTGGGCGATGACGGGTTTGGATGCGCGCCAGATGGCCATGAACTTCTGGGTCGGGCCGGTCTCGCGGGCGCTGACCATGGCGAAGTCCTTGCCAGGGTCCCAGCGCCCGTCGGTGTTCATCGCGTCGCCCCAGTGTTTGAAGCCCTCGCCGAAGTCGTAGCCGCCGGAAAAGGCGC